>JANRME010000220.1:0-15286 GCA_033761835.1 Saprospiraceae bacterium
AATTGATGATGGTGTATTGAATAATAAGTTAAGCCTGATATTCAATCACTTATATTTCCAACTTCATAATCAAAGATTTCCTAAATCGTAAAGATTTAGGAAATCTGTTTTTGAATAGAGCACCTATTTTTCTAATACCAACACCAGTGGAGTTTTGGCAGGCACACTTAGTGTTTTATCAAGCATGAATTCTTGATCGCTAATAATATCCTTGCCTTTTTTATAATCTTTAATAATTTCGGCAAATCTTGATAAGTCCAGTGTTTGATTTTGTTCGTTTTTATTTAGTACAATCATGATATTCTGTGAATCATTATATCGAAAGTACACATAAACCCCGTTTTCAGGAGCAAAGTGCATCAGTTTTCCATGATGAATGACATCTGCTGTTTTGCGCCAATTCGCTAATTTTTTAATAAAACTCTTGGCAGCTATTTGATTGTCATTCAAGCCTTTATTCGTAAAAGCGCTTACAGGATCATCTTTCCAGCCGCCGGGAAAATCGGTGCGAATGATGCCGTGATCGCCAGGACGTGATGAATTGGATAACAAGGCTTCGGTGCCATAATATAATTGTGGAATGCCGCGCATTGTGAGGTTATAAACGATCCCAAGTTTAAATAAATCAAAATCTTCATTTACTTGGGTGTAAAAACGATCCATATCATGATTATCAGGGAAAATGACTAAATTAAATGGATCGGCATATAAAAAATCCATCGCCAGCATTTCATAAGAAGCATTCCAAGCACCAGGATTATTACTACCCAAGGCTCTACGCAACGATTCTTGTAATGGAAAATCCATCAAACTTGGCAAACATGATGTGTAGCCATTTTTATTTACTTTGCCGCGTTGCCAATGCGCCACGAGCGCCGGATTACCGACCCACTCCTCCCCTACGATATTAAAATTGGGGTATTCTTGCATCATCTGGCAAGTCCATTCGGTCATAAAATCCTTGTCAGGATAAGGATAGGTATCCATGCGAATGCCCGCCAATCCTAAGTATTCCGTCCACCAAATGCTGTTTTGGACCAAATAAGTCGCCATCAAAGGGTTGCGTTGATTCAAATCGGGCATCGTTTCTACGAACCAGCCATCTACAAATTTTTTATAATCATATTGCGAGGTGTAAGGGTCTTGAATCGTAGGCTTTCTATGATTCGTATTTACAAATTTATTATCAAAATTAATCCAATCCGAAGTCGGCAAATCCTTCATCCACCAATGCTCGGAGCCGCAGTGATTGACAATCATATCCATAATAAGCTTAATACCTTTTTCCTGTGCTAATCGACTTAGCCTTTGATAATCTTCATTTGTGCCAAACCGAGGATCGACTTTATAAAAATCGGTCGTAGAATAACCATGATAGGAATAGGTCGGCTGATCATTTTCAAGTACAGGATTGATCCAAAGTGCAGTAAAACCAAGGTCTTTGATATAATCCAAACTATTAATCATGCCTGCAATATCGCCGCCGTGCCGCCCGCCCTCGAAAGCGCGGTTAGCTTTTTCTTTCATGCCAGAAACGTTGTCATTGCTGGGGTTGCCATTTACGAAGCGATCAGGCGTGATGAGGTACATGACGTCCGAAGTATTAAAACCTTTTCGTTCGGCAGAGCCTGGCTCACGCGCGAAGAGTCGATAATTATACTTTTGGACTGATTTTCCATCTTTTTGAAAATCAATATCAAAATTCGTTGGGTTATGATTATCCGTTAATAGTAAATTAATAAAAAGATAATTAGGGCTTTCTACTTTAATTACTTGTTCTATCCGAACGCCTTTATAGTTAATAACAGGTTGCAACATTGTAATATCTTTACCATAAATTAGAAGCTGCAATCTTGGGTTTTTCATGCCTACCCACCAAAACGCAGGTTCGACACGCTCTATGGTAGAATTCGTTGCGAGTAAATGTGTAGTGAATAATAAAAATAATGCTGCCAGGGATACTTTTATTAGTTTCATTGCCATCAATTTTGCTCTGTTTTGATCAAATAAAATCTTGTTTTTAAATTAAAATATAAACATCGGAATGATAAAAACGATGAGGAAAAGTAAAAAAATTTGGACAATGCCCAAAAACAAAAATCCCAGCCTCTTGCGAGACTGGGACTGCTTTCATACTAATCCAATTATGAAGAAGATCGTTAATAGAGTTTTTTCAACAAATGTCAATTAAAAATATTCAATAGAGAATGTGTTTTGCCTTCTAATAAAGTCTGTCCGCATAGGTACGCATCAATTGATCTTGCTGCTTCTCTTCCTTCACTAATCGCCCAAACGACGAGGGATTGCCCTCGGCGCATATCACCTGCGGCAAATACTTTTTCTACATTGGTTTGAAAATGGGTTGGGGTCGCCTTCACATTACCACGTTCATCTAATTGAACGCCAAGTTGTTGTAACAGTCCTTCATGTTGCGGGTGAGCGTAGCCAATAGCTATAAAAGCCAGATCGCAACTAATACTTTGTAGAGAGTCGGGGAGTTCGCGGAAAATATATTTTCCTGTGATTTCATCTTTTTGCCAATCCAAATTTACGACTTGTATTGAATTTACCAAATTTTTTTTGTCGGGAATAAACATTTTTGTCAAAATAGCCCATTCTCGTTGGCATCCTTCCTCGTGCGAAGAGGAGGAAGTATAGATCAATGGCACGTTTGGCCAATCTGCCAGGTCAGCTTTCAAAGGGGGCATATCGTGGTATTGCAATTGCGTAACCGAGGCTGCGCCTTGGCGGTTGGCATTGCCCACACAATCCGAGCCAGTATCCCCGCCGCCGATAACGACTACGTGCTTGCCTTTTGCATCAATCAATTGATTTTCAGAAATAATATCTCCAGCTATACGCCGATTGCATTGCTCCAGATATTCCATCGCAAAATGAATGCCTTTCAGTTCTCTTCCCGGAATGTTCAAATCTCTGGGTACTAATGAACCTCCACATAATAACATTGCATCAAATTCATCCAAAATATGCTGCACATCAATATTTCCGCCTACTTCCGCGTTCGTTTTAAAGCGAATTCCTTCGTTTTCCATAATAGCAATACGGCGCTCGATGACCCATTTTTCTAATTTAAAATCAGGGATGCCATAGCGCAGAAGCCCGCCAATACGATCACTTTTCTCAAAAACAGTGACTTGATGCCCCGCTTTGTTCAATTGTACCGCCGCCGCTAAGCCTGCCGGGCCGGATCCAACAATTGCCACTTTTTTACCACTCCGAATGACAGGTGGCTGCGGCCGGATGTAGCCTTTTTCAAAAGCAATTTCTGCAATCGCTTTTTCGATATGCTCAATAGCGACGGGCGATTCATTGATACCCAGCACACAAGCCGACTCGCAAGGCGCCGGACAAATGCGCCCCGTAAATTCCGGAAAATTATTCGTGCTGTTCAAAATCTCGAAGGCATGATGCCAATCTTCTTCGTGTACAGCTTCATTGAATTCAGGAATGATATTGCCCAATGGGCAGCCATTATGACAGAACGGAACGCCACAATCCATACATCGCGTGGCTTGCTGCACGGTTTTCTTTTCATCGAAATCCTCGTAGATTTCTTTGTAATCCTTGATTCGTTCCTGCGGCTTCCGCGATTTCGGCGTTTCTCTATTATATTTTAAAAAACCTTTTGGATCCATGTTTCGTTGATCATTTAAATTTTCCGAGGGAATGCCTACGTCAGACCATTTACCATTGGCACTTCTACCTGCGGCTCGCGGCTTGTAGCTTGCGATTTCTTTTTCAATAAAACCGCTTTATAATCTCTCGGCATCACTTTTACAAAATATTGCTTTTCGGATTCCCAATCATTCAGCATTTGTAAAGCTAAATTGCTGCCCGTATAGCGGAATTGATTGCGAATCAGCTTTCTAACCAATTCATAATCAGCTTCTTCCATCGGGTCTAAATCTACCATTTCTGCATTGACGCGCTTTTCAAATTTTTTATGCGGATTATACACAAATGCCACGCCGCCACTCATGCCCGCTGCGAAATTCTTGCCGGTTTCGCCCAAAACAACGACGACGCCACCGGTCATATACTCACAACCATGATCGCCAATGCCTTCTGTCACAGCGATCGCGCCGGAATTGCGTACCGCAAAACGTTCGCCCGCCATACCCACGATATAAGCCTCGCCGGAAGTCGCGCCATATAATGCCACATTGCCGATAATGATATTTTGTCTCGTTTCAAATTTTGCATCCCGATCAGGAACAACCACCAAACGAGCGCCCGATAAGCCTTTGCCAAAATAATCATTCGACTCGCCTTCCAATACAAAATGCAAGCCCCGCGCTCCAAATGCGCCAAAACTCTGCCCTGCCGAGCCTCGAAACCTGAATTGGATCGTGCCATCTGGCAAACCTTGCCCTCCGTAGCGTTTGGAGATTTCATTGGATAACATCGTTCCCGTTGCTCGGTCGGTATTGCGAATATCGAAATTGGAACTGATGCCTTGCCCATGCTCCAATGCTGGTTCAGCGATATGAATCAATCGGCGATCCAAAACATCGGATATGCCATGATCTTGTTCAATTTTCTTATAAATTCCAACCCAGGCTTCTGCTGGTTGTTTGTACAAAATCGGCGTCAAATCAAGATGTTTGTATTTCCAGTGTGGGATATGGCTTTTCAAGCGCAGCATTTCTACTCGACCGACCATTTCATTCACCGTTCGGAAGCCAAGTTCGGCCATGATTTCGCGCAAATCTTGCGCAAGGAAAGTGAAAAAATTGATCACGTGCTGCGGATCGCCTGTAAATTTCTTACGCAATTCCGGGTCTTGTGTAGCGACACCTACTGGGCAAGTATTTAAATGACATTTCCGCATCAAGATACAACCTTCTACGACCAAAGCGGCAGTAGAAATCCCCCACTCTTCTGCGCCAAGCAGTGCTGCAATGGCTAAATCTCGTCCCGTGCGGATTTGCCCATCGGCTTGCACCGTCACGCGATCGCGGAGTTTATTTTTCACTAATGTTTGTTGCGTTTCCGCTAAGCCTAATTCCCAAGGCAACCCTGCGTGTCGAATCGAAGTCAAAGGCGAAGCACCTGTACCCCCATCATGCCCGGAAATCAAGATTGCATCGGCGTGTGCTTTGGCAACGCCAGAAGCGATAATACCTACGCCCGCCTTTGAAACTAGCTTGACGCTGATGCGCGCCGCGGGATTGGAATTTTTTAAATCAAAGATCAACTGCGCCAAATCTTCAATCGAATAAATATCGTGATGCGGCGGCGGAGAAATCAAACCCACGCCCGGCGTGGAATGCCGCACCCGGCCAATCCATTCGTCCACTTTATGCCCGGGCAACTGGCCACCTTCACCAGGCTTTGCGCCTTGCGCCATCTTGATTTGTAGCTCATCTGCGTTCGCCAGATAATGGCTCGTCACACCAAAACGACCAGAAGCCACTTGCTTCACCGCTGATCTTTCCCAATCCCCATTTTCTTTGATTTCAAAACGCATTTCATCTTCGCCACCCTCACCACTATTGCTTTTTGCGCCGATACGATTCATTGCAATCGCCAAAGTAGAATGCGCTTCATGTGAAAGCGAACCAAATGACATTGCCCCGGTAGCAAAGCGTTTGAAGATATTTTCAACCGGCTCGACCTCTTCAATCGGAATGCTTTTACCTTTTCTAAAAGTGAGCAAACCCCGCAAAGTCATTGCTTGTTCGTTTTGCTCATTAATTAATTTAGCATATTTGCGATAAGCAGTATAATCGTTCTTTCGAGTCGAATATTGCAGCAAATGAATGGTCTGCGGATTGAACAAATGCGCTTCGCCCTGCTGTTTCCATTGAAAAACGCCACCTACGTCGAGCTTTGGATTTGGAATGTTTTTATCAGGATAAGCCATCTGATGACGAGCAATCGCTTCTCGCGCAATTTCATCAAAACCAATGCCTTGAATCCTTGAAACCGTACCCGTAAAACACTCATCAATCACCGATTTGTGAATGCCCAAAGCTTCAAAAATCTGTGCACCCTGGTAGGATTGGAAAGTCGAAATCCCGATTTTGGACATAATTTTCAACAGCCCTTTGCCAAGTGCCTTATTATAAATATCAATCAATTTATCCAACTTCTGACCCAACTCAAAAAAGTTCTTTTCTTGCAAATCTGCAATCGTAGCATAAGCCATATAAGGATTCACCGCGCTTGCGCCATAGCCTACCAATGTTGCAATATGATGCGTTTCCCAAATATCACCTGCCTCCACCACAATCGAAGTCGAACCCCGCAGCCCCTCCCGGATAAGGTGATGATGAACAGCGCCCACCGCCAAAAGCGACGGAATGGGCGCATTCAAAGCGTCGGCTTGACGGTCGGATAAAATGAGAATATTCTTGCCATTGCGCACCATATCCTCGGCTGTAGCGCATACCTGGTGAATCGCTGCACGCAAACGTCCGCGTTGTTCATCGGGTTTGAAAAGGATATCAATTACACCTGACTGGAAATTATGGTGTCGAATATATTTTATCTTTTTAAAATCTGTATCACTCAAAATTGGGCTGGGTAAATGAATAAACTGCGCCCGATCTGCATTGAGATCAAGCATATTACCTGCGCCGCCCAGCATCGCAAACAAGGACATCACCGAACGTTCCCGAATCGGATCTATGGGTGGATTCGTTACTTGCGCGAAAAGCTGTTTGAAATAATTAGCCAAATGCTGCGACCGTTGCGACAATACCGCTAGTGGCGTATCTGCGCCCATTGAGCCTACAGGGTCTTCGCCACTTTTCACCATTGGCGAAAGCAGTGTTTTTAAGTCTTCCCGTGTGAAGCCAAAGAGTTGCTGCCGTTGAAGCAGCGCGTTTTCTTCCATGTTTTCCTTCGCTTCGCTGTACGCAGGCAAATCGCGCAAAAAAAGTCGGTTGCGATCCAACCACTCGCGGTAGGGCAATCGCTGACAAATCGCAGCTTTTAATTCTTTATCTGCTACCAGGCGGCGCTTTTCCAAATCGACAATCAGGATTTTTCCAGGCTGCAAACGCCCTTTCATTAATACTTTCGACTGGTCCACCGGCAAGGCCCCTGCTTCAGAAGCAATAATCAAACGATCATCTTCGGTCAATACATAACGCGAAGGACGCAAGCCATTGCGATCGAGCATTGCTCCGGCCACCGTGCCATCGGTAAAACAGATAGACGCGGGGCCATCCCAGGGTTCCATGATGGTTTTATGATATTCGTAAAATGCTCGTTTATAATCATCCATCTGCTCATCATGCTCCCAGGCCTCCGGAATCATCATCATTAAGGCGTGCGCAATTGAGAAGCCACTTAGTACCAAAAATTCTAATACGTTATCAAAATTGCCCGAATCGGACAAAGATTCTCCGCAAATGGGTTTGAGTTTATCCAGTTCCTCTGCATCAAACAAAGGAGAATAAAGCACTTTTTCTTTTGATTTCCACCAATTCAAATTACCCGTAATGGTATTAATTTCACCATTATGCGCGATATAACGCAAGGGCTGCGCTAGTTTCCATTTGGGTGTGGTATTCGTTGAAAATCTTGAATGCACGACGGCTACCGCCGAGGTAAAATCCTCATTTTGCAAATCAAGAAAATAGGGACGCAGCTGATAGGTTGTTAATTGCCCTTTGTAAACCAACGTTTTATACGAAAACGATGGAATATAAAAATGGTCGCGCCATTCCGGGAACGAGATTTGGATTTGATGCGTTACGAATTTTCGTAATACATACAAACGCCGCTCCAGCATTTCGGGCGACGATTCTTCTTTTAACCGCACAAAAACCTGCTCCATCCAAGGTTCTACGGCGATAGCAGAGTTGCCAAGCCCTGCATTATTGGTCGGCACAGGTCGATACCCCAACAACTCAAAGCCCAATTCATCAATAAAATCATCAAAAATCACACGGCATTGCTCGCGCAGCCAGGGCTCCATTGGAAAAAAAACCATCCCGACCCCGTAGCTGCCATATTCCGGTAGCTCGAAGCCCACATTCTTGCACTCCTTCACAAAAAAATCGTGCGGCACTTGCACTAAAATCCCTGCGCCATCGCCTGTGTTTGCCTCGAAGCCACAAGCGCCGCGGTGTTCCATGTTTTCCAACATACGGAGCGCATCTGCCACGAGTTGATGCGACTTTTTCCCACTCAAATCCGCGATCAAGCCCGTTCCACAGGCATCTTTTTCTAATTGCGGTAGATATAAACCTCTTTGGTCACTTTCCATAGTTCTTGCGGTTGATGGTTAGGTTTGTATAATCAATTGATAATTGATTAGTTACAATTTCCAACTTCTTTTAAAGTGAGTTGGGTAGGTAAAATGGTTAACTTGGAATTATTTGAATCAGGGAGTTAGATTTTGATAGGGAATTCAAAAGTAAGCAAAGAAAATGTTCAATTTCTTAGAAAAATTTCAAAAACTCCGAAGGCAAAGCACAAAAAAGTCAAGGAAATAATCAATTTTTAAAAGAATTTCTATTTCGAATATCAAATAATAATTTTTATAATTTCCGTATTTAGAAATAAAATACGGTTAAAATAAATATTTACAAAATAAATCAACAATACAAAAAATTCATCATTTTTAATCCATGCAGGCATAACGCGCATAATTCCTACGTTTTCAAAAGAAAGGAAAGATATAATTTGCCACAAGCATCATCCCTTACTCCTACCCGTTGGGATATTATTTGAAAAACATAAATAAAATAAAGATTGAATAAATAGAAAATTCCCATTTTCATCCAAAACGTCTAAAGCAGGCGCAGCGGCCTCTAAACGCGAAACAAGTTGATTGGTCTCCGCATCAAAATACCAGGTCTGGATTAATTTATATTCATTACTATAAAGATTAAAGCCCAATTTTGGGTTTTCTGTTGTTTTTATTGTTTGTTCATAAGTTTCGGGATGATATGATATAATTGTATCCACTGAATAATTAAATATTTTATTATGCTCTTCTGTGTCAATTATTTCTTTACAACAACGACCAGTCTCCGTAGAATAAATAGCCGTTTTTCTTTGCTTTGGCAACTGAAAAAATACTTGCTCGAATGTTTTATTCATATCGCCTTTTAGCGTTTTAAAAGCATTTTTATTTACATATTCTGATGTTTCCATTGTAAATAAAACCTCCGGCAAATTAATATCATACTGTTTTTCATTTACTTTTGGAAAAGCCATATAACAAAGAACTCTTTTATATTTTTTATTTCCATTCTCATCGTAGTCATCTATCACTAAACTCACTCCTAAGACCCTATTCGTCAGAATTTGTTTTTTATGATCATAATAATATATCTGCTTTACAAAATATGATGTAATTATTTCTGCGTTTATTTTATATTTTATTGCAGTACGATGATCTAAATAAGCAATACTTAATGTATCAATTAAATAAAAAAATGTTTGCAAATCTTCATCTGAAATACGCTCTACCTCGGCAGATGACACATACACAGGCAGTTCGCCGTTTTCAGCGAGATTAATCATTAATTCATTTATTGATCCTGCACTTTTGCAATAATCAAAATTATTTTTCCTGACCGTATAATTATATTCTCTATTTTCAGAAAGAAAATTCTCAGACATCCCCAATACGGTAAGCAATTCCGGCTCAAAATTATATTCCAATTCTACCTCTCCTATCCATTCAATGTCTGGATTGGTCAGTAAATCCTCGATTTGAGCGATGCCGGAATGATTTAAAATGAGGATAAAAATGATCAAAAGGGTTGTTTTCATGTTATAGCTATTTAGTAATAAGAACGCAAAAACAACCCAAAGTAACAGTTTTATGATATAGGAGTGTAAGAAGCTTGATAATCTTGATCTGTGATTTGTTTCAAATGATGTTTCATGTGATTGACATAATCCGCCGCCAGCCATTCCAGGCTATGCAATTCCGCTTCGTCTTTGCCCGTGTTGCAAGTTTTGGCATAATTTTCAGGATTCATGTGATCGAGCACCCAGCAAAGATGCAGATTGAGCGTTGCCCAAAGGTTCACCAAAGCTCGGGTATCGTAGGTTTGGTAGGTTTGTAATGCTACCCATTCATTCTGGTGATACACGATTTGCGGCGGCTCGGCATAGTACTGCCCGCGCACGAAGCGTTGCAGGTTGTTTTGAGCGGAATCGCAGAGGTGACCGATGACTTCCTTTCTGCTCCATTTATCAGGCGTAGGCTTGTGGGTCAAATCTTCTTCACTAAATAGCAGAAAATGAACGGAATACTGCTCAATGAGCTCACGTAGTTCGATAGTAAGGTCTTGCATTGTCGAGTGATTTTAGTTTAAAACAGGATAGGGCTTTGATAAGTTGTCAACCCCTCCGTCCATTTTTTTTTAAGTTTTTTTCAGGAAAAATTCGGCTTAAAAAAGTTTTATTTTCACAAAAATCGTATTCAAACTCTTGCATTTAAATAAAAAAAGAATTGGCGCTTGTAAAATTATTTTCACAAAGCACCAATTTTGTCCTTGTTCTTAGCATTAAAATGTAAGATGTTTGTATTGTCAAACGAAATAAACGCCGATACACGAATCGGCAAACAAAAGTTGGATATGTTACATGGGATATTAGTTTGAGAATAGTAAGTCAGGTTTCAGGGATAAAAAGCCTGACTTACTACTCAACACTTTAGAGGGGGCATCCAACCGCAATTATTGAAAGAACTTGATCAAAGATATAACCGGCTCTAGAAGCTGGTTTTTCAATACGCATATGTTCATGGGATTATAAATTTGTTGATAGTAAGTCGTATCGCCAAGCTGTGATTCGACTTACTTCTTTTTTAGCCCAATCGTAAATCGCAAATCTAACATATCTTTTGACGCTTCTGCTGCTCTGACGTCACATTTTTTCGTAAAAATTATCACTCTTTTTCGTTAAACTTTTCCTATTTCCCCTCGTCCAAATATAGTTTTGAGATTCTTTGCTCGTTTAGAATTAGCTTTTCAACGAATTTTCTTGAAATCCATCATATAATCCAAGAAATTTACAAAAAGCTGAGCACCAAACTTTTCACATTTCAAATATCATATTTTTCTCATCCCAAAACTTAAAATCTAATGCCTATGATGACTATTAACTGTGTAACGGGGACGCTTGCACCTTACGTACCCGATGCGAGTATGCCCTGGAATGAGCGTCGTATAATGCATTTGTATCGGCGATTGGGCTTTGGCGCTACGCCTGCACAAATCGCGGCCGGACTTTCCCAAACGCCTTCTAATTTGGTGGATGCCTTGATTGACGCGGCAATCGCGCTACCTACTGCCCCTGAGCCAGAGTGGTCGGATTGGACGATCGGACAATATAATGGCAACCAAAATCTGGCTTTAGAGCAAATTTTTACCTGGCGACGCCGCTGGGTAATGGATATGATTGGTAATGGCCCACGCGAAAAACTGGCACTCTTCTGGCATAATCATTTTGTAACGCGACTGGAAACTTACGGTTGCCCTTCCTGGATGTATCAGTATCACAAGCTATTGCAAGAATATGCTTTTGGCAATTTTAAAGATTTTGTGCGCGAAATGGGCAAGACGCCAGCCATGCTGGTATTCTTGAATGGTGTGCAAAATACACGCTTCAGTCCCAATGAAAATTATGCCAGGGAATTGTATGAATTGTTTACGCTTGGACGCGATAATGGCTATACCCAACAAGATATTGTTCAAACGGCTAAGGCCCTGACAGGCTGGAATGGTATTACCCAGGAAACACTCTGCGGGCCAATTACTTTTGTTCCGGCTTTATTCGACCCAGGTTCAAAAACAATTTTTGGAAAAACAGGCAACTGGGACTATGATGACGTTCATAATATTCTATTCCAAGAGCGTAGCAATCAAGTCGCAACATATATTTGTAAAAAACTATATCAGGCGTTCGTCGGCCCAGAGGTGGATGAAAATATCGTGATTCAATTAGCCGGCATTTTTATTTCCAATGATTTTGAAATCGCGCCAGTGCTGCGGGCTTTATTCAAAAGCGAGCATTTTTTTGATGATGCAAATATTGGTGTGATTGTAAAAAGTCCAATTGAAGCGGTAGTTGGCTTATTAAAAGAAGGGAATTTTCAGATTCAAGGCACAAACGAAGAACTGGACGGCATTATTTATCTCGCTTCCGAGTTGGGTCAAGAATTATTTAATCCTGTCGATGTAGCTGGCTGGCAAGGTAATCTTACTTGGGTGAATAGTAATACGCTCACTGGACGCTGGCAGGCTTTGCGTTTTGTTATTTATACACTATTTCAGAATTATACTGAGCAATTACGCTCATTCGCAGCCACTTTGTCGAATAATTCTAACGATGCAGATTATATCACCGAGTTGATTACCAATCATATCCTACCCAACGGAATGCAATATCCTGAAGATTACGAACGCGCTACCATTTCATTCAAAGCAGAGATTCCGAATCATTATTTTGAAGATGGCGGCTGGAGCCTTGCTTGGGAGACTGCTCCTGCGCAAACCGCGCTATTGCTGGATTATTTAGTACGAAGACCGGAGTTTCAGTTGATGTAATTGGATGGATGAATGATTGATTGATTGAACTTTTTGACTTTCAAACCTCAAACTTCAAATTTAAAATCATGCATAATCATAATAAAATCTTTAAAAATCTTCCAATTGGCAGTGCTCTGGAGCATGGCGAAGCGCACGAGCGCGACCATCGGCAATGGAGTCGGCGTAGTTTCTTGCAAACCCTTGGTATTACTGGCGGGATGTCAGTTATGCTTGGCAACCTCCCAATCCAGGCATTGATGCGTTCGCCGTTGGCATTTGCTTTGACTCAAGGTGAAACCGACCGAGTACTTGTTCTCATCCGCCTCAAAGGCGGCAACGACGGGCAGAATATGATTATCCCGGTGTTTGATTACGGCACTTATCAATCGCTACGACCAACGATCCGCGTACCACAAAATGAAATTTTTAGCCTGAGCAATGAATTTGGGATGCCTAATACAATGGCGGCCCTACAGCCCTTGTGGTCGGAAGGCAATATGAAAGTAGTGCATAGCGTGGGCTATGAAGATCAAAATTTATCGCATTTTCGGTCATCCGATATCTGGGCTTCTGCCAGTGATAGTGATGTGATTGATGATTCGGGTTGGCTGGGGCGTTATTTGCAAAATTTATATCCTGATTTTCTGATGAATCCGCCTGCGATTCCGCCAGCCATTCAAATTGGAAGCGTTGGAAACACTGCTTTTATTGATACCAATAATACGAATATCTCCGTTTCGGTCAACGAGCCGAATGAATTGTATGAAATCGCGCAAAATGGGCAGTTGTACGATGTAAATAATTTGCCGGATTGCTTGTATGGCGAGCAATTGGGCTATATGCGCGCAGTGACCAACAGCACCTTTATTTATGCGACTGCCATCAAAGATGCATACGATGCTTCCAGTACTCAAGTGACCTATCCTGAAGGGAGTCTGGGCCGGCAACTGGCGATTGTAGCGCGTTTGATCAAAGGAAATTTAGGTACAAAATTATATATGGTTACTTTGGATGGATTTGACACGCACGCCAATCAGAACAACGTTCATCCACAGTTGCTCAAGCAAGTGGCGGATTCTGTGAAAGCGTTTTACGACGATCTTGATTTTGCGAGCAAAGCAAAAGATGTATTGAGCATGAGTATTTCTGAATTTGGGCGACGCCCGGAACAAAATGCTTCCGGTGGTTGCGATCATGGTGCGGCCGCTCCGTTGATGCTTTTTGGCGAAGGCTTGAATGGGAATGGTTTTGTCGGCACGCCTCCCAATTGGCAGGATTTTGATAATAATGGGAATTTGAAATATCATACCGATTTTCGACAAATATACGCGACGGTACTGGAAAATTGGCTTTGCGTGGACGCAAATACTGTGAATACGGTGCTTGGGCAAAACTTTACTCGTCTTAATCTTGGATTGGATTGCTCCGCAACTACTGCTGTGAATGGCGTTGCTGCGCCTTCGATCAAGCATAGTGTGCGGTACATTTCTTCACAACAGGTTGTTATTCAATACAATCTGCCTTCCGCTACGAATGTGCGGGTCGATGTATTCAACCTTTTGGGGCAGCCAGTTTCGACTTTATTTAATGGCTATCAGTTGGCAGGAGAACATCAAGTAGAATTTGCAGCGAACGGTTATTTGGTTTCTGGGCAATATTTTTATCGCATTCAAGCTGGGCAAAGTATTGCAAGTCAGGCGATTAGAATTGTGCGATAATTTTAAAGTCATGAAATTTATTATATGATAGAACACGGATGACGCGGGTGCAACGGATCATTACGGATTTAAAAAATTCAGTCAGTGAGCATCAGTCGTATCCGCAAAAATCTATGTTCTATCATAAAAAATTCCGAACTTTACATCCCGATTTGAATATTATATCGGACAATAAGTATTTTATTATCAGCAATTTGGTAGTGTATGGAAACCTACGGTTATGTTTTGAATATTGCCATGCCTATTTTTATTATTCTCTTTTTTGTAGAGAAATTTGTGGAATGGCGCATGGGTAAAAAATTTATTCGTGGCTTGGATAGCGTATCAAGCTTGAGTTCTGGCATCACAAATGTGACGAAAGATGTACTCGGCATAGGCGTTGGCATTATCGCGTATAGCTGGCTGGTGGATAAAGTCGCTTTGGTACATATTCAAAACACTGTATTAACCTATATCATTGGCTTTATTGCAATTGATTTTCAAGGATATTGGTCGCATCGCTGGAGCCACGAAATTAATTTTCTGTGGAATCGCCATATCATTCATCATAGTAGTGAAGAATTTAATTTGTCTTGCGCACTGCGTCAGCCGATTTCCAGTTTTGTGAATTATTTTACATTTCTGTTGCTACCCGCAGCCTTGCTGGGCGTGCCGGAACAAGTCATTGCGGTGATCGCGCCTTTACATTTGTTTTTGCAATATTGGTATCATACGCGTTTGATTGGTAAAATGGGTTTTCTGGAAAAAATCATTGTAACGCCTTCGCACCATCGCGTACATCATGCGATTAATAAAGAATATTTAGATAAAAATCATTCCCAAATTTTTATTATATGGGATAAATTATTTGGCACTTTTCAAGAAGAATTAGACGATGTGCCGCCTGTGTACGGCGTGACCCGACCTGTACGAACCTGGAATCCGATTAAAATCAATTTTCAGCATTTTTGGCTTTTATTTAAAGACGCCTGGCGCACCCGGAATTGGTGGGATAAATTAAGAATTTGGTTCATGCCAACCGGTTGGCGGCCCGCAGATGTG
>JANRME010000221.1:0-4388 GCA_033761835.1 Saprospiraceae bacterium
AAGCAAGTCCTGGTCGCTAAGCTATTCGCTCAAAATATTGCTGACGGGAATTATATGAATTTATCTAATATGTCAAAGAACTAACATTTAACGCATCTTTATTGCGTTTGCATTCGCCTAAACTTTAATACGCACGACAAATTATCTAAAAATAGGAAGACACATATCGTGCAAAATGGGGAGACCATTTACAGAATTTCAAAAATTTATGATGTCAAAGTTTCGCAAATTCAGAAATGGAATAATTTATCAGGGACAAGTTTGTATGTAGGACAGGTAATTTTTGTAAGTGAAAATTAATGTAATATGTATCTATCAATATTGATACTATCTAGAGTAATTTTACCTCTTACTTTGTCTTTAAATCAAATTGAGCAGTTAGAATCAGAAAAGAAAAACCACGCCCTCTTTTTTGCAGTCAATGACTACAATTCAATGCGCCCCTTATCCAATCCCATTGCCGATGCCAAAGCCATTGCACAAGAATTGGAGAGAACGTACAACTTTACCACAGAAGTAGTTGAAAATCCGACTATTGAGGAAATAGAAGCCAAGCTGAAATGGTACGCCAATCGCTTTGCGAATAAGGAACTGGATCAAAATGGACAATTATTCATTTACTTTTCCGGGCATGGTGTGGTTGACAATCAGAATGGCTTTTTTCTGGCAAAGGATTCCGATCCTGATAAATTGAGCCGTACCGCTTTTGCTTATGAATATTGGCGTCCCTTTATCAATAACATTCCATGTAAACACATTCTGGTAGCGATTGACGCTTGTTTCAGCGGCACCTTTGATCCCAATTGGTGGAGTCGAAGTGGCGGACGTTTTGAGCGCCCCGGCGAATTAAGCGATAGCGAAAAGCTAATTGCCAATCATGCACAATACACCACGCGCTTGTTTTTTACCTCTGCTACCGAGACCGAATCGCCCGATCAATCCAATTTTGCCAGAAAGCTGCTGGAAGGCTTGCGCAGTGGCGGCGGGACAGATAATATCCTCACTTCTACGGAATTATTCGCTTATGTAGAATTGGCAAACCCAAAGCCGCACCGAGGGGAATTTGGTAAAAATGAGGCGGGGTCAAGTTTCTTATTTATTCCGAGTAATCCGGTTGAATATGTGGTTGATCCTGATGGGAATAGGTATAAAACGGTGAAAATTAATGGCAAAACCTGGCTGGCTGAAAACTTGAATTATGATTTAGGGAAGGATTGTTGGTGTTATAATGATAGTATGGAGAATTGTGATAAGTATGGAAAATTATATACTTGGGAAGCAGCAGAGTTATCTTGTAGAATTTTAGGAAAAGATTGGCGGCTACCAACCGATCAAGAGTGGAGAGATTTAATTAATTTTTATGGAGGTTATGCGGATGGAATCAATATTACGATAAATGGGAATACAATAAATAAATTTCCTTCTACATCCAAAGATCACTTAATGGCATATGCACAATTAATAGATAATAGGGATGGTTATTTTGGAGCAACTTTAAGCGGATTTTATGAAAAAGGATGGGAACTGTTTCCTCAATATCGTTATCAACAGATAGGAAAAGAAGGATATTACTGGTCGCTTAGTGCATATGATGGCACAAGATTCAATTTAAAAGATAGTAAGTCGTACAAAGATTATGATGAATTATTTACTATACTTGGAAGTATGACATTTAAAACAGAAGAACAAATCAAAACAAAAAGTGAAAACTACGATATTAGTGCTTATCACAATCATTATTTAGGTTATGGTGCTATTGTAATTGCTTTATTTCAAGATTCAACAAGAATTTATAGGGGACTAGGTAAACCGGACTTAGGATTGTCATGTCGTTGTGTCAAAGAATTAGATTAAACTAAATATCTATGGAATTTTATTTAAATATTTTGTTTTTAATTCTATTGCTGAATAATGAAAAAGAATTAAAACCATCCCCCCGCCCCGGCAAAGACTACGCCCTATTCTTTGCCATAGACGATTACAGCGGCACGCCTGGCTTTACGAGCCTGAAAAATCCGGGGAAAGATGCAGACGCCCTGGCTGGGGAATTGAAAGCCATGTACGGCTTTGAGACCGAAGTGTATAAAAATTATACCAAAGCCCAAATCTACCAGGTGCTGGAAAGCTGGCAGAAAAAAACTTTTGCGGAAGATGCGCAGTTGTTTATTTTCTTTTCGGGGCATGGCACGTTTTGGGAGTTTACCAAAAAAGGCTACTTCGTACCCAATGGCAGTCAGAGCGATTACAGCGCTTACATCGAGCTGACGGATCTGGGCAATATTGTGACCCAGATTCCCTGCAAGCACATCCTGCTGGCGATAGATGCCTGCTACTCCGGCACGATAGACCAGGCGATTGCGTTTAAAGGCAAGGAGGTTTTCCGCCGACCGGGTGATACGCCTTCTTCTGACCGAGATAACCTCATCAACCGTCAACTCCGCAATCCATCGCGCTTACTCCTGACCTCCGGTGGCAAAGAGCGCACGCCCGATGGTGCTACGAATTCTCCTTTTGCAGCGGCTATCTTGAAAGGTTTGCGGAGCGCCTATACTTCTGGCGATGGTTTGTTTACCTATGCGGACTTACTGAGTGCGCTGGAGCGGGTAAGCCCTACGCCGCACCAGGGGGAGCTACCGGGGCATGAGCAGGGGGGATTTGTGTTTGTGACAGAAAGCCCTACGCCGCAACCTCTTACAGTGGAACCGCCCCAGCCCATCATACCCGATGATTTTGTGTTTGTGAAAGGCGGCACGTATCAAATGGGAGATCAGTTTGGTGAGGGTGGTGATAATGAAAAAACGGTGCATAGCGTCACGGTAAGCGACTTTTATATGGGAATGTATGAATTGACCTTTGAGGAGTACGACGCTTTTTGCAGTGTAACGGGACGTGAAAAGCCTTCGGACAGTGGATGGGGACGAGGCAAGCGCCCAATTATCAACGTAAGTTGGTACGACGCTATCGAATACTGCAACTGGCGCAGCCGACAAGAGGGCTTACAAGAAGCGTACACCATAGACAAGAGCCGGAAAGACGCAAATAACACGAGTAGCTACGATGATGTAAGATGGACAGTGACCTGCAACTGGGCAGCCAATGGGTACCGCTTACCGACCGAAGCAGAATGGGAATATGCAGTGCGAGGCAGCGGTAAAAAGGTACGTTTTGGGAATGGACAAGACATCGCCCGCGCATCGCAGATTAATTTTAATGCCTCGGCAGATTATAAAAAGGATTACTCGGAAAGCGGGACGTACCGGGGCAAAACCGTGGAGGTGGGAAGCCTCAACAGCTCCAATGCACTTGGCTTGCACGACCTGAGCGGCAACGTATGGGAATGGTGCTGGGATTGGTATGCCCCCTATTCCCCCGATGGGGGACTTAGCGACCCGCGCGGAGCGTTGAGTGGCTCGTATCGCGTGGGTCGTGGCGGGCCCTGGAACTATGGTCCAGCTGACTGTCGCGCTGCCAATCGCAGCAAGATCAGACCACTCAGTCGCGACTTCAATCTTGGTTTTCGTTTGGTACGGCACTAAGTTGCTCTTGAGCGCTTTTACCCTTTTTATCCGCCGTAGCTTTAGCGAAGGCGGGTTTAACTTTACCGCGAAGCGGTCGGTTTTTTTTTCAGGCGGCGGCTGAAGCGCGCCGATACTTTTGACAATTCATGATTCGTTCATTGGAATAGTCGATTTTGTCGTTACCGCCGCTTAATTTGAGCAACAAGAATCTTATTATCCAAACAAGCCTTGTCCTCTTTTTTCCAATCCAATTGCACGGGCATCGGTACAGCTGTTTCGTCTAAGCCCAGGGATTCTATTTGTTCGGGCGATAAATCTGCGAGCCAGGTTTTCCCTTCGATTTCAATCAACCAACCGCCACAACAGTAGCATTTGCGGTAATCGCGCTGGGTAATAATACCTTCTGATTCTAAGGTCAAAGCATCATTTTGACAAGCGACGAACCAAAGGAAGGTCAAAAATAGTAGTGCTTTTTTCATAGCTATATCATGATTTTAT
Organism: Saprospiraceae bacterium; assembly: GCA_033761835.1. Classification (GTDB taxonomy): domain Bacteria; phylum Bacteroidota; class Bacteroidia; order Chitinophagales; family Saprospiraceae; genus JADJNW01. The sequence continues at coordinate 4,017 of JANRME010000221.1, forward strand.
TCACCATTTTTTATTGTCTTTCTATACGCGTGACAATAATTTCATCGCCCAGGCATGGCTGGCTTTGTAATTCCCAATCTAAACGTACTGGCAACGGCAGTTCTGATAAGTCTATGTTTAAAGTACGAAACTGCTCAGCAGACAAATAGGCTCGATAAGGCTCTCCTTCGATTTGAATAAACCAGCCCCCACAGCAAACGCATAATCTTGCATCGGGGCCAGTAATCAAGCCTTCGGAACGAAAATCCCGCTCTGCATCGTGGCAGGAAAAAGTCAATAATATTACTGTAAAAGCAAGTAATAAGGTTTTCATAGCTACTATAATTTTATATGTACATAGACAGCAGCATTATAAAAAGCGTTGGCGAAAAT
>JANRME010000222.1:0-2252 GCA_033761835.1 Saprospiraceae bacterium
GTGACTGAGTGATTGGATGATTGAATAAAATCAATCATCCAATCAAACACCTATTCTCTTTGACCAACAGGAGCAGGGCGATCCGTTGCGCCGTTGCTAATGGTATGCCCAAGAAAAATAGCATTCATAAATAATTTATTCGTGCCAAACCAAAATGCCCGGAAATTAGGATTATCCGCAAAATTGATTACTTTTCCTCCTCCTACGCCAGTCACCGTGATATAAGCGGAATTTTTAATGCCTTCCAAATTATTTTTATTGGCATAGCCACTCAATAATGGATTGGCGGTATGCACCAAAGGCGTGGCGTATATATTTTTCGCGGGTTCTACAAAGAAATTGCCTTCGCGGTACACCGGCATTTTATCTCGATGCAAGCCAAAACAAAGCGGATGCGACAGATCAAGCTGGGCCTCAAAAATAGAACCCGGAATGCTGGATGCACCAAAATCTTCTTGCATTTTGCCATAAGCACGACGCCCGGCGTTATCAGAGTTCCCGCCACTGCGCTTGGTTTCTACGGATGAAAGGCCTTTTCCTTTGAGCCATTGTGTAGCATTTTGCATCGCAACGATTGTACCGCCGCCTTGCAGCCAATCGCGTAGGCGATCTACGCCGTTTTGCGAAATATCATTATAATTGCCGCTGGCCATTACAATCACATTATATCGATCCAAATCAAAGCGATTAAAAGAGCTTACTTCTCCTTTTGTAACAGAAATTTGGTAACGTTGATCCAATAAATGCCAAACCTCACCTATATCATTAGAATTGACGCCACTTCCTATTAATAATAAAATTTTCGGTTGCTCCAAAAGCGCAAAATTGCGACTCCCTAAATCAATCCCACTTGGTGTCAGCCCAGTACCCGTAGCATCCATCGAAACGCCAAATTTGGCAGAAGCTTCCTGCACCAATTGATAAATCTCATCCGCATTTTTGGTTTGCCCTTGCACCACCGAAATCATCACCGTACCCGCGCTGTATTCTTTATTCCCATCGGAAAAGCTTTCCATAGCGACCTTTGCGCGCAAGCCTCGTTCCATCAAATAATTCGCTACCGCTGGCGCATAATAATGATCCCAATTCAATAAATAAGCATAATTACTGCGCTTCACACCGCCCGCCATTTGCGGCACTTTCTCTAATTTAGTACCTTTCAAACTTCCGTCCCCGAGTCCAGCATAAGGCAAATTGAATGCCATCGGCAATGTCCAGGATGAAATATCATAAAACAAGCTATCTTCAAAGGTCAGTTGCGTTTCAAAAATGCCTCGAATGAGCTTGTACTGGGGCTGATCGGTCGGTACGACGTAAGCGCTACCAGGCTCAAAATTATTACCAGCAGCGGTCGTTTTTTTCGATAATTCATAAACCTCGATCTTGTGCATCAGCAGAATATCCAAAAAATGATTCACCCGCGCGGGATCATATTTATCACCAAAAACGTAAGCGCGCACCTTATCAGCTTTGGCTTCGTTTATTGCATTTTTATAAAAATCGCGTTGGTATTCCAATAACTCCTGGCGCATTTCTGTCAAAGCCTTATGCGTGGAAAGTGCCGTCGTTACTTGATTGCGAATCGTAGCAGGGAAAGTCAAAATCCCATTATCACTCTCTTGTGCGTGACCACGCGAACTGGCTTGTTCAAACAAAATCCCAATCGCGCCATTGGCATCAGGATAAGTCGAGCCTTTACCGTAGTAAAAATCATCATAACTTTCTTGCGTAAAATACAAAGAGCCAATTTTATCTAAGGCCGCAGCATGATAATTCCCGATTTTACCAGTTAATTCCTGATTGCGCTTGGGCGTGATCGGATTCGTACGCGTCGGAACGCCTGGCATAAAAAAGAAGGTAGAACTCGTACCTTGTTCATGATGATCGGTCAGCACATTCGGTTTCCATTCATGAAAAGTCTTAATGCGGCCGCGGCTTTCAGGATGTTGCACTGGCAGCCAGTCGCGGTTAAGGTCAAACCAGTAATGATTGGTACGCCCGCCGGGCCAAGCTTCGCTGTATTCGCGATCAGCAGGATCGGCGGTCACATTATAATTTTTATGCACCGTCGCCCAACTTGCAAAACGGTTGAAGCCATCAGGATTATAACAAGGATCGAACAAAATGACCACATTATTGAGCAATTGCTCGATTTCAGGACTTTTTCCAGCAGCCAAATAGTAAGCTACTAAAGGGGCCGCGTTGCCACCACTCGGCTCGTTGCCATGAATACTAAAACCCTGATACAAAAC
>JANRME010000223.1:0-19700 GCA_033761835.1 Saprospiraceae bacterium
CGCCATATTCTCTTGCAAAAGGGACACCCTGCGCCACCGCTTGATCGATAATGGCGGCACTTACTTCTGCCAAGCGATAAACATTTGCTTCGCGTGAACGGTAATCCCCGCCTTTAATGGTATCATAAAATAGGCGATAAACGCTATCGCCATCATTCATATAATTTTTAGCTGCATTTATACCGCCTTGAGCAGCAATGCTATGTGCCCGACGCGGGCTATCATGGAATGTAAAACACTTGACATTATACCCCAATTCGCCAAGCGAAGCCGCTGCGGAAGCCCCCGCTAATCCTGTACCCACCACGATTACTTCAATCCGACGCTTATTTGCTGGCGCTACCAAAGGCACAGTGGAACGATATTTTGTCCATTTTTCATCGAGCGAACCAGGAGGTATTTTACTATTTAATTCCATTTTATTAAAATTTAAATTTTGCTTACTATTTCATCAAATACATATAAATAGGAATCAGCGCAAATAAAGCTGGTATGATAATCGAATAAACTTTCCCCAAAAACTTAATCACGGGCGTATATTTTCGATGCTCCAATCCCAAGGTCTGAAAAGCGCTCTGAAATCCATGCCATAAGTGAAAAGCAATTACCACCATTGAAATCACATAAAATATGACAAATCCGGCATTTTCATACGTCAAAGAAACAATCCAGTACAAATCTTTATATTCTTTCCCTTCGATGGTCATGTACGGCAGCTTATCGAGCTTCATTTGCAACCAAAACTGGTACAAGTGAATGAGTATAAAAATAAAAATAATCGTGCCCAGTGCGCCCATACGCGTAGAAGCAAAAGCGCTGGTTTTCACTGCTTTGGTCACTTTTACGGAGTAGCCTACCGCACCCCGCGCTTTGCGATTCTTCACCCAGAGCATCCAACCTTGTATTGCATGAATAAGTATAGAAATGTATAATATATAAGATACTGTTTTAATAATGGGATCAGTTGTCATTTTTTTTGCATATAAATTAAATGCTTCGCCGCCATCATCCAGCATCAACTGCAAATTTCCCAATAGATGTATGACCAGAAAAAGAATCAAAAACAATCCAGTCAAGCTCATGACCACTTTCTGCCCGATGGAAGAGGTAAGAAAATTGGTAAACCAACTCATGTTCTTCGTTTTTATCGTTTTGTTACCTTTGTGAAAAATTGGCGTCGCCGTTTAGGGCAATGCAAATCTAAATGTTAAAGCCGTTTTGCCAAACGGATGTTCGCTGTTTATATAAGAATAGAAATTATTTAGAATGAATCTAAAATTAGGTTCAAAGATTTATAGCCTCAAAGGCTTACCCAATCATGCTTTCACCCTAACTTGTGCTTTTGGAGCATCATGCGCTACGCCCATAAATTATATGACAAATATCGGTATAAACTAATTTCAGCAACCAAAGCATAAGGCTTTGTGTTTTATCTTGATAAAATTTTTTAAATGAAAGAAGTAAATCCAAAGAAACCGATCGTTCGGTTTGAATCTTTTATAGAACATTTCCCGACGGTGCAACTGCCGGTCACCTTGAACGACGAGGTGCACCACGAATTCAGCAACCGCAATGAACCGTTGCCTCCTTTGATGATTGAGCAATTTATCCTGCCTTTTGAACTGGAAGAGATAGACGATATGACCGAGTACATCGCTTGTTTTAAAATACCAGAAACGCATGATTTTCAAGCAATTGTGATCTGGCGAGCAGGACTAATGGATTATTCTTATAATATGATGACCTTTACCAAAAAGGGCGAATTGATTGACAAACGCGCCATCGCCGGAACTTTTTATGATGGTCAAAACCTTACACAATCAGTGGCTATCATTGATGAAGATTGGGAAATCCTCATTACATCCGGTCAATCCACAAATGGCAAAACGTATGATCCTACGACCAGTCGAGTGACAAAGCTGGAATTATTGCCTGAAGGACAAATCATTGATATTGAATAATTTATCATTAGACATTTATCATTTAACATTGAGCATTCAAAATTTATATGTCAAAACGAATAAAAAAATCCCAAAACAACAAACTTACCACAAAGCAACTCCAGGAAGAAGTTCTGAAGCTGTTGGAAAAAGAACCCCGCAAGCGCTTCAATCCCCGCCAGATCGCTAAAACGCTAAGGATTGACAATAACAAAGATTCTATACTCCATGCATTGGAACAATTGGTGGAAGTGGGTAAAGCTTCTTCTTTGGGCGATTTCAAATTCAAATACAAACCGCAACTTGGTCAGGAGTCCAATCGCAGCAACAAAATGTATGAAGGCTACGTGGATATGACCCGCAGTGGCGCTGCCTATATCGAGAGCGAAGGTTTGGACGAAGATGTGTTTGTGCTTGCCAAAAACCTCAATACGGCCTTGCATGGCGACCGCGTACTCATTCGGGCCTGGGTGCCGCGTGGTCGGCGTCGTGCGGAAGGTGAAGTGGTGAAAGTCATCGAACGTGCCACCGAATATTTTCTTGGTACGATTCGCTTTTTTGAAAAATATGCCATTGTCACACCAGATCAAAGTCTGGCTTTGGATATTAAAATTGATCTCGAAGACACCAAAGAAGCCAAAGACGGCGACAAAGTAGTGGTGCGCATCAAAACCTGGGGCGAGAAACGCGGCGAAACCCTGCAAGGCAAAGTCACCACAGTTTTAGGCAAAGCAGGCACCAGCGATATTGAAATGAAAGCTATTTTGATTAATCATGGTTTTAATCTTGATTTTTCGGAAGAAGTGATGGCAGAAGTGGAAAAACTGGAAGAGGAGATTACCGAAGCGGAAGTCGCGCGCCGCTTAGATTTGCGCGAGGTGACGACTTTTACGATTGACCCCTTTAACGCTAAGGATTTTGACGATGCGATTTCGATTCGCTACTTAGAAAATGGAGATTGCGAAGTGGGCGTGCACATCGCCGATGTGAGCCATTATTTGAAACCTGGCAGTAAACTTGACATTGAAGCCTACAAACGCTCTACTTCGGTTTATCTTGTGGATCGCGTGTTGCCGATGCTACCCGAAAAACTCTCGAACGAGCTCTGTTCACTGCGTCCGAACGAAGATAAACTTACCTTTTCAGCGATTTTTACTTTTGATAAAAACGATAAAATTGTCAATCGTTGGTTTGGCAAAACCATTATCCATTCCGATCGGCGCTTTGTGTACGAAGAAGTGCAGGAAATTCTGGACGCCGGCGAAGGCGATTTTATTGAAGAATTGAAAAAAGTGAACCAATTGGCGCATAAGCTGCGCAAAGAGCGTTTTAAAAATGGCGCGATTAATTTTGAAACCGAGGAAGTGCAATTCCGATTGGATGCTGAAGGCGTACCGATTGAAGTATTTGTGAAAGAGCGCAAAGACGCGCATTTGTTGATTGAAGATTTTATGCTTTTGGCGAACCGCGAGGTAGCGACTTTTATTTCTGAAAAAGGAAAAGAACAGGAAATTCCATTCGTGTATCGTGTACACGACGAACCAAATCCTGACAAAGTAGAAGCCCTGGCGATGTTTGCGCGGGAAATGGGTTTCAATATGCGCGTGGACACGCCCAAAAATATTGCAAAATCTTATAATGCGTTAGCAAAAGCTGCTGAGGACAATCCCGCGCTGCAACTCTTGGAACCGCTTGCTATTCGCACGATGGCAAAAGCAGAATATAGCACCAATAATATTGGGCATTACGGCTTGGCGCTTGAGTTTTATTCTCATTTTACCTCGCCGATTCGACGCTATTCGGATGTACTGGCGCACCGTATTTTGGAATTAAATTTAAAAATTGATCAATTTTATCGCGTTGAAAAAGAGCCACTTGAAGAGCGTTGCAAACATATTTCGATGCAAGAGCGCAAAGCGATGGAAGCCGAGCGCGAATCCGTGAAGTACAAGCAGGTGGAATATATGTCGAAGCACGTAGGAGAAGACTTTCCGGGCTATATTTCTGGTATTTTGGATCGGGGATTTTTTGTAGCATTAAAAGAAACGTTGGCAGAAGGTTTTATTGGTTTTGATACGATGAGTGAAGCCTTTGAAGTCGCCGAGAGTCGCCTGCGCATGAAAGGTATCCGCACCAAGCGCGAAATGAAAATGGGCGACGAAGTAAGCGTCCGTATTATTAGAACCGATTTAGAAAAAAGGCAAATTGATATGATGCTAACCGAGGAAGCCGAGCAAGCGATGGTCGCTGCCCCCATTAAGCCCAAGGAAAGAAGACAAAAGGAGCAGCGAACTGGAAGGCGAAGGAAATAAATGCCATGTTTTTCAGTAAGTTATGGATTAAAAATAAGTTAAATCATTTTATTTTCATAGTTCTCAAAACCGATACGCCGCTTTCCGCAGATCTTTCATGTTATTAATAACTTGATCCGGTTTTAAATATTGATGTAAATATTTATAAATTTTCACCCGTATTTCCTGCGCAATTTTAGTATCCAATCGGTCAAAAGCGTGCCCGCCTTCGATATTATTAAAAATTTCGTATTCAAACTTCTTTCCTTCGGCTTTCAGCGCTCGTATTAACTGCTCCAACTCCAGCACATTTACATCCTCATCATTCGTATTCGTATGAATTAATAAAGGCGTGTCTTTCATTTTTTCTACATTCCACACGGGCGAGCGGCGGCGATATTCCTTTACATTTTCCTCTGCCGATTGGGTAATATGATATTCCGCTTCAAATAAATCCCGATAATTTTCATTTTTATATCCCATTCTTGCTATCAAATCAGTCACCCGTACCCCCGCAAAAGCCACCTGATAATCAGTCGGATACTCAAAAATATTCATCAACGTAATCAATCCGCCGTGACTCCAGCCGATGATACCAACGCGATTTTTATCTACAATATCATAATTCTCCAGCATGTAATCCCGGCTTACATTTACATCATTTACTTCCCGACCACCGTAATCAATTTTCCGGTAAAAACTGCTGCCATAACCCGTACTGCCGCGATAGTCCGCCGCCACCACGATATAACCCTGATACACTAATTCCCTTATTACATGCGCATACGCCGTTGTAAAATTAGAATGCACGCCATCGTGCGGCAGCACAATCAGCGGGTACTTTTTATTCGCCTCCACCGACTTCGGAATGAACACATACGACGAGAAAATCACCGGATTGCCTGCGCCCTGCGCTGCCGGATTCTTCTCCTTCCACACCGGCGGACCCGTCATTTGCACTTTATCAATATAAGCCAGATCGCCCACTTTTTCGTACCACAGCAAATCATCAATTTTTTTATTCAGCATATCAAACGTATGGCGGTAGCCCTCCACTTGATTTTGCAGTTGCTGCACCGATTTTTGCAGCTCGTCGGCAGATTGGGCAAACAACAAGAATGGAAGTGTAGCCAGGAGCATCAAGAGGAGGGCTTTTTTCATAATTCAATCAAAGGTTTCAGATGTAAAAAATGAAGATATTGAAAATCGGATGAAAATAAGCATACAATCTTATCCTGACCAAATGATTCAGATAAAAAATGCTAGAAGTAAATCAATTAAAAACGCTTATCGTGAGTCCAGCGTTAAGGTAGCTTCATCCCTCATTCTCTCCGCAAATCATTCAAAAACTATGCTCTCACAAAACATTTCCATACAAATAGACGTTTTTTGTGTGCAAAATTTTAAGAATTGACATTTTAGCATTTAGGACGAGCAAATGCGCTGGCAGCTGGCGTTAAATGTCTGTTAAAGTACAACGGGGCGTGCTGTGAATCTCTAAATTTGTAAAAAGCAGTAATTTTAACATTTGAGATTCACTCCGGTACAAATAGAATTCGATGAATAAAAAGGCAATCTGGCTGATTATTGGTTTGATGAGTGCGGCGGTCATAGGCGTATTATGGCTGCAGATGAGCCTTATTTTTACTTCTATTCGAGTTAATGAGGATAAATTTGAAAAAGATGTAATGGACGTGCTCAAAACGGTGGTGCAACGCTTGGAAGAAGAGGAGCAGCGCGAAGTTTTTAGCCATTCCTGGAACGGTTTCTCTAAAAATTATTTTCAGAAAGAAATTGCAGCGGCAGCGTTGGAAAATGGGCTACCCAATCTTGAAGTATTAAATGGAAAAGCTTTTAGATCCCAGCATTTACTGGATGATTTGATGGAAGATATTTACAATACTTGCAATTGTCTTGAATGTACAACCAACCGCGACAAAGCTTACCGAACGCTCATGGCTTATTATCAGCAGGGTACGCACAGTATTCCGCTGGCTGAACGAGTGGATCTTAAGCATTTGCAAATGACTTTGCGGCAAGAATTGGCGAATCGAGGTATTGACATTGGGTATAATTTTGGCGTCTTTTCTAAAGAAACCAGTAGTTTTGTGATTGTGGACGGGCATTATGTAGTGGAAGAGGCGCAACCTACTGAAATCTTACCTGGCTATAAAAATATTTATAATTCGAGTTTCCGAGCAAATATGTTTCCAAAAGAAACCCCTGCACCGGGTTTGCTGATGGTGCATTTTCCTAATAAAAATAACTATGTGTGGCGCTCCGCCTGGCTAAATTTTGTGGGTACTTTGCTTTTCACTACTATTATTTTGCTGTGTTTTGGCTATACGATTAATGTCATTTTGACGCAAAAGAAAATCTCCGAGATGAAGAATGACTTCATCAATAATATGACCCATGAGTTCAAAACACCAATTGCGACTATTTCTCTGGCAGCGGATTCGATTACAAGCCCTATGATTTCCAGCAACAGCGACAAAGTACGCCGCTTCGCCAACATAATAAAACAGGAAAATATTCGTATGAATAATCAGGTGGAGAAAGTGTTACAAATGGCGGTGATTGAGAAGCAGGATTTCTCTCTGAAACTGGCGGAAGTGAATTTGCATGAGGTGATCGAACACGCCATTGAAAATATAGGGCTACAGGTGGAAAAGCGCGCGGGTACAGCCAGAGCAATATTAGAAGCTACCAACCCTATTGTGCAAGGCGATCTGACCCATATTTCAAACATCATCAACAATTTGCTGGATAACGCCAATAAATATTCCCCAGAAAACCCTGAAATAACAGTGCATTCTCGTAACGTCTCTGGTGGCGTGGAAGTGACCGTAGAAGACAAAGGGATGGGTATGAATAAAGAAGTGCGGAAGCATATTTTCGATAAATTTTATCGGGTGCATACAGGCGATTTGCACGACGTGAAAGGCTTTGGTTTGGGTTTGAGTTATGTAAAAGCAATGATGACCGCCCATAAAGGTAATATTGATGTAAAAAGTGAATTGGGAAAGGGTAGCAGTTTTATATTGTTCTTCCCATTTAAAGTAGAAAATAAGTGATTATGTAATTGGTTATCTGTGAAAAGGATGTGATAAAATATAAATAACATCAAAATGACTCGCACCTGATAACCGATAACCAAATAACTAATCACCCAAAAAAAGAAAAAGAATGGCAAACAACAAAATCCTATTGGTGGAAGATGACCAAAATTTCGGCGACGTTCTAAGGTCTTATCTTGAAATGCACGATTATGATGTGATGCTGGCCACCGACGGGGTACAGGGATTGGAAAGCTATAAAAAAGGGAATTTCGATCTCTGTATTTTCGATGTGATGATGCCCAAAAAAGACGGCTTCACGTTGGCCAAAGAAATTCGAGAGAAAGACACTGAGATGCCAATCATTTTCCTAACCGCCAAAACCATGAAAGACGATGTGCTCAAAGGTTTTAAAATTGGCGCCGACGATTACATTAGCAAGCCTTTCAACTCAGAAGAATTGCTCTACCGCATCCAGGCGATCCTCAAGCGCAGCCAGCAAAAAGCCGATCCCAAAGATGAAATTAAAGAATTTTTTATAGGAAAATACCATTTTAATTATCCTTTGCGTATCTTAACGTTTAGTTTGGACGGTAACGAGGAAGAAAAAATCAAATTATCACCCAAAGAAGCGCAACTTTTACGTATGTTTGCAGTACATTTAAATGATATTTTGCCACGATCAGAGGCTTTGACAAGAATTTGGGGAGAAGATAATTATTTCACGGCGCGCAGTATGGATGTTTTTGTTACAAAATTACGTAAATATTTAAAGCGCGACGAAAATATTGAAATCGTTAATATTCATGGCAATGGTTTTCAGTTGCTTGTAAAAGAGGAAGAAAAAGCTTAAAGATTTTTCATAAAGATTAGTTTTTGGGATTATGATTACGGGTTGTGCAGCTAAGTGCTGCCAACCCCTTTTCTTTTTACTTTTTATCGCAATTGCAATAAAGCAACGCTCTCAATATGATGCGTATGCGGAAACATATCCACTGGGCGCATTTTTATTACATCATATTTAGCGCTCAATAAATGTAAATCACGCGCCTGCGTAGCAGGATTACAACTCACGTACACGATCTTCGGAGACTCCAGTTGAAGCAGCATTTCTACTACTTGTGGGTGCATACCTGCACGAGGTGGATCAGTAATCAATACATCGGGTTTGCCATATTTTTCTACAAATTCAGCGGTCAAAATATCTTTTACATCACCCGTATAAAAAACGGTATTATTAATATTATTTAGTTGTGCATTTTCTTTTGCATCATCGATCGCGGCCTCGATTTCTTCGATGCCTACCACCTGCTGGCAATGCTGTGCAAGGTACAAAGCGATACTTCCTACACCCGTATATAAATCATACACATTTTCATTGCCTTGTAAATCAGCGAATTCCACTGCAATATCATACAAAGCTTTACCTTGACTCGTATTGGTTTGGAAAAAAGATTTTGGTCCAATTTTAAATCGCACATGCCCCAGTTGTTCTTCTATATAGCCTTTACCATGCCATGTAAACATTTCCAAATCCATTAAGTAATCATTCACTTTTGTATTAATACAATAGCAAATAGTTGTAATATCCGGAAAGCGTTTTAAAACAGCATCCAAAAAAAGCTTCGTTTTTTTCTTATCTTCTCCACCAAAACTAAATACCAGCATCACTTCGCCCGTCGTAGTTGTACGAACCACCACGCTGCGCAAAAATCCTTCCTTTGATCTGGTATCATAAAAACTTAAATCCTGATCGAATGCAATAATGCGAATTTCATTGCGAATTTCATTAGACGGGTCAGGCTGCAGCCAGCAATGCTGAATATCCACGATTTTGTCAAACTCGCCGGGACGATGGAAACCCAAGCCATTGCGATGAATTAAATCCTCGCCTGTGCCGATTTCTTCTCTGGTCAGCCAGCGTTTATTGGAAAAAGCAAATTCTAATTTATTCCTATAATATTGCGTTTCTAATGCAGGTAAAATCGGCTGAAAATCATGTACTTGTACTTTGCCAATGCGTTGAAGTGCATTTTCTACGACCAATTGCTTATGCCTTAACTGCGCCTCGTAGCTCAAATGTTGCCATTTACAGCCGCCACAAAGGTTATAATGTTCACAAAAAGGCTCGACCCGATCTTTGGAATATTGATGAAAATGTAAGGGCTTGCCTTGCATGAATCCTGCTTTCTTGTGCAGCACCAGTACATCTACTACATCACCGGGCGCAACGTTTTCTACAAAAATCACTTGTCCGTCCGTCGTTCGACCTACGCTTTTGCCTTTGTCTGCAATACCAGTAATTTCAATATGCTGTAAAACTTTTTTCTTTTTTGACTTCATTTACCTTTAAATATTAAAGATTTTCGAGCTACAAAAGTCGAACTATTTAATCATAAATCGTCCTTCGTACCTCGTACTTTTTAATCAGCGTGTTAAAACAATATAATCCCGAATAAGGGTTTTTAAAAATTCGATTTTATTCTTGGGTTTGTCGGAAATATCGAGCAAAGTGGTCAGGTGTGCCACCGCTTCTTGAAGGGCTTGCTCGTGTGCCGCATTGGGATACTGGCGATAGCGAGCAATGAGGTGCTTGATGAGTAACATATCTTGTTCGCTGAGGCGACGCACCTCAGGATAAAGCGGTTGATAATTTTCAATAGAACTGATTTTCAAAATATCTTCCAAGCGAAACCGCGCCTGATGCCGCACACGGATGACGGTTGTATTGGCGGTTATATCGCCGAGGCGTTGATTTTTGGGCGAAGAGCTAATCAGCAAAGCCGCCAGCACCCCCGAGGTAGCCAGGCTATCAATCATGTGAAAGATGGCACGCAAAAAATAATCGCTCAAGCCTGGTTCGGCGCCATCCAGTCGTACAACCTTGATACCCAATGCTTTTTTTCCCCAGGATTGCCCGTTAGCGAGTACTTCAGAAAAAAACTGATATGCCATAAATCCTACAATCGGCAACAAACCATAAATGAACCCTGCTAGCATTCCATTGAACAACGAATCACCAAAAGCGCCTATCAGTAGAAGAATAAAAAGATAATAAGCCACCAGCACAATGAGCCCATCCACCAGGAAAGCCAGCGCCCGCTCGCGCAGGGAAGCAAGTTCATATTCGATGGTCACGTTTTGGGTGGTACGGATATCAATGGTTTGCATGAAGTGTTTGGTTTATAGAAATAACGGTTTAAAGGCATAAAGACTTATAGGTGTATGAGGCATAATGGTGTTGGGTTTTGGGGTCTTAGGCTTCTGGAATTAAGTTTTGGATGCAAAATACATAAGAGAAAAATGTTAGTCAACATTCGTACGTTATTTGTCTTGGAAAGGTGCTTGCAAATGCCAAAATATTTTCATAAAATGCGTTTTGGTAAATGGATGCTAGATCCCAGGCTAAACTATTTCATTTTGCTATAATGAGGCAAAGTCTGACATCTGGCATCTGACGTCTTTTAATCTGCAAAGATGCGAGAAACAAGTTTTATCCGACAGAATAAGCATAAGTGGCAGGAATTTGAATCCGTTTTAGACGGACAATACCACGACCCCGACAAACTGAATGACCTGTTCATACAGATTACCGATGATTTGTCGTATTCCCGCACGTTTTATCCCAACCGCTCGGTACGTGTTTATTTGAATGGCTTGGCGCAAAGGATTTTTTTTACCATTTATAAAAGTCGTCGCTCGCCGCTCAAGCGCCTTGCACAGTTTTGGCTGGAAGAGCTACCACAACTGATGTACGAGGCTCGACGCGAATTTCTGCTGGCGTTCTTAGTATTTTTGCTTTCATTTGGCATTGGTGCATTTTCGAGTGCGATGGATCCCGAGTTTGTAAAAGTTATCCTTGGAGAGGGTTACGTCAGCATGACTTTGGAGAATATTGAATCGGGTGACCCGATGCGCGTCTATAAGCATCGCGGCGAATTGGGGATGTCTTTGGGCATCACTGCCAACAACCTTTGGGTAGCATTTCTCACGTTCGTGATGGGCGTTTTTTATATGATTGGGAGCATCGTTATTATGATTTATAATGGTATAATGGTAGGGGCTTTTCAGTATTTTTTTATCGAAAAAGGCTTATTCTGGGAGTCTTTCCTGACCATTTGGATACACGGTACGCTCGAAATTTCTGCCATTATCATTGCCGGTACAGCAGGTATCACGATGGGCAAAGGCTTGGTGTTTCCAGGCACACATACAAGGGCGCAGTCATTTCAGCGTTCGGCGCGGCGCGGCGTGAAAATTATGGTGGGAATAGCACCAATTATCATTTTAGCTGGTTTTATCGAAGGCTACCTCACTCGGCACACCGATACCCCTGATTTTGTAAGGGGAATGTTTATTTTGATTTGTTTGCTTTTTGTTTTGATGTATTTCGTCTGGTATCCTTATGTAAAAGCGAGAAATCGGAAAAATGTGCAGGATGTCAAAATCCCAGCAGATCGCGCTCAAAAATTGGATTTCACCTTAGTAAAGTCATCCGGCGAAATTTTCGGAGACGTTTTTACCTTTTATACCAGGCATTTTGGCAAAATTATGCTGTTATCACTTGCAAATTCACTCGTATTTAGCTTCGGTGCTTTTGCGCTATCAAAATTTAATTTGGCTGAAAAATTCTTTTTTCCGGCGCAATTATTCGGCACTTTTCAAGCTTTGCCGCAATTTTTTAAATCGGGTGAAATAGTCGGGCTTCCTTTTTTAAGCCTCGTTGTCTTGGGAGTATTGCTCACCGGTACTTTTGCTTGGCTGCGCCGCGAAGGGAATGCTGGACAAAAAAGTAACAGATCAGAAATTTTTGCTGCTTTTGTCAAAAATATGGCAGCGATCAGCCCGATTTTACTGACGATGTATTTTTTTGATTTTTACACACCTTATTTGGTCTTGATATTATTGCCAATCACGCTCTTGTGGGACTATGTAATGCAAGTCGAAAATATCAATCTATTTCAGGGGCTGCGCCGCACTTTTTCATTGTTAAAAAATAATGTAGGCAGAACCATAGGTTTGCTGGTCGTGCTTTTGTTGGTAGGATTGCTTTTTTTCCTCGTCAATGACACAATAGTACTTTCATTTTATCTTGATTTGGTGAGTTGGGTTGTTTATTTGGACGATGCGACAATGCAGCAAGTCAGCGTTATTTTATTTACTTTTACAGCTATGCTGGTGCTACAATTGGTGTTGGTACTTTTCATAAGCGGGTTTGGCATTATGTATTACACTTTGCGCGAAATTGCTGAAGCAACACATTTGCGCGAACGCATACAACAGATGGGCTTGGCGAAGCGAATCAAAGGTTTGGAGCAAGAGGTTTAATGGGAGATGGGGTGAGTTTAAATTTTGGAAAATGGCTTTAAGAATTTTTATAATAGGAATTTTTATATTAATCATATATCCGATATGTGCGATTGCGCAATCATCGGAAGAGACTTATGCACAAGAGGAAGTCAAGCCACATGAGTTCAGTAAAACTGACTGGCAGCGTGCCAAACAAGGCATTGACTACTCAGCAGATCGCTTGAAAACTCCTAAAAAAGAAGAAAAAGATAAAAAAAAGAATAATAAATCTTTTTTTCAGGGAGGTAATGCCTCGGGCATCATGAAATTTATTATTATTATAATTGGGGCAGTGGTGTTGTTATTGCTGATTCGAAGCTTGTTGGGCTTAAACAATCCAAAAAACAAGAAAATCGGCAAAAAAATTACAGTCGTTGATTTGCAACAGATTGAAGAAAATATTCACGACGCTGATATTGAAGATTTTATCCGTCAAGCGATTATCCAGCAGGATTTTGCTTTGGCGGTTCGCTTATATTACCTCGCTATTTTGAAAGAATTATCATTAAAAAATATGATTTTTTGGAAAAAAGATAAAACCAATAAAGATTATCTCCGCGAAATGCGATCCTCTTCGCTTTTTAATCCTTTTCGAGAAACCACCGCGATTTTCGAGCGTATTTGGTACGGTGGCAGCCCTGTACGTATTGCTGATTTTTATCAATTGGAACCAAAATTTCAGGCGATGATGCGGCAAATCAATAGCATTTCAAGCCCAACCATCAAATGAACAGACGCCAGATTCTAATAATTGTCGGCATTCTCGCTGTATTTGCCGTGCTAATTTTTCTGCTCTCGCAGCGCCCGCGCAACCGCTTCAGTTGGCGCCCTAATTACAAAGCCGAAAGCAAGCAGCCTTACGGCGCTTTTATCATAACGGAATTGCTCAAAAATTACTTTCCAGGTAAAGGTTTCGAGGTCTTACGCGACAGTGTGAACGGCAATTTACCTGATACCGTAGTTTCAGCGAATTATGTTTTTATTGGAGAGGCTTTGTTCATGGATTCGGTGGATATGGAAGTGTTGTTGCAATTTGTCGAAAATGGGAATACCGCTTTTATTTCCAGCCATACTATTCCACAAGATTTAATGGAGGAGGTTTATGATAATGAATGTAATTACAATGAATGGGTAGATTATGATATGCTGAAAGATACAACAGTACAATTAAACTTATCCGACCCGAATTTGCATACTTCAAAAGGCTTCCAGTATAAATACGTCTATCGCAACCGAACCATGCCTTACGTTTGGGCTCATATTGATAATGATTACTTCTGCGAAAATGATTTTACGGAGCTTGGCGATCTAAACGACACGCTCACGCATTTTGCAAAAATCGCCTTTGGCGATGGTACTTTTTATTTCCATACCGTGCCGATTGCTTTTACGAATTATCATTTGTTGGATAGCAATAGATTGGAGTATGTGCACCGCGTATTTTCTTACTTGCCGGAAGGCAAAATCTACTGGGACGAACATAGCAAAACCTTTGAAGCGCTTGGGCGCTATCGCAATAATTCCTGGAATCGGACGCTTTCCAAAGAGAGTCCTTTGCAGTATATTTTGAGTCAGCCGCCGCTTACGTGGGCCTGGTATTTATTATTGGTCATAGGCTTATTATTTCTGCTATTTCGCACCAAACGCAAGCAGCGCATCATTCCTGTGCTGGAGTCCAATGCGAATACTTCTTTGGAATTTGTTTCCACGATCGGGCGCTTGTATTTTATGCAAAACAGCCACAAAAAACTTGCCTTGCAAAAGATGAAATTGTTCCTGAACTTCGTTCGAGAACGTTACCATTTACGTGGCCAGGAATTGGATGAAGCATTTATACAAAAATTAGTAGCCAAGTCAGAAGTGCAACGCGAATTAATTGATAAAATTTGGCTGATGCACAGAAACATTAGTAATTCCAGTATAATGACCGAAAATACTTTGATCGATTTTCATCAATTGATGGATCAATTTTATAAAACTTGTAAATAATAGAGCCTGGTTTTAATCAGAGATAATCATTAATATCATGATCGAAGAATTTCAAAACAACGAACACTTAGAAAACCAAACAGAATCAGAACCTCAGGAAATACCGGCACCGCTACATGATAGCGTGGAGCAAACGATTTTGCAAAATCGGCTCGATTTGAGTCATATCCGCCAGGGCGTAGATGCTATTAAAGCTGAGGTACAGAAAATTATCGTTGGGCAGGATGAAGTCATTGATTTATTGCTGGCTACCATTCTTTCCGGCGGACACGTACTGTTGGAAGGCGTGCCGGGCATTGCTAAAACGTTATTAGCCAAGCTATTATCAAAGACGATGCAAGTCGGTTTTTCGCGGATTCAATTTACTCCCGATTTAATGCCAAGTGACGTATTGGGTACAACGATATTTAATATGAGGACTTCGGAGTTTTCGTTTAATCAAGGCCCGATTTTTTCAAATATTGTACTGATCGATGAGATCAACCGCGCACCAGCCAAGACGCAGGCCGCGCTCTTTGAAGTGATGGAAGAATATCAAATCACGGTGGACGGCACAACCTACCCGATGAATTTTCCGTTTTTTGTGGTCGCTACGCAAAACCCTATTGAACAGGAGGGGACATACAAATTGCCCGAAGCGCAACTCGATCGTTTTTTAGTGAAAATCAATATGGAATATCCAAAATTGGACGAGGAAAAAGCCATTTTATATCGCTTCCGCAACGATTTTAAAATCCAGCAAAAAGAAGATGTAAAGCCTGTTTTTAGTGCTGAAGACATTCGCAAAAGTCAGGAATTGACCGAAAAAGTGTTTATCCGTGATACATTGTTGGATTATATCGCTGCCATTGTGCACGACACGCGCAATAATGGCGACTTGTTCCTGGGTGCTTCGCCGCGTGCTTCGCTGGCAATTTTAAAAATGGCAAAAGCAATGGCCGCCCTTTACGGGCGCGACTTTGTGACGCCTGATGATATTCAATATGTTGCGTATCCTGTTCTAAATCATCGTATTATCCTTACGCCGGAGCGTGAAATGGAAGGCTATGATACTAAAGACGTAATCAAAGATATTATTCAGAAAATTGAAGTACCGAGATAAAAAAAGTAACGAGCCGCAAGCGACAAGACCTCTTGTTTCTTGCAGCTTGTGGCTTGCAGCTTAAATCATGAAAAACCTCTTCCTCACCAATCGTTTTTTCTGGCTGCTGGGCGCGCTGGTCGTGCTGTTTGCGGGGAGTTTTGCATTTCTTTACTTGTTTCCGATGGTACAGGCACTGTTCGTGTTGGTATTGGCGATTATTGCATTGGATATTTGGATGTTGTTCAATAAAAATGTACAGGTAAATGCCGATCGGGAATTGCCGAAATTATTTAATCTTGGCGATCCAAATCCTGTGAAATTACATTTATATAATAATTCCAATATAAAATTAAATATTAGTATCATAGATGAACTGCCAGTGCAATTTCAAATCCGCGATTTTGAAGAAAAAATTACATTAGAACCCTACGAAAAACGCAGCATTCAGTACGAATTGCGGCCGACGGAGCGCGGCGAATACGCTTTCGGGGCAGTCAATTTATTTTTGAGTTCAACCATTGGGCTGGTACAACGCCGCCTACATTTTGAAACCGAAGCCAAAGTGCCGGTGTATCCTTCGATTTTACAGATGAAGCAGTTTGAATTAAGGGCTTTCAATCGAATTTCGCAGTTTCAAGGCATCAAAAAAATGAGGCGAATCGGGCATAGTTATGAGTTTGAGCAGATCAAAAATTATGTGCGCGGTGACGATTATCGAAGCATCAACTGGAAAGCGAGCAGCCGCAGCTCTGATTTGATGGTGAACCAATACGAGGATGAACGTGCGCAACAAGTGTACAGTATCATCGACAAAAGTCGAGCTATGCGCCTGCCATTCAATGGTTTAAGCTTGATGGATTATGCTATTAACACTTCGTTGGTAATCTCAAATATTGCTTTGCAAAAATACGACCGAGCCGGCTTGATTACTTTTTCTGATAAAATTGGTTCGACAGTAAAAGCAGATAACCATCCCACACAGTTGAATAAAATTTTGCAAGCGTTATATAAAGAAAAAGAGCGACATTTGGAATCAAATTACGAATTATTATATCACGCGGTACGCAAGTTGGTGAATCGCCGAAGCCTATTGTTGTTGTATACCAATTTCGAGAGTATGTATGCGCTGGAGCGGGTGCTGCCGCTACTCCGCAAGATCAATACGTTCCATTTGCTCGTGGTGATTTTTTTTGAAAATACCGAAATCCGCGACTTCGCTCGTAGCAAAGTAGAGACTTTAGAAGGCATTTATCATCAAACAGTGGCGCAGAAATTCCTCGCCGAAAAATCGCAAATGGTACAAGTGCTCAATCAATACGGCATCCAGGCGGTGCTCACCGCGCCGGAGGATTTGTCTATTAATACGATCAATAAATACCTGGAATTAAAATCGAGGGGACTTATTTAAGTCTGGAATCTTTCTGGCAAGCATAAAAAACGTTATTTTTACATCTCTTTTAAAAAGTGTTATAATACGATGGTGTTAGCGTATTCTTAGGTCATAACACCATACCATAACACTACAACACCATAACACCAACAAATGAGCGAACAGGAAATTGTACGACGCGAAAACTTAGAAAAAATCAAATCCTTCGGCATCGAGCCTTATCCCGCAGCTTTGTATCCAGTCAATACTTTTGCGGCGGATATTAAATCAAGTTTTAAAGACGACGAAGTTGAGCAATTCAAGGATGTATGCCTAGCAGGACGCCTGATGGGCACGCGCGTGATGGGCAAAGCAGCTTTTGCTGAATTGCAGGATTCGAGCGGGCGCATCCAATTGTATGTGCAACGCGACGATATTGGAGCAGAATTTTATAACGATGTGTTCAAGAAATTGCTTGATATTGGCGATTTTATTGGCATCAAAGGCTTTGTTTTTCGTACCAAAACAGGTGAAATCACGATTCATGTTCAAGAATTTACCTTCCTTGGCAAAGCGCTACGACCGCTGCCGATTGTAAA
The DNA here is from genome assembly GCA_033761835.1 of Saprospiraceae bacterium. Classification (GTDB taxonomy): domain Bacteria; phylum Bacteroidota; class Bacteroidia; order Chitinophagales; family Saprospiraceae; genus JADJNW01. The sequence goes on from JANRME010000223.1 coordinate 17,681, forward strand.
AACCGACGCCGAAGGCAATGTTCACGATGCTTTTGTGGATGCTGAATTGCGCCATCGTATGCGCTATGTGGATTTGATTGTGAATGCTGGTGTGAAAGATACATTCGTGAAGCGCACCCAAATGATGAACAGCATCCGCGAATTCCTCAATAACCACGGGGCTTTGGAAGTGGACACACCTGTATTGCAAAGCATTCCGGGCGGGGCGACGGCGCGGCCTTTTATCACGCATCACAACGCTTTGGATATGCCGCTTTACCTGCGGATTGCGAATGAATTGTACCTGAAACGCTTAATTGTCGGGGGGTTTGACTGGGTATATGAATTTAGCCGCAATTTCCGCAACGAAGGGATGGATCGCACGCATAATCCTGAATTTACGATCCTGGAATTTTATGTTGCTTATAAAGATTACGATTGGATGATGCAAACCACCGAGCAACTACTCGAAAAAGTAGCGCTCGACCTGCACGGCACAACCGAATTGCCTGTCGGCGATAAAACCATCAATTTTAAAGCGCCGTTCAAGCGCATCGGCATTTTGGATGCGATCAAAGAACACACGGGTTTCGACGTGCAGGGCATGGATGAAGCGCAATTGCGCGATGTTTGCAAAAAACTCCATATCGAAGCAGATGAAAAAATGGGTAAGGGTAAATTAATCGATGAAATATTTAGTGAAAAATGTGAAAAACATTATATCCAACCCACTTTTATTATAGATTATCCCGTAGAAATGAGTCCGCTCACCAAGCGCCATCGCAGCAAGCCGGGTTTGGTCGAACGATTTGAACTCATGATTAATGGTAAAGAAATTGCGAATGCTTACTCCGAGTTGAACGACCCAATCGACCAACGCGAACGCTTCGAAGAGCAAGTAAAACTCAAGGATCGCGGCGACGACGAAGCCATGTTTATTGACTACGACTTCCTGCGCGCACTCGAATTCGGGATGCCGCCGACCGCCGGTATCGGCATTGGTATTGACCGATTGGCGATGCTGATGACCAACCAAATTACCATTCAGGAAGTTTTGTTCTTCCCGCAGATGCGGCCCGAGCGGCAGGATGGAATGGTGGAGTAAAGGAATGTTGGAAGATTGGAGTATTGGAAGATTGGAAGAGATAAAGCCTGTTCGCAAATAGCGGATGGGCTTTTGTTATTTTTGAAACTTCCAATGCTTGCTTTTTGTATATTTGTATAAAGGTGTAAGAAAATGGCACAAGAAAAATTAATAGTAAAAAATTTTGGACCGATCAAGGAAGCGGAGATTGAACTTGGCAAAGTGACCGTGTTTATTGGCGAGCAGGCGAGTGGGAAGAGTGTGCTGGCGAAGTTGGTGTCCCTATTCCAAAGTGCAGAATTTTTGAGTTCGACAATTTCTGGAAAAACAACCTATAAGGACATTCAAGAATATTTTATTAATTATAATATTGGAGAATATTTTTGGGGAAATACTAATATAATTTATGAAAACGATCTGTATAGTATCTCTTATATAAGTAATGAAATTTCTTATATAATTAAAAAAGAAGTTGAAGAAAACTACCAAGAAATTGCTAACCCCGAATTTTTTAATAAATTACCTGATGAAATTAAATTAGTCTTTAGCTTCACTTCTATAATTGCAGTCTTAGCTAATGCTTTGGCAAAAAGAAAAACTAAAGAAGAAGACAAAGAATTGACTAACGAGGATAACTCCGAATTAAAGAAGTTTTTTGAACTTATGTATATCTTGGTAAATAACACATATCCTTTATATTTTCCTGCTGAAAGGCAATTAGTATCTATTTTATCTGATTCCGTTTTTGATTTAACAAATACCAATACTACATTACCTAAATTTATTGTAGACTTTGGGAAAGTTTTCATAAGGGCTAAAAAATTAAACTCATTTAAAAATTTTGAAGATTTAAAAATTTCCTATCATTATGATGATGATGATACAGATTATATCTTGTATAATAATGTTAAAACAAAATTAGGACACTCTTCTAGCGGTTTACAATCGATAATTCCA
>JANRME010000224.1:0-3710 GCA_033761835.1 Saprospiraceae bacterium
CTACAGGTGTTAACTTGGGAAGCGATAAAAAAGTAAATTCTGTCAATCCTGCTGAGCCAGGACGCGAAGCGACTGGCCGCGAAAAAGCACATAGCGAACGTATCAGCATCTTTGATGAAAAGGAAAAATCAGATTACAGCAAGACGGTTGAGGATATGAGAAATGGGCGTACTTCGGATGTAAATCGCCGTAAGTTGAATACAACGGAAAAAAGCAATAGCAGTATAAATCGTCGTTGGAACGATAATACTAGTACCAATGATGCGCCACGTACGCGCACTTACGAGCCCAATAATACCAAAACACGTACCCGTGATTATGAAGCGCCAAGAACACGCTCTTCAGAGCCAACTCGTCGCTCTGATCCCAATACTGAGATTCGTCGCAATAACGATAACAATCGTTCCTCTTCTCCAAGTTGGGACAATAATCGAAGCAGTAGCCCACGTAGTGATATGGGTAACACTCGTAGTTCTGGTAGCAATAGCAGCGGAAGTAGCAATACCAGAAGCAGTAGCGGAAGTAATAATAATTCGGGTTCGTCAAGGCGCGGCGGCAACTAACTTGTTATCTATCTGATAATTCTATAAATGTTACTAAGTGGGTGGACACCTGTGAACCTGTCTCCACCCACTTTTTTTTCCAAAAATTCCAATGTTATTTTCTTTTATTTAAAACTACAACCAATGGACAATCGCGTTTTCTATACCTTGGTCATTTTATTTTGTAGCTCGTTTTTGGTAGCACAAAACCTCACCGATGCGCTTCGCTATTCAGCTTTGGATTTCGGAAGTACCGCTCGTGCTGTTGGCTCTGGTAGTGCGCTGGGCGCTTTAGGTGCTGACTTTTCTGTGATGAGTACGAATCCGGCTGGCTTAGGTTGGTTTCGCCGTTCAGAATTTGTTTTTACACCCGGAGTTACAACTTCTAATACGCAATCAAAATTCCTAAATAGCTCCAATAAAGGGCTTACAGAAGATAACCGCGTCGTATTTAATCTTTCCAGCTTAGGTGCAGTGATCACATCTCGCCCCAGGAATACAGACTGGACAACCGTGAATTTCGGGATTGGCTTTAATCGCGTTGCCGATTTTAACCAAAAGTTTTATTTTCAAGGCGCTTCTAAAGGTTCAATTGTGAATCGTTTTTTGGAAATCGCCAACAGCGACGTAGCGCTGAATGATTTTGAATCGAATATTGCTTATAACGCCGAGTCCATTTATGATATTGACGATGATGGATTCTATGAATCTGATTTTGAATTAGAGCCGGATGCAATTATCAATCGGGAACAAATCGTTCTCAGCAAAGGCTCCATCAGCGAGTTAGGGATGTCTTTGGCCGGTAGCTACAAAGATGTGGCGTTGTTTGGTGTCACTTTGGGCGTTCCTTTTGTGAGTTTTACAGAAGAAAAGACCTATTCGGAAATTGATAATAATAATGAAGTCCCTTTTTTTGATGATTTAGAATATCGTGAAAACCTTACTACCACTGGTATCGGGATCAATCTTAAAGCGGGGGTCATTGTACGTCCACACCAAGCAATTCGATTAGGTGTAGCCATACATACGCCTACTGCTTACAGCCTCGAAGATAACTACAAGTCTGCGTTAACTTACAATTATACTGATGGAGACGCCTTTACCGGTCAGGATTCCACCGAGGGATTATTTGAGTATAAACTGCGCACGCCCTGGCGCTATATTGGCAGTGTGGGTCTAATTATTGGCAAAATGGGTTTTCTCTCTGCCGAGGTAGAATCATTAGATTATGGCAAAAATCGTTTCAATTTTGATACGTTTGCAAGCGAAGAGCGTACAGCGAATGACAGCATTATAAATAATCTTTCCGATGCGATGAATATTCGTTTAGGCGGCGAGATAGCTTATGATATCTTCCGCTTCCGAGCGGGTTATGGCTTATACTATTCGCCTTTTGCGAGTGATGACACGGTGAATAATTCTTTCAGCCTAGGTTTTGGCATACGCGAACAATCTTTTTTTATGGATTTGGCTTATCGTCGCCGATCTTACTCAGAAGGTTATATTCCTTATCTCGCTTCGGAATCTCCTCAGCAATTAATTGATAATGAAGTGAATAATGATTATTTTTTACTGACTTTTGGTTTTAAATTTTGATCATTATACATAGCCCACCAGTTAACTGGTGGGCTATGTATTACCACTTATCCCCATTCAACAAATCACCTATTCCGCCGAGCATACTCCCTTCTTCATTGCCGCCTTTTCCATAATTTTTGGATGCCATCATTACTCGATCTGCTAATCTATTAAATGGTAGAGATTGAATCCACACCTTGCCGGGTCCTTCCAAACGAGCATAAAATAAGCCCTCTCCACTGAAAAGCATATTTTTTACGCCTTTTATCATTTCAATATCATAATCCACATCGCGGGTAAAGCCAACCAAACAGCCTGTATCTACGCGCAAAACTTCACCAATCATCAATTCTTTTTCTACAATATGCCCGCCTGCATGGAGAAACGCCAAGCCATCACCTTCCAATTTTTGCATAATAAAACCTTCGCCACCAAAAAAGCCTCTGCCCAGTTTCTTAGAAAATTCGATTCCTACCGAAACACCTTTCGCAGCACAGAGAAAAGCATCTTTTTGGCAGATGATTTTGCCTTCCAACTCTGTCAAGTCCAAAGGAATAATCTTACCAGGATAAGGAGAAGCAAAAGAAACCTTTCTTTTACCATTACTCGCATGCGTAAAAGCTGTCATGAATAAACTCTCGCCTGTAAGCAAGCGCTTGCCTGCGGAAAGTACTTTGCCCCAGAGACCTTTTGATTCTTCCTGATGCGAGCCATCGCCAAAAATCGTCGCCATCTCAATTCCATCGTCCATCATCATGAAGCTGCCCGATTCGGCAATCACCGTTTCGTAGGGATCCAATTCAATTTCAACAAATTGCATTTCTTCGCCGTAGATGCGATAATCTATTTCGTGTGCGGTCATTTTGAATAGGTTTTTACTTTAAAAATGCGTGATTTGAATTTTGTTGCTAAATTTATTCTACCTGAATCCATTTTACAACGATCAATCCACTAAAAATTTAATAGCTATGCGCCTTGTTTTATTAGTTTTATTTTCCTTATCAATATCGAATTTATCCGCTCAGAAAATCAGTCCGAAAAAATTAGAACAACAGATCCGAAAAGAATTTGCACGTTCGCCTGGGGTATTCGCTGTAGCTTTCCGCGATATTTCTGGAAAGAAAAAAGGCATTTTTATCAACGAAAAAGAAAGTTTTCACGCCGCCAGTACCATGAAAACACCGGTCTTAGTGGAGGTTTATAAACAAGCTGCTGCGGGTAAATTTCGTTTGGAAGATTCTTTGATCATAAAAAATGAGTTCAAAAGTATTGTGGATGGAAGTTCTTATAGTCTTAGTGAAACCGACGATTCTGAAGCGGATTTGTACAAAAAAATCGGGCAAAAGGAAAGTATTTATGACTTATGCTATAATATGATTATCCTCAGCAGCAATCTGGCAACCAATATTGTCATCGAACTGGTAGATGCGAAAAACGTGACCCAAACCATGCGCGATATTGGTGCGAAAGACATCCAAGTGCGGCGCGGTGTGGAAGATGGAAAGGCTTACCGTCAAGGTTTAAATAATACAACAACGGCTTATGATTTAATGCTGCTATTTGAAAAAATGGGAAAAGAAGAACTGGTCA
>JANRME010000225.1:0-4867 GCA_033761835.1 Saprospiraceae bacterium
AAAAAACCTGAAAGTTGATACTGTTATTGAGCAAGAGCAGATTGATCCAATCTTCATTACATCTGAAATTCAAGTGCTTCAGTCACGCTCCTTGATGGAACAAACACTTCAATCTCTTAATATGTTTGAAATGCCTGAAAATATTGAAAATTTTCGGCTTCCCATTTCCGATGTTCTACTTTACAATCTCATTGATTTTCGTTCAAAAACTGAATCACATCCGGGCATACCTTATTCATAGCAGCTTCCATTTCTGCTTGTTTTTGACTCAAGTCGCCGTATTTTTGATTGAGCTGATCTGAACAAGCCTGACTTTCGCCTGCTACGCGCTCCAGTTCTGCAATGGATTCCATCATCGCTGCTTCATCCTGACCTGGAGTTTGGCTTCCCATTTCTTTATACATTTTTATCATGGGTTCTAAGCAAGCACACAATTCTTTGGCGATGTCCTCGTCGGTTGGTTTCGATTTGCAAGCGGTCATTCCCAGTAAGACAAGCACGAAAAAGAAAAAGGCATTTTTCATAAATTGGCTTTTAAATAAGGAGAATTTTGACTCAAAATAATGGTTAATATGTGGCAATCCCAATTTTGTTACACTTTTTGTGGTAAAAATGGCAAAAACAACGAGGGATTGGGGCAACGCTTCAAAAAATAAGCAGCTTCAGCTTGAGTAGCTACACCTGGGAAATCGCCTTCTCTACCTTCCATATCGAGGATCACCTGAAAATGCAAATGAGGCACCCAACCACCGTTCTCCTGGCGATTGCCAAACGCGGCAAATTTTTCACCTTTTGCAATCGGTTTTCCGGGGTATAAATTTTCCAGCGAAGCCAATGAAAGATGCCCATAAAGCGTGTAAAAAGTAAGACTTTCTATAATATGCTCCAAAATAATCGTAGCGCCATAATCCAGCATTTGGTTGTTGTACCGAAAGCTATGCACTTGCGCTTCCAAAGGCGCATACACAGCTGTACCTGCAGGCGACCAAAGATCAAGTCCCAGATGAATGCAACGCGGAGGCTTTGAGCCATCATTAAACAAGGGACTCTGCTCATAGAAAATGCGATACTCCCCATACCCTCCGTAGCCAATCTGCGCATGGTTTTGCTGTAAAACGCTTTGCACATAAGCATCTAAGCCCTTATAAGTATTCACATCGGTGGTTTTAAAATCAGGATTTCGGATGCTCAAATCCAATAAACAATAATCGGAAGGGGTGAAATTTTCACCTAAGACTGGAAAAGCTTTCATTTGAGATAGAAAAGCTGCTGCAAGACTCATTCGGGCGCCGTTTTTTGGAAAAATCACAAGATATGTTGAAATACAGAACAGTTTTGGATGAAAAACTTGAATTTTTTTAAAATTTTCAAAAAGCACACCAAATCAAAAATGATTATTTAATATAAATCAAAAAAAGCCAGTTAAAATTAAATAAAATACAATTTTTTAAAAAAATCATTAAAAAATTTGTAAAAAAACGTAGTAATGGTTTAAATTTGTGTCATTGGATCGGACAAAAGCGTTCAACCATCAGAAGCTGGAGCATAGAAGCCCTACAAAGTCTGGCATTCCAAAATCCGGCCTCTCTAACATTGTGAGGTGATGAAACTTCGGCAGCCATGCCCTCTTGTCTCGGGGGTGGGGATTCAGAAATAAAGACAGCGTATAGCCGGTAATTCCGACAGGGGTTGACCACCAAACTTGCACTGTTCCTAATCTCCTCGTGAAGGTTCGAATCCTTCCCTCACAGCCAAGAGCCCTTGAACACACTATGGTGATCAGGGGCTTTTTTTGTTTTACAGGACGATACTTGAATAGGAATATTAGTGAGAGTGTGGCGACGGAGCATTTTGCTTTTCGTCGCCATTTTATTTTAGCCAATTTTTTATGGCAGTATTCTTGTATAATATTTATGATGAAAATAATTATACGTGATTACCTCGATTGATTTCGCTAATTTATATCCGTATAGGTCATGAAGAACTCTTATACATTAAGATGCAGGCTTGGCTTGGCTTTGCGCTTGATTTTATACTCATTTTCAAAAAAGAAAAGTTGCTCGCCGAATGCCGGATACAAGTCGTCCAGCCAAACGGCTTTTGGATCATACTTTGCAAAAAATGGCCGCCGCACCCAATCGGAATTCCTCCCTTGAATAAATTGAAGGACGAATATTTTTTTGCCCATAATTTCGGAGACGCCCAGAATATGAACTTTGCCGGGCCCTGCAGACATACTCGGTCCGCGCACCGTGCGGGCTATACCGCTTACTGTTTGGTAGGCTTCCTGAAAAATTTTCCAAGCACGATCCAGCGTAATAGCGAAGTAATGCTGCGCTCCTGTGTCTCTCGCTACAAACATATAATAAGGCACCATGCCCATCTCTACTTGTATTTGCCACATTTCTGACCATGCCTCCGGGGCATCGTTGATATGACGCATGATCGGCGATTGCGTGCGAATAATAATTCCGGTGTTGAGCAGACGCTCCGTAGCTAATTTGACTGCTTCGGTTTTTAACTCGCTTGGATGGTTGAAATGCGCCATCAAAGAAATATGGATGCCTGCTTTTTTTGCTTTTTCCAACAATTGCATCAAATCATCCGCATCTTCGTCATGTGTGAAACGCTGCGGCCAGTAGCCCAGGGCTTTTGTACCAAGTCTGATAGTACGCAAATTGGGCAATTGGGCATCAATCAGAGCATCAATATAGGTAGCTAAAATCTTGGTTTTCATAATCAAAGGATCGCCGCCGGTAAAGAGCACATCAGTTACACGCGGATGCGCTTGGATGTATTTCACCAATAATTCGGTGTCACGCATAGCAAATTTTAATTCGTTCATGCCCACAAACTGCGGCCAGCGAAAACAAAAAGTACAGTAGGCGTGGCAAGTCTGCCCTTGACTAGGAAAAAACAACATCGTTTCTCGGTATTTGTGTTGAATACCAGTGAGTTTTATATTAAAAATAATTGGAATATTTTGCTCCATTTGCCCGGCAGGGTGCGGATTCAATTCTAAGCGTATTTTATTGGCAATTAATTTGAGTTCGGCTTTAGCTGCGCCAGATTGCAGGGTATCTGCCATTTCATTGTAGTGGTGGGGCATCAGCATATCCTTTTGCGGAAAGGTGAGCGTGTAAATTGGGTCATTTTTGTAATTATCCCAATTGATTAGCTCATTTACAACGTAATTATTGGCTTTAAATGGCAACACATTCCCGACCACTTCGATGTCGAATCGTTCTTCCTCGTTCAGATAGCTTTCTACCTGCGGGATTTGCCGGAAATTGTGCAGGGCATAAGATTGGTATTTTTTCATAGTTTCAAATTTTATGATGGGTAAATTGAACTTCCATTTCAAAAGTCAATAAAATGACCGCTCCTCTTGGAGAGGGGACAAAATATTATTTTGCTTGCGAGAGGCTGCTTCTGTGTGTTTTAAAAACGATGTCAGGATTATTTCTTTGAATAAGAAAGACTTACAAGGAAGCCAGATACAGAAAGCAGCAATGTTGCTTCGGAAAGTTCCGAGAGAATAATACAGTTTCTTTGGGAAAGAATTTTCCTGCGAGAAAACCCCAATTATTGTTTTGCCTTTTTGCAAATATAACAAAAAAATCAGAAGAAAACACTAAGAAATGACTATTGTCGGAAGAAAAAGTGGAGATGGAAGGGCCAGCGTCAGATATAATTGTGCTGGCCCCATTATTTTGGATTAATTTTCGAGCAATCGTTTCACTACGGCTGAAATCATTTTGCCATCAGCGCTGCCAGCCAATTGCTTGGAGGCAATGCCCATTACTTTACCCAAATCCTTGATGGAAGTAGCGCCCGTCTCTGCGATGATGGGCTTCAGGACTTCTTCCAATTCTGCTTCACTCAATTGCTTCGGCAGATATTTTTCGATTATCTCGATTTCTTCGCGCTCCTTTTTGGCAAGGTCTTCCCGGTTTTCGCGCTCAAAAATTTCCAACGATTCCTTGCGTTGCTTCACCAATTTTTGCAAAATCTGAATTTCGCGCTCTGGATCAATGGGTTTGCCAGAGCCATCGGTTTTCGCCAATAATATCGCTGCTTTTACAGCGCGAATGCCCCGCAAACCCGCCTCGTCTTTCGCTTTCATGGCTTCCTTGAGGTCTTGCATGATTTTTTCTTCCAGTGTCATATTTGAACAAGTTTTGATTCGTAAACACACGTAAAGTTACAAAAGGTTCATCAGGAAATCGGAAGTATGAAACGGGAAGTCGGAAGATATTTTCGGGCAATCGAATCTTCCTAATCAAATTACTATATTTGCCGCACAATTTTGAATCATGTACAAGGGTAAAAAAGTCATCGTCGTGCTGCCGGCTTATAATGCAGCGCTCACGCTCGAAAAAACGTATAAAGAAATTCCTTTTGATCTGGTGGATGAAGTGATCCTTTGCGACGACGCCAGCCGCGATAATACAGTGGAATTAGCAAAAAGAATCGGCATACAGCATGTGTTGATCCATGAGAAAAACAAAGGTTATGGCGGAAATCAGAAAACACTGTATAACAAGGCATTAGAACTGGGCGGCGATATTATTATTATGCTACATCCTGATTATCAATATACGCCGAAGCTAATTCCTTCGATGATTAATATTATTGGTGAAGATTTGTATCCGGTGGTGCTGGGCTCCAGGATTTTGGGGCGCGGCGCGTTGGCAGGGGGCATGCCTTTGTACAAATACATCGCCAATCGTTTCCTGACATTTACACAGAATTTGCTGGTCAATTACAAATTATCAGAATATCATACGGGCTACCGCGCTTTTAGTCGAAAGGTACTGGAAGGAATCAATTTTAATGAGAATTCGGACGATTTTGTATTTGACAA
>JANRME010000226.1:0-18225 GCA_033761835.1 Saprospiraceae bacterium
ATGCCCCAATTTTGGACGCATCTACCGATTCCTTATTGATTAAATAGTTAATAGCGAACTGCATATCTGGAATTAAATCTAATGCTGCGTTTTCAAAGGATGTAAAAGTAGCATTATATACCATAGCCACCACATAACCATTGCTTGCCAGCATTTCATTGGTGATGGAAGTAGATAAAGGTCGAAGCGTACCGATGAGTAAAGGAAATTTTTCACCCACTGGCGTAGCTTCCATTTGTGCCAGCATGGGCGTTTCTAATAGTTGTTTCCAGGCATCATCCGTCGGTTTCCCAAACCATCTTTCCACCGAAGCTCGCCTGTTTCCCCACTCTCTGTTTTTTATTTCCGGTGTAATAATTTCGTTAGTAGATGTAAATAAATGATTATGGCAATAATCGCTATATGTAAGGGTTTGTTTCCCCGTATTTAATTGAGCAGGATACCAAATATGTAATGTAATTTTTCTCGACCGATCTCCTTCATTCTTTTCTCCCAGATAATTGTACTCCGGCTTTGAGACTCTTGTATCATCTGTGAGCGTAATGATCTTAAAGCCAACGGTATATTTACCAACTGGTAAATTTTGGTAAATAGAACTTTGCTGTGCGTAAGCGAATGAGACACAAAGCATTATGTTGAAAACGCTAAAAATGAATTTATTCATAGCTTTTGTTTTTGATGGTGTTTAATTATAATTTCTTTTACTTATAAAATAATTTCATTTACCCTCCACCTTTTTAATCTTTTCAAGTAATGCTGCTCTCATTACATTTTTATCCTGTTCACTCCATGCAGCATTATTTACTAAAAGCTGAAGTGCTTTTTCATAAGATTGCTTTGCCATAATGGAATTATTTAGATTTTGATAAGTATCACCCAAGTTTTCCATTACTCGTACCGATTCCGGGAAAGCTTCCGCGCCTAATTTCCAGATTGCCAGCACTTTATCGTATTGTTTTCGCTGATTGAACCGGAAAGCGAATAATCGGATGGTGTTAAAATCAAATAAACTTACATTTGGATTTGATTTCTTAGCTGCCTTATAAATATTCGTTACTTTTTCAATATCTCCATTCATTACCAATGCTTCAAATTCATCAGGAATCGGCACGGCAGGTAAAGCATTCTTTTTAATTGCTGTTTTGATAATTGCTTGCGGGAATCCATTCTCAGTGGCGGTTTGTTGCATAAAACGAATACTCGTCGGAGATTTTTTTACAAAAGCATCCAAAAAATGCCCAATACTGGTATATAAATAGGAATAAGCACTGCTTTTTTCAGGAGATATACTAGGAATTATACTCAAATTGGCAATCAGATAACTATGATTCATTTCTTTTAATACATAATAATAAGATTGCGAATAGACAAGTGTATCCGGTATAGCTTGACTAAGCGTTAAATAGGGTGAAGGATTTTGCTCGTCTTGCATAATAGCAAAATAAGGAACACGCATTTTATTTACATCGAAGTGAATGGATTCAAGAATGGTAGGAACCGAACCTTGCTTACCTTCCCAACCGTCAATACTAACAACCGCATCAGCTTGCATTTGCTTCATTTGAAATAATAAAGCGGGCATCCCTTCAAAATTAGTACCAATAACACCCAATTGTTTAGTATTCACATTAGATAAGCTTTGCGCAAAATTTAATAAATATTCTAAATTATTAATACTTTCTTGAATAGCCAATGGAGGCTTGGTTGCTTGCCAGGAACCGACTTTACTAATGCTGGAAGTAGCGACCACCACATAGCCCAAACTGGCGAGGTATTCACAAAGAATATTATTAAAACTTGGTCCACCTTGATAGCCGCATATAATAAGCGGGAATGTTCCTGCTTGCGGCTTAGCATCTTTCACCGCAGCCGTAGACGTTTTTGCAATAGCCTGAATATCAGCATCTGAAAGCTCAATATTGGCACCACCTTTTGCCGGACCGCGGATGATTTCTCGTGCTTCTTGCTTGTCTTGTTCGGTAAGTGGTTTATAATAATTGACTTGTTTTGTTAAATAAGCGTATTCTTCAAATAATAATTTAGGGGCGTTATTATCAATTTGAGCGGGATACCATACGGCAATTTGCATCGGTAAAGCGCTTTCGCCTTCGTATAGCTTGCCTTCAAAATCAAGCTTGGGTTGCGTATGTCTGCCATAGTCAAAGCGATTAAACACTTGAAATCCAACAGGATAGGACCCAAACTTTAAATCTTTTAAATGAGAATATTGAGCATATAAACTAATAGAAAATAAAAGAAAAAAGGTAAAGAGCAGGTGATTTCTCATGAAATTATATTTTATTTTTTAACTTGTTTCTTTAATTCCTTGATAATCTTTGCATCAATCCAATAAATATCAAAGCCCACTTTACCATTCGATTGATCTCTATTACTTCCAAAAAACAAGTATTTACCATCTGGCGATAAACGTGGAAACCGCTCCATTCCTGGAGAGTTAACTTTGGGACCCATATTAATAGGCGCTCCCCAATGCCCCTTTTTATCTTTAAAAGTAATATACAAATCATGGCTGCCTTCTATTCCTTCTGGTCGGGTTGATTCAAAAATCAAGAAATCTTCCTTGGGCGAGATATAAGGTCCATCTTCATAACCAGTGCTATTGATAGGAGATGCAAGCAGGGCTGGCTTTGTATAACCTGTATTTGTCTTTTCTGCTTTATAAATATCCATATTATCCCCGCTGCTGGGCAAAGCAGAGAAATATAATGTTCCGCTTTTTGAAATAGAATGGGAAAATTCCTGTGCACGGGAAACGCTTGTATCAATAGGTACAGGGGTTCCCCAACCATTACTTGTTTTTTCTATAGACCAAAGTCGGTTGCCCCTGCCTTCTGGATAACCTTCGGGCGCCTTCCTGCGGGAACTAAAAAATAAGATACGCCCATCTATGGAGAAAGAAGGCGCATAATAATCTGCATTGGTATCTGCAAAGGAGGGCGTCGCAGGCTTTGACCAAGTCCCATTGATATACTTCATTTCAAATAAACCACCTTTGTAATTACTATCCATTATAGCCCAAAGCACGACACTCCCATCAGGAGAAAAAGCGAGTGCACTATGTTCATTTGAATAAGTACTTATAATGCCAGGTGCAAAAAGTTCAGCCGTCATTCCTGGTGGTTTTAAACCAAAATATTTACCATGAAGCTCCTGAAAAGACGATTGTTGTGCAGGGAGCAGTAAATGAAAAAATACACCTATTATAAAAACGAGAATTGTTATTATGTTTTTCATAAAGATTTTGTTTTAATATCTACTGTTTTAAGCGTTTTAATTTATCTTCTATACTTTGCCGAAGGCTATTTACAAAGTTTTGATTTGGATGCTGAAAATTTGCCATCAATGCCTGCGCTTTTTGCGTGGCTTGCAAAGCTTTTTCGATATTTCCAGCCTTTTCGTGAGCTTCGGCGAGGCTATCAAAGGCATTCGGAGAGGTAGAATATAATTCTGTCGCCAATTCAAGGATTTTTATAGCCTTATCATGCCGATTTTGATTCATTAATTCATAACCAGTTTCAATGAGTGAACTTTCTATATGATTATAAAAGCGTATATACTCAGGCTGCTCCTTGACTTGCTGGTACGCTGCTCGAATCTGAATGATTAACGCCTCCAAATTATTGTTATTCAGCGCTTGCTGGCGAATACTTTTAGCCGTCAACACGTGATCATGTTGTCCAGCGGGTGGAAGATCGCCTAAAAGGTTATTTTTAAAAAATGTCAAGGTTTGTTGTATAATCTGGCGGGAGCGCTCAGTGTCGAGTATGATATCAAAAACATGAGAGGCTTCTAAATAAGTAATAAAATCAAGGTTAAGCTCATAATCAATGGCTTTTTTTACAAAAGCATCAATTCCTTGATTTAAATTATAAGTATCGGAGCCCGATTTTACAATTTGTAAATGAATATCTTGTCGTGTAATGGCTTGATTGGGCATAACACCATAATAAAAAGCGGCGCAGCGGATATAAGAACGATTGGATTGCATAACCAAAGGTAACGCGATAGGCACGTTCGCAGAACACGCCCAAACCCCCAACCTATTTTCATCAATACGTAATTTAGCAGCATTTTTGCGAAGATAGTCCACAATGTCCGCGGCATCTTGTACTTTTGAATGATTATAACTTTGATAATTCACCGCAGCCATACCATTCATGGCTACTACCTTTGCCCAATCTTTGTAAATGTTTGCATCAGGAATACCTATAAACCCGGCATTTATAAAAATAACAACAGGTAATGGTTTGTCGTTTTTAGTTACATATCCAGGCGGATAATAAATATCAAAATTATAAGTAGTATCATTGGAGGTTTTATAAATTAGGTTTTCCTGTACGGACACTTTATCCATTTCTGGCGACTGATAAACCAGGTGGGCTGCAATGTGATCAAAGGTTTGGCTAAATATTTCTACCTCAGAAAAAGTAAAACATAATATAGTGAAAATAATTGATAAGATTGATTTCATAGCATTATCCACTTTTAATTTTAATATTTACTGCTTCAAGCGTTTCAGTTTATCCTCAATACTTTGCCGAAGTTGATTGACAAAATTCTGATTGAAATGCTGAAAATTTGCCATCAATGCCTGCGCTTTTTGCGTGGCTTGCAAAGCTTTTTCGATATTTCCAGCCTTTTCGTGAGCTTCGGCGAGGCTATCGAAGGCATTCGGAGAAGCAGGATATAATTCTGTACCTAATTGAAAATATTTAATGGCGGCTTCGGTTTTATTTTGATTTAATAATTCGTAACCAATGCCTACCAATAAATCTTCATCCACTACCCGGTTATAAAAGCGCATATAAGCAGGCTGTTGTTGAATTTTTTGATATTCTTGCTGGATTTGTATAATAATTTCTTCAGGATTATTACTTGTTAAAGCTTGTTCTCTAAATTTTTTAGCGGTCCAAACGATAGCTTGTTTTTCAGAAGGTAAATGATTTCCAAGTAAATGATTTTTAAAAAAAGCGAGCGTTTGTTGCACAACCTGGCGTGAGCGTTCGGTATCAGTGAAGGCATCAAAAGCGTGAGGTCCTTCCAAATAGTTAATAAATTCAAGTTTTGACTCGGCATCAATGGCTTTTTTTACAAACGCATCAATTCCTTGATTTAAATTATAACCATCTGCACCTGCTTTTACTATTTGTAAATGAATATCCTGGCGAGTAATGGCTTGATTTGGTGTTATACCATAATAAAAAGCAGCGCAGCGAATATAATTTCGATTAGGCTGCATTACTAAAGGTAAGCCGATATTTACATTGGCAGAGCAAGCCCAAATGCCCATTTTATCTGCATCAATGCCCAATTTAAAGGCATTTTGGCGTAGGTAAGTTATTAGATCTTCCCCATCCCGCAAAGCTGAAGCTTGGTAACTTTGATAATTTATACCTATTATTCCATTAATCGCCATTGCTTTTGCCCAGTCTTTATAGATATTCCAATCTGGAGCAGCTGGATTTCCTACATTCATAAAAATAACAACCGGTACCGGTAATGGTTCACTCTTATTGATTTTATAATTAGATGGATAATAAATATCAAAATTACGGGTTGTGTCATTTATCGTTTTATAAATTTGATTCTCTTTTACCGCTACTTTACTCATTTCCGGGGATTGATAAACCAGATGCGGCGCGGCAGGATCAAAGGCTTGACTAAATGTGCGGGTATTACAAAAGACAAGAGATATTGCCACAAAGGTAAATATTATGTTTGTTTTCATAGCTTTATAATAGTTTATGAAATAAGCTGTTGTTATTTAATTTTAATGGAATAAATGTCCAAATTTCCAGCCCTCGCGGACACAAAAACAATGGATTTACCATCTGGCGACCAGTTCGGTAGCTCATCCATAAAAATTTATGAAAACTAAGAGCGAGCTTAGTTGCAGATGCGCCAAAAATAGAGGGCTGCAACAGAATGAATTCCCAATCCGAGCGGATTAGAAGGATTTTAACTTATTTTTTACTAAATTTAATATTACACCACTGGCTTTGGTCAAATTTTAAATCTTTAGGCGTGCTTCCGTAAATCAATTGCTCCGCTAAACAATCGTCCTTCAATGTTCCGGGGAAAAAGTGAGGTTCTTTGGCATTGCTGGCAAACATAACTGCAATATGTATTTGCTTCGGAGCCAGATATTTACGATTAATTTTAAATTCTAAAAATTGTTTTTCACCCATGTTGCAGGTATTGGCAACCCAATTGGTTTTTTCGTAAAATGTTTGTCTTTCATTTACCGCTTTTTGGCTAAAGCTGGTATCGCGTACTGCCCAGGTAAATTCTTGTTGAGCTTGCCAAACGTCGGTTGCATCTTTATTATAAATCGCAGTCCCTAAAGCCGCTGACGCATGAAATATCATAATTTGCTCATTCACAGGTACATACACATGCGCCCAACCTTGTTTGCCCGTGTTGCCACGTACACCCACGTAAAGATTTTCGGTATCATGTTTTAAATAAACTTTGCCACCATTTACTAAATCTTGTTCCAAGGCATCCGACCATTCACCAGCAGTGAAAACGCCATCTAATCGGGGAGCAGTACCTTTCGGAATTTGAAAGGGTTTATCAAATAGGATATTAGTGAATAAAATGACAGAAAGTGTAATGAATAAAGTTTTCATAGCGGAGTGATTTTATATAAAAATATTACAAAAGCATAATAATCTGCTTATTGTCAATTTGATAAATTAGGAATTGTTTTTACGCTGTTTCGAAATTCAGAAGGCGTGACACCTAAATGTTTTTTAAAAACCAAATTAAAACTCGACAAAGAATTAAATCCTGCTTCAAATGCAATCGCTGCAATAGAATAATGCTGTTTACTGGCATCATTCAACAAATTTTTGGCGACTTCCAGCCGATATTCATTTACAAAATCATGATATGTTTTTTGTAAACCTTCATTCAAAACCTGAGATAAATGATGTCGGGAAATCCCCATTAATTTTGCCAATTGTTCAATATTTAAATTGCTGTTTAAAAAAGGTTTATGCTCGTGCATTAATTGTTGTAATTGCTTTTGCAAGGGCTGGATTTGCGTAGGTTTGAGACCGGAATTCGTATATTTTCCATTTAAAACTGCTTTTTTATCAAAATCAAAGCCATGTTGTAATAATTGATAAGTTACCCAATAAAAATAAATAGTAAGTAATAAAAATGACCAGCGCCAAGCGGCGTAAATTGGATGTGTAATACTTAAAAATTTAAAAGCGATGGCAATAAATAACTCTAAAAAGCCTGTTACTAAAATAAATTGCTTTAAACGTTGATTTTGAGCGAATTGAAATGAAAACCAAGTGTATAAACCAACGCAGGCAAGCTGAATGGCTAATTCGCCAGTACCACTAAATGGGCGAAATGGAATGAATAACAGAGGTATATTTTGGTAGGGGAAAAACAAATAATTAATCAATGCAATACAACTTATCAAAAACGGTACCCAATGAATACCATCTTGCCATCGGAGTATTAATTTTTCCTGCAAAGTAGAGCGCGTATAAAACCAGAGTAAAGGACCAATGAATAAAGGCAACTTATAGGAGAGGCTATAAATAAAACCTATATTTTGCATCAACCAGGTTTTGCTCCATATTTTTATCAGCATTTGCAGTAGTACCGTGCATAAAATGAGTATTAAAAATAGGGTAGAAGGACGTTTGGAGATTTTGCCAAGCAGGTAGAAAAGCAGCAATAATCCTTGCGCCGCGCCAAAAGCAAGTAGGAAAACAAGTAAAAACATGGACATTTTTTTTATAGTCGAGTCTGGTGATGACCAAAAATACGGATATTTGAGGAATAAATTTATAGAAAATGAATATCGAGGAATTCCAAGCATATTGCCTCGCAAAAAAAGGCGTAGAAGAAACCTTTCCATTTGATGAAGAAACCTTAGTTTTCAAGGTGATGGGCAAGATGTTTGCGCTTACTGGATTGGAACACGCAGAATTTACCGTTAACTTAAAATGCGATCCCGATTGGGCGCTTGAATTGCGCGAGCAGTATCCTGAGATTCAGCCCGGCTGGCACATGAGCAAAAACCATTGGAATACGGTATCTTTTGAAGGTGATCTTGATGATCGTTTTTTATGCAAATTGATTGATCATTCTTATGATTTGGTTGTCAAGGGTTTGCCTAAAAAAATAAGATTGGAATGGGAAAATCTTTAAAGTATGATTTACAAATCTTAAATTTTCAAATGTGGATTTTCAATCTTTTCCGATTCCCGAATTCCGGTCTCCGACTTTCCTGATTGTTGGTCAAGGCATTGCGGGTACTTTGTTAGCTTATTTCTTATTGAAAGCCAAGCAAAATATTATTGTCATTGATAATCATCATAAAAATTCATCCTCTAAAGCCGCTGCGGGCATCATCAATCCCATTACCGGGCGCAAGTATGTCAAATCCTGGCGGGTCGATGAATTATTACCTTTTGCAAAGCAGACTTATCAAGAATTGGAACAATTGTTAAGTATAAAATGCTATCACGAACGGAATGTAATTCGCACAATGTCAAACGCTAAAGAGCTTAATGACTGGACTTTAAGAACATTAGAACAGGGTTATGCAAAATATATTTCAGATGAAGTAGATTTGGGCAATTATAAAAATAAAACGACGCCTGCTTTCGGCTACGGAGAGGTGCTGCAAGGCGCACAAGTAGATTTGCCATTAATTATTCATCAATATAGAAATTTATTAAAAAAAGAAAATCTTTTAATAGAGGAAGCATTTGATTTTGAACAGCTTACCTTTAATAATAATATTCAATATAAAAATTTAAATCCTGATATAATTATTTTTTGCGAAGGCGCTAAAATGAAGGAAAATCCTTTTTTTAATTATTTGCCGATACAAGGCGATAAAGGCGAGGCCTTGATAATAAAGATTCCTGATGCCAATTTTGAGAAAATGCTCAAGCAGCAAATTTTTATTGTTCCATTGGATAATGGACATGGCGCGTTTTCAAAACCTACTATGCCTGATCTCTATTGGGTTGGCACAACTTATGAACGCAATTATTCAGATGATTTACCTTCGGAAAAAGGATTAAAATATCTGACTGATCATTTAGAATATTTACTAAAAATCCCTTTTGAAGTTGTACAACATCTTGCAGCCGTGCGTCCTACCGTGCGCGACCGTCGTCCATTTTTAGGATTGCACCCTCAATTTCCACAACTTGCCATTTTTAACGGTTTAGGTACGAAAGGCGCATCACTTGGCCCTTTTTGGGCAAAGCATCTTGCAGATTTTTTAATAAATGGAACGCCCTTAGATGAGGAGGTTGATATTCAACGCTTTGGAAATTCCTAAAAAGGCAAAAAAAGTGATAGTAAATGCAATAAATCAAGGTCTTTACACCTTTCATTGGTACGTGAACATATTCTAAAAATCAACAAATTAAGCGCATAACCTGCCGTCAAGCAGGATTCTTGTGGAAAAACTAAATTTCATGAAATACTTCGCAGTTGCTCTTATTCTAACTTTGTCTTGCGCCTTAGCCGCCCAAAACGAAACCAATATGCTCTCCTTTGCAAAAAATACTTACGAAACCGATTGGAAGCTGATTGACTCTCTGGAACAACAAGGATTGCCGCAATCCGCACTTGCAGAAGTAGACAAACTCTACGCCCGAGCTAAACGCGAGAGCAACCCTTCTCAGATCATTAAAACACTCATCTATCAGCAAAAATATCAAAGTCAGATCGAAGAAGATGGGGATGTAAAATCAATTGCTCGCTTGCAAAATGAAATGGCAAATGCTGATTTTCCAGTCAAACCTATCTTGCAATCGATCCTCGCGGAAATGTATCGAAGCTATCTCGACCGCAATCGCTGGCGTATTCAATCTCGAACCAATACTGCCGATTTTGTACCCGATAGCATCCAAACCTGGAGCGCCGAGCAACTAATGACCGAAAGCTCCAAGCTTTATCTCATTTCTTTAGAGGATGAACGCAGCAAACAAGCGCCTTTGAGCGATTTTGATGCGATTACTGTCAAAGGTGAAAATAGTACCGGGCTTTGGCCTACGCTTTATGATTTTTTGGCACATCGGGCGATCGCACATTTTTCGAATGATGCTTCCTATCTCAATGAACCCGTTTACCAATTTAATATTGACCAGGAAGAAGCTTTTGCGGATACGCGCTATTTCTCGCTTTTTATTTTTGATACAAAAGATAAAGAATCATTTAAATACCAGGTATTATTATTATTTCAAAAATTATTACAATATCATGATGGGAATAAAGACCCCAAAGCCTTGATTGACGTAGATTTGAAGCGATTACAATTTGTTTATGATAATTCAATTTTACAAAATAAAGATTCTTTATACTTGGCGGCGCTCGATCGCTTGTTGAATCGGCACAAGCAACACCCATCTGCATCAGAGATTACTTATCGAATTGCGTACTATCATTTTCAACAAGGTCAGAAATTTCAACCTGATGAAGCAAACGAAGCCTATCGGTTGAGTTATAAAAAAGCAAAAGCTATTTGTGATCAGTGTATCAAGGATTACCCCAAAACCTTCGGCGCAAGCCAGTGCGAATGGCTCCGTTCGCAGATTTTGCAAAAATCCTTGAGTCTGCAAACAGAGGAAGTCAGCTTGACGAATCAAGCATCGCTGGCGTTGGTGCGGTATCGCAATGTGCCACAGGTATATCTTCGTGCAGTGAAACTGAGCGAAAAAGATGAGAATAAATTAAAAGAGCTCAATCCTGAGGAAGCCCTTGCATTCTTGTTAAAACTCAAAAAAATCAAGGATTGGTCGGTGAAGCTGCCAGATGACGGCGATTTCCAAAACCATTCGACCGAAATTGCAATAGATGCTTTACCACTTGGGCAATATGCTATTTTAGCTTCTGATAATAAAAAATTCAGCAGCAAAGGTGGTGCAGCAGGTTATTTATTTACGCAGGTTTCCAATTTGGCCTATATGCAGCGACACCTGGAAGGAGGAAGTTATGAGTTTGCAATAGTGAATCGCAACAGCGGCGAGCCGCAGTCAGGCGTACAAATGGAAGCATTTCAAACTTCCTCTTATTATATTGATGGTAAAAATATTGATAAAACGCAGAGCCTTGGCAAGTACACGAGCGATCGCAATGGCTTTATTCGTACGAACCTACCGAATGAAACAAATTTTTCTATAGAACTGACACAGGGTAATGATAAATTATATTCTAAGCGTTCGTATTATAATTATGCTTACTATTCTTCTGAAAGGGAATCACATACCCAAGCACACTTTTTCTTGGACAGAAGGATTTATCGCCCCGGGCAAACGATTTACTTCAAAGCGCTAATTACCGAAAAGGATGCTAATGGAATGCCGCGCATTCTACCAAATCATGATGTAAATATTACATTTTATGATGTAAATTATCAAGAAGTAAATAGATTGACATTACGCACCAATGAATTTGGTACGCTAAATGGCACTTTCACTGCACCCAAGAGCGGATTGCTTGGGCAAATGCACCTTGACGCCGACACCGACGAAGGCGAGGTTTATTTTAGTGTGGAAGAATACAAGCGTCCAAAATTTGAAGTGGTCATGCAACCACTTGATAAAGGCTACGCGCTTGGCGACCAGGCACAAGTAAAAGGTATTGCGAAAGCATATGCTGGTAGTAATGTGGACGGCGCGACCGTGCGCTATCGCGTGACCCGCGAAGTGCAATATCCCTGGGAGCCCTGGTGGCTCTGGCGGCGCGGTGGCTATCCTCGTTTCAGTGGGGCAACGGAAATCGCTAATGGCGAAACCAAAACCAATGAAAATGGCGAATTTGTCATTGATTTCACAGCACTTGCCGACCCAACGGTGGACAAGGGTAGAAATCCGATGTTTATTTTTAAAATAGCGGCGGATGTGATTGATATTACTGGAGAAACGCATTCCGCAGAAAAAATATTAAATCTAGGCTATCTGACTTTGCAAGCGGATCTGAAAATTGCCGAAAGTATTGACAGGAATAATTCGCCTGCTATAAAAATTTCTACGACCAATCTCGACGGGCAACCCGAGCCGGCACAAGGCTCAATTAAGATTCACCGACTCAAACAACCGGAGCGCAGCTTCATCGAACGCTATTGGGAACAACCGGATCGTACTATTTTAAGCAAAGATCAATTTTATAAACTATTCCCGCATTACGCTTTCAAGGATGAAAATGAACCCCAGAATTGGGAAAAGATTCAAGAAATTTATAATATTCAATTCGATACAAATCAAGCAGATTCGCTCCAATTGAATATGCGCAACTGGGATGTAGGGCATTACGCCATCACGCTTGATACGAAAGACGCCAACGGCAAAGCCATCACAGTGACCAAATTTTTTGATTTGTATGATGCGCAAACCCGCCAGATTCCAGCTTATACCTTGCAATGGCAGCAATTGAACAAGCAAGTTTTCGAGCTGGGCGAGCAAATGCAATTACACTTGGCATCGAGCGAAGCGCCGTTGCATATTTTGTATGATCAAAGCAATCGAAATACATCAAATGATAGTCGTTGGTTACATATTAATAATTGGGAAACAGTTAATTACACTGTAAATGAAGCCGATCGAGGAAATTTCGGTTATGAAATAAGTTTTGTAAAATTCAATCGCTTTTTCAATCAGCAGGGCTTTGTGCAAGTACCCTGGTCGAACAAGGATTTGACGATTGAATACAGCACTTTCCGCGATAAGCTGAAGCCCGGACAAGAAGAAGAATGGCGCATCAAAATCAGCGGCCCGCAAAAGGAACGCGTTGCTGCTGAAATGGTGGCTGCGATGTACGATGCCTCGCTCGACGCACTCGCTGCTCCGAATGACTGGTCGCAATCGTTTTATCCTTATTTTTACAATCCTCGTGAAAACTGGGGCGCGAATTTATTTAGTACGGATAATCTGAATCTGAGAGCCAGAGACTGGCAACCCAGTGTTCAATATACTGACCGCGCATATCCTAATTTAAACTGGTTTGATTATTATATCGGTGGCGGTTTTTATGCAAATGGCTTGGTGCAAAGGTCAGCGGCGATGCCTGCACCATTAATGGCAGATCAAGTCGCAACTTTTGATCCTGAAGAAGCGAATCTTTTGAAAGGTAAAGCTGCTGGAGTAGAACTCGCTGAAGTTGTTACTGTTGCTACACCTGAAACGGAAATAGCTAAACCAGCGCCGCAGCCCATCCGCACCAACCTCAAGGAAACTGTATTCTTCCTTCCGGAATTACAGACCGATGCAGAAGGAAATATGATTATCAAATTCACGATGAATGAAGCGCTGACCCGCTGGAAATTCCTGGCATTTGCGCATACCAAAGATTTGAAATTTGCGGCAACGCAGCGCGAAATCGTCACCCAAAAAGAATTGATGGTATTGCCCAATCCGCCGCGTTTCATGCGCGAGGGCGACGAGTTGTATTTTACAGCGAAGGTCTCGAATTTATCAGAACAAACTTTGGCTGGTAAAATTCGTTTGGAATTATTCGATGCTGCGACCATGCAGCCAGTGGCGGAGCAATTGGGATTAAAACAAACCGAACTCGACTTTTCTGCGAAAGCCGGTCAATCCGCTCCTGCGGAATGGCGTTTGCAAATCCCTGTAAGTGAGCTTACTGCATTGACCTGGCGCGTCACAGCGCAAGCGGGTAGCTTTGCTGACGGTGAAGAAAGTAGTTTGCCGATTCTGACCAATCGAATGCTCGTGACCGAAACCCTGCCGATGGCGCTTCGTTCGGGTCAAACCAAAGAATTTACTTTACAAAATTTGAAAAATAACACTTCTAAGACGCTTGAAAATCATTCGATTACACTGGAATTCACGTCCAATCCAGTCTGGTACGCGGTGCAAGCGATGCCTTATTTGATGGAATATCCTTATGATTGTATCGAACAAGTGTTTAATCGCTACTACGCCAATGCCCTCGCGGCTTCCGTGGCGAATTCGACACCAAAAATCAAGCAGGTTTTTGAACGCTGGAAAAACACGGATGCATTGGAAAGCAATCTGAGCAAAAATCAGGAATTGAAAAGTGCCTTGCTTGAGGAAACGCCCTGGGTGCTGGATGCACAAAGCGAAGCCCAACAACGCAAGAATATTGGCGTATTGTTTGATTTGATGCGCCTGAGTCAAGAACAAACCGCGACTTTGAACAAAATCGCCGAGCGCCAGCAAGAAGATGGCGGCTTCTCCTGGTTTCCCGATGGTCGCACCAATTGGTATATCACGCAATATCTGGTGGAAGGATTTGGACATTTGGACAAACTCAATGCCGGAAATTTACAAGACAATCCTGTTGCATATCAAATTATTGGCAAGTCTATTCAATTTATTGACAATAAATTAGCAGAAGCTTACACCGAGTTAGAAAAAATGGTGAAAGAAGGCGATGCCAAGTGGGAAGACGACCATTTGAGCAATATTGCGATTCATTACCTATACGCCCGCAGCTTTTTCCAACAGTTTCCAGTTGAAAATCAGATTACTGCGAAAGCAAGCGACTATTTCCTCGGTCAAGCCGAAAAATATTGGTTAAATAAAGATTTCTATGAAGAAGGCTTGCTGGCCTTGGCTTTGCACCGTTATAATAAACCCGCTTCCGCAGAAAAAATCGTCAAATCCTTGCGGGAACGAGCCCTGCGCAATGAAGAACTTGGAATGTATTGGAAATTCAATACCGGCTGGTGGTGGTACCAGATGCCGATTGAAAGTCAAGCATTAATGATCGAGGTGTTTTCAGAAATCGCTAAAGACATGGCTTCTGTTGATGAAATGCGGATTTGGCTATTGAAAAACAAACAAACAAATAGCTGGGAAACAACAAAAGCAACCGCGGCCGCTGTTTATGCTTTGCTGATGAATGGCAGCGAATGGCTTTCGGATACGGAGCAAGTGGACATTTCTTTCTCTAATTTGAAGAAAAAAGAAAATAAAGAAAAAATTGCAACCGCGCAGCAAAGCGCCGAGTCGGGCACAGGCTATTTCAAAACCAATTGGGATGGCAATAAAATCAGCGCCGACATGGCAATCGTGAAAGTTAAAAATCCAAATAAAACAGTGGCTTGGGGCAGTATGTATTGGCAGTATTTTGAGGATTTGGACAAGATCAAAACCTTCAAGGAAACGCCTTTGAACATTGTAAAACAAGTATTTAGAGAAGAAAATAGCGACAAAGGTCCTGTTTTAAAAAGTATCACAGAAAAAGATCCCCTTGAGCCGGGCGATAAATTAATTGTAAGAATCGAGTTGCGAGTAGATCGTGATATGGAATTCGTTCATCTCAAGGATATGCGCGCCAGTGGCTTGGAGCCGATCAATGTGCTGAGTGGCTACCGTTGGCAGGGCGGTTTGGGTTATTACGAAAGCACCCGCGATGTAGCAACTAATTTCTTCATAGATTATTTACCACGAGGCACTTATGTATTTGAATATCCTTTAAGAGTGGTACATAAAGGCGATTTTTCTAATGGCATCACCAGCATTCAGTGTATGTATGCACCGGAGTTTGCGAGCCATTCGGAAGGAATCCGCTTGAAAGTGAAATAAGGATTTAGCTTGCTAAAATGCGATGAATTTGTTTCAAATGGCGATCAAAATGCCCTTCAAAAAATGCAAGCATTCCATATAAACTAAGCCTTCCGGCGATGGGATGCTTGTATAATTCTTTACGGAAAATTTCTTCGGGTAGGGTTTCAAGATATGCCCGAAGCGCAGCACGTTGCGCCAACCATTCTTGAGAGGCCTCGGCAAACGTAGATTGCTCTGGCAAATTTTCCACACTGACATTCTTAGGCGCTTTTAGCTTGATAGGCAATAAATTATAGTTTTGTAAAACTATCATACGTATCCCTGTCAAAATATTTACATTCTTTAATGGAGGATTAAAGCTCAATTTTTTCTGAATATATTTCGCTGAAAGATTTTCTGCCAGCATCAAATGATGGATCACCTGAAGCGTCGACCAAGTATCGGGCGAAGGTTTGCTATTTAATTTTTCATCCGAATATTGACTCAATTCATTTAGTAATTGTAATAATTTCGCATCAATACGTTTAAATTGGGTTTCAATTTTTGTATTCATTATATTTAATATAAAGTTTAAAATAGGGTAATGAAAAATCCATTCCTCCCATTACCCCATTCTCCAATCAGCTTATCAACCCTTCACCTGATATTTCACCGGCGAATTCGTATTATAAAAAAAGAACGACCAAATATCGGCTTGTTCTTCAATAATCTTTGCCGTTGGCTTACCTGCGCCGTGTCCAGCATTGGTTTCGATGCGAATCAAAACTGGATTTTCACCTTCGTGCGATTCTTGTAATTTAGCTGCAAATTTAAACGAATGCGCCGGCACAACCCGATCGTCGTGATCCGCAGTCGTCACCATCGTAGCGGGGTATTTAACTCCTTTTTTCAAATTATGTAAAGGTGAATATTTTACTAAATATTTAAATTGCTCGGGGTCTTCGCTCGATCCGTATTCGGGAATCCAGCCTTTGCCAACTGTAAATTGGTGATAACGTAGCATATCCATCACGCCTACCGCAGGGAATGCAACTGCAAATAAATCAGGACGTTGCGTCATAGCTGCACCGACGAGCAAGCCACCATTAGAGCCGCCCGCAATCGCCAATTTTTCTTTTGAAGTATATTTTTCTTTAATCAAATATTCACCTGCCGCTATAAAATCATCAAAAACATTTTGCTTTTTCTCCAACATCCCTGCTTTATGCCATTCTTCACCATATTCGCCGCCACCACGCAGATTTGGCAAGGCATATACACCACCATTCTCTAATAAAATCAAATTCGTCGTGCTAAAAAACGGCGTCATACTTACATTAAATCCGCCATAAGCATATAAATAAGTCGGATTATTACCATCCAAGTTTATATCTTTTTTATGTACAATAAACATCGACACCTTCGTACCATCCTTACTATTATAAAAAACTTGTTTTTCCACATAATCTTGTGGATTAAACTTTAATTCCGATTTAAAGAATTCTTCCGATTTTCCGGTAGCAGGATCATATTTAAAAATCGTATTCGGGTAAATAAATGACGTAAATGTATAAAATAAAACTTTATCTTCTTCATAAGCCCCAAAGCCCCCGGCGCTTCCTAAGCCTGGTAACTGAATCTCTTTTTTATCGCTACCTTCATAATTCATTTGATAATAACGATCCGTGGCATTTACTAAATAATTAGCAAACATTTTACCGCCGCCGGTGGTTACATTTTGTAATAAATTTTCGGCTTCCGGTATAATTTCTTTCCAATTTGCTTTACTCGGTTTATTAATATCTACTTCGATCAGGCGATAATTAGGCGCATCAATATCGGTTAGCACTAAAAATTTTATACCAATATTATGTACCACCGAACTTTTATTATTATATCCATCAAAAAGAATTTTGAAAGGCGTATCTTTTTCTAAATCTTTATAATAAGTTGCAAATCCATCTGTACCAGGTTGCTTATACATGATAAAATATTTATTGTCCTCGGTCACATTGCCGAAATGATAATGATTCGGATTAGCGTCATCCCGATAAATCAATTTATCCTGAGATTGATCGGTGCCAATTTTATGATAAAAAATAGAATGATATTGATTATTGCCTGATAATTCGGCGCCTTTGATCGGTTCAGGGTAGCGATTGTAAAAAAAGCCATCTTTATACCAGGAAGCGCCAGAAAACTTAACCCATTTGAGCACATCCGGCAATTCTTTTTTAGTGGCAATTTCCATTACACGAATTTGTTGCCAATCAGAGCCTGCTTCTTGAATCGTAAAAGCCATGTACTTGGCATTTTTATCTGCACCGAGCAATGAAATAGCGGTTGTACCATCTTTCGACCATTGATTGGGATCAATTAATACTTCTGGTGTACCTTCTAATCCTTTTTGAACATAAATCACCGATTGATTTTGCAAACCATCATTTTTGTAAAAAAAGTAATATTCTCCTTCCCGAAATGGCGCGGAATATTTAGCAAAATTAAATAGATCGGCATAGCGATCAGCAATATCCTTGCGATAAGGAATTTTTGATAAATAATCAAATGTAACAGAGTTTTGGGACTGTACCCAAGCCTCCACATCCGCAGCAGTATCTATTTCGAGCCAGCGATAAGGATCGGCAATCTGCGTCCCATGATAATCATCCGATTGTTCAATGCT
>JANRME010000227.1:0-8534 GCA_033761835.1 Saprospiraceae bacterium
TTGACAACATTATAATTCCTTAAACTACGCGGTGACAAGACAATTTAAGATCCCAGCAAATTTAGACGGTTTAACAATATTTTAGGACAGACGGGTTTTCGGTCAATTTAAAATTCAGCACTTCAAAATTAATTCAGACAGCCACCCACCACAAGAAAAAAGGATGCAAGGCAGCTAACAAAAAGTACACCTCTTAAAGTCGGGTCTAACCCAACAGTCAGGCACGCAGCAATCGATTTGGGAAAAGATTAAAACTGGTAAAGTACAAGAGGTTTGCCAATAATTTATTTATTTCAAACATCATATTCTTATAATAATTGTAATCTAAATCCAAAAACAGGCAATGTCTCTTGTATAAAATCCAAATCTTCTGACCTTCGGAAGCCTATATTTTCATACATTTTCCAGGCATTTTGCATCGCCATAGTGGTATGAATAATAATTTGCGAAAGTTTTTTTTCTTTTGCTTTTCGGATACATTCATTTACTAATAATTTACCAATCCCCTGCCCTCTTATCGAAGGATCGACCGCCAATAACCTGAAACCGGCAGCATTTTGCTCTTTGGTAGCCGTTCCGCCGGAGCCGTAATATTGCATATCACTAAAATAAACCACGCCACCCGCTATTACATTATTCGAGTCGACCGCAACCAGAAGCTCCGTTGCAGGTTTATTTGTCAAATCACCAATATTGGCAAGCATATTATAATAATTGGGTTGCTCTTCTGCGCTTGGAAAACCTTCCAATTGCGAATAAACTTGCACCATCAATTTCCCGATTGCTTCAAATTCACTAAGTTTGGCATTTCTGACTATATAGGCTGACTGAGTCATTTTTACTGGATTATTTAAAGGTAAGAACAAAATAATGATATTATTTGATTAATTTTAGCAGCAACTTTAAACAGTTATCCACATTATCACTTTTTTATAATGTTATGAATGTCTATAATTTTGAATCACATATTGAAAAAAAAATTCTTGATCGTGGTTTTGATTATTATGAATACGACCAAGTTATTGATATTGAACAGTTTGACAAAACAGAATTTAGTGCAATTGTAGCTGGCACAGAAGAATATGAAGTATATGTAAAAATGGATGATGACTTCGAAATAATCCAAAGCACCTGCACTTGTCCTTATGATTGGGGGATGCATTGCAAACATTTAGTCGCCGTGCTTTATTATATCCGCGATGCGGAATTACATAAACGTAAACGCTCTAAAATTTTAGGACTAAAAAACCTGCTTAACCATATAAGTGAATCACAACTAAAAGAATATGTATTAAAATATATCAAGCATAATAAAAGTTTTAGAGAGGACTTTATAAAACATTTTGGACTCTGAGGTATCCATCTTTCAGTTCCACCTGCGTTGGCATCCATTTTATTATAAAGTGCGTACCTTTGCTTCCCAAAGCAGCAAGAATGGAATTACGAACCGTAAATGTTATTCGATACATTATGCCTTTGCGGGAGGGCGGCTCTCTGCCTGCCCTGGCGGAAGCGGATGATGATTTTAAATATGTGCTGAAATTCAGAGGGGCGGGGCAAGGTACAAAGGCGCTTATCGCTGAATTAATAGGTGGAGAGATCGCCAGAATCCTGGGATTGAAAGTGCCGGAAATCGTTTTTATCAATTTGGACGAGGCTTTTGGACGCACCGAAGGCGATGAAGAAATCCAGGATTTATTACAATCCAGTCGCGGACTGAATCTTGGGCTGCATTTTTTATCGGGCGCTTTTACATTTGATCCGGTGGTACATTCGGTTGATGCGGAGACAGCATCTAAAATTGTATGGCTTGATGCTTTGCTGACCAACGTGGATCGAACGGTCAGAAACACAAATATGTTGCTGTGGCACAGAGAGTTATGGCTCATTGATCACGGCGCATCTTTATATTTTCATCATGCCTGGGGCGATTGGGAGCGCGCGGCTTTGAGTCCTTTTTCACAAATAAAGAATCATGTTTTATTGCCAAAAGCAAGTAAATTAGAGGAAATTAATATCGCCTATAAAGAAATATTAACTTTCGATAAAATTCAGGAGTTAATATCATGGATTCCCGGTGATTGGTTACATTGGAATGATATAACAGAAACACCTGAAAATATCAGACATATTTATACACAATTTATTACAACAAGATTAAATAACGCCGATATTTTTATAAAAGCAGCGCAAGATGCCAGAGCAACACTTATATGAATATGCTGTGATTCGTTATGTGCCAAACGTTGAGCGTGAAGAGTTTATCAACGTCGGGGTTATTTTATTTTCAAAACGAGCGAATTATATCAAAATACGCTATCATATTAATAAAGATAAAATACGGGGTTTTGAATCAGAAACTGATCTGGAAACTTTACAAGAACATTTAGAAGCTTTTGAAAAAATATGTACAGGCGCTCAAAACGGCGGTCCGATTGCATCTTTGGATGTTCCAGAACGCTTCCGCTGGTTGACTGCGGTGCGCAGCGCTTCCCTGCAAACCTCCCGACCGCATCCTGGTTTTGCTGCTGATTTGGATGCTACCCTGGAAAAACTGTTTCAGGAATTGGTATTATAAAAGGTGAATAGTGTATAATAATTTTGCATTAATAAATTAAAGTGAATTACGAATAAGAGTAGTTAAACTCTTAACGGAGCAAGCACAGAAATTTCTTATCTCTTCCACCGACCCATAAGCCCTGACGGGTTATTTTTATCCATCGCTCACGTTAAAATAATCCGAATCACGCTTCATATTTTGTCTTCCGATCTTGATTCATTCTTTCATATAATTTTCAACAAATTGAACCAATTCCTCGCCGTGTAAATTTTTGGCAAGGACTTTTCCATTTGCATCCAGTATAAAATTAGCCGGAATCGTCTGTATTCTCAAGGTTTCCAGCAAGGGCGCATCATCGCCCTGCAAATGCGAGGCGTGTAACCAACGGTACGCTCCATCTGTTTCTATCGCTTTTTTCCAGGTGTTTTCACTCGCATCCAAGGCATAGCCTATAATTTCAAATCCTTTTCCATGATGTTTTTCCCATAAGGGTACTAAATAATTTCGGTTTTCGCGGCGGCAAGGCGCACACCAGGAAGCCCAAAGGTCCAATATTGTAAGCTTTTTGCCTTTTATTAATTGATATAATGCAATCGTATCGCCCGCAAGCATGGGCAGCGGTGCATCGGGCAATAAGTCGCCTTTTAACACGGGTAAGTTTGTTGGATTGCTTTTATTACATAATTGTATCACCCAGGGAAGATTTGGGTAATTTTTTTGACATTATTGACATTGCGCAACCAGAAATTCCGGGATTCTTTCATAATCATTATTCGGACTCACCCAGCGAATGGCGACCAGCGCAGGCAGCAGTTCATCAGTCGCTTGCGCAAAATCCATTAAAGCTCGTTGAAAATTCAATCGCGCCGCTTCCGCTTCCAGGAGTTTCGTTTCATCGTGTTCATCTGAATTATTTTTTGCAATAAATTGCTGAAAAGCCTTTTGCCGAATGTCTCTCAACTCCAGCAATGCCGCATTTTCAGGCGTCGGATTTTCAATATTGAAACTGCTTTGAAACGTTGCAATCGCAGTCTTTACTTGGAGTCGCCATCCATTTTTCCAAACGATGGGAACGTAATTTGCAGTGGCAAGATTTTCATTTTCCAAACGATTGACAAAACGTTCTCCTTTTTTCTGCACTGCCAATTCCAGTAAAATCGGATCGGGCGCGTCTGGCAATTTTGCAAAAACAAAGCTTCCATCTGCTCTTACTTGCGCAGAATCAATGACTTGCCCGGTAAAATTAGACGCGACTTCATCTAAGCTGCGCGGTTGTATCAAATAAATCATGTTCGCCCATGCATCATCCGAGGTTAATTGCAATTTGCCCGAAAGCGGCGCTTGTCCGGTACAACTCGTCTGCAATAATTGCAGCACAACCAGGAAATAACCAAACCATTTCATACTCCAATAATTCTTAGAAGCAATTCACTAAATAATGCAGATCCAAATATAAAGGTTTGAATTTGTTTAAATCGTAAGAAATCGTCCTACTCCTCGGAGTGGGAGGGCAATTTCACACTTTCATATCTCTACTCTTCCCTCACCCAATCATAAAACTTCAATCCATTCTCCAAACGCTCTATCATTTTTACAATTCTTTCTGCTTTTG
The DNA here is from genome assembly GCA_033761835.1 of Saprospiraceae bacterium. GTDB lineage: Bacteria > Bacteroidota > Bacteroidia > Chitinophagales > Saprospiraceae > JADJNW01. Next base: position 4,173 of record JANRME010000227.1, read on the forward strand.
TCTCCACTTTTTTTGCTGCTTCGATCCAATCGATATAATATTTTTGATTACTTTCTGATAAGGATACAAAAAAATCATACGCTTTCGGCGAATCCATTAAACAAACTAATATATCATCTGGAATCACCAACGGCGACTCATCCGCATATAATATTATATGCACTGTATCCCCTACCCCTTTGCCGATTTTCTTGCGCACAGCTGCTTTCAAGGGCAACATCATCCCGCCTTCCTTCATCGGCAACAAATTATAATGTTTCAGTTCATACGCATCAATCCATCCACGCACGCGCACATTGCCGTTGCGGCCTTTCAACTCCGTTGGAAAATCTTTAAGTACGATATAAGTCCATTCACTCATCTTAAAACCACTTTGGGCAATTCTTTTTTCTATGATATAGTGCTGGTCAATGATTGGCTGATCCATTTTGCTCTCAAATACGGTTTTTTAAAAATAGGAATTGCTTGATAAAGGTATGACTTTCTTTAATTAGAACACTATTACTGCGCTTGTTCCGATTTTATCGCGGAGACGGTGTCCAGTGATTTCGTTATCTAATAGCTGAGAGAGCGATATAATCAATCCCAAACATACCGCTCGTCATATTCTACTTGATACTTTTTCAAAAACGCTCGATATTCCTCTTGAAAGGTCTTTTTGCTATGATGCTCGTGCTGATTGGCGATATACGCTATTACCGTATCCACTTGCGAAGGATTCACCGAGAAAGCACCATAACCATCTTGCCAGTAAAAATTTTCATACCCTTCCCCTTTTGTTTTTATCCATTTGGAAGAGTGCGATTTGACTTCTTCTACCAGCTTCATCAAGGCTATTTTTTTAGAGAGTTTGCATAGAATGTGAATATGATCGGTATAACCTCCTACTTTGATGACCGGACATTCTAATTTGTTGCAGATGCCTCCTAAATAACTATGTAATTCTTGCTCCACCGGTGGGTGAATGAGCGGCTGCCGGTACTTGGTACCGAATACGATGTGAAGGTAATTTTGTACGAGTGATTGTCCCATCGCTGAGATATTACGCCCTTTCAGGGCTGGGTTAGTGATGTATGCTTCGGTCGGATGGGCTACTCCCATCCTTCTAATATCCCGCCCCTGCAGGGCTGGGGTAGTGTGTAGCCCTGAAGGGGCGGAATCCATCTGGCGAGGGGCAACGCCCTTCGCTAATGATTGTCCCATAACGAAACTATTACGCCCCTGCAGGGCTGGGTTAGTAGTGTATGCTTCCGTCAGACGGGCTGCACCCATCCTTATGTGATCCCGCCCCTGCAGGGCTGGGGCATTGTGTAGCCCTGAAGGGGCGTAATCCATCTAGCGAGGGGCAACGCCCTTCGCGAATAAAATGATAGATCGTAGCAAGCCCTGAAAGGGCGTAATAGTGCGCTTTATAACCTACGTTTCCTTTCTTTTACAACTTCTGTTCGCATCCGAAATTTTCCTTGTTCTCCTATTTCTACATATCGTGCAATATTGCCCTCACAGGACTTACACTTTCCTTTAAAAACCACATCATTTAAATCATTCAGGAATAAGTGATAATCAATCATCTCCACCGGATGCTTCCCAAGGCACTTGGAACAGAAGGAATTGTGCAGCGCTAAATCCATAATTTGTTCAAATTCATCCGCCACAATGTATTGCAAATCTTCCTCCGTTATTGGAATTTCCTTTTCTTTTCTCATTATTATCTCTGCTATCGCTGGATTTTGTTCTGCAATTTATTCTTTTATAAATTGATTCACCTTGTAAATATCCACAATAAAATTTCCCAATATCCGCCCCATTTTTACGAATTTTCCCTTTATTCTTTTGCACTTTTTCTTATATTTGAATGTTAATCCAACAAAGCCAAAATTATGAGTATTCAAACTATTTATCAAACCTACCTACAACATCTTTCCATGCAAGAGCGACTGGAGTTGATTCGTTTGCTCGTAGATGAAACCATTGCCCAACCTCAAGATACGACACCTTTGCACAGCGTGATGGAATTCGCAGGAGCAGGCAAACCCTATGCACTCGAAGAAGACGCACAAGTCCATATCAATCAACTCCGCTCCGAATGGGATTAAATAATTTACAATTGAAACTCCAAGGCTTTTCCCGCATTGCATTGGATACAGCTCCAATTATTTATTTTGTGGAAGCGAATCCCTCCTATTCGGCATTGGTGAATGTTGTTTTTCAGGAAATTGATAAAGGAACTTTACACGCGATCACTTCCACCATCACTTTAACCGAAGTGTTGGTGCATCCTTTTGAAAAACAATTATCCATTTTACAACAGCAATATACCGATCTTTTACTCCACAGCCACCATTTAACGACCATCTCCCTGGATACCACGGTTGCCATACGCGCAGCCGAACTTCGTGCCAAATATAAATCCAATCAGCTACGCACACCCGATGCTATTCAGTTGGCAGTCGCCTTGCAGGAAGGCTGCCAGGCATTCCTTACCAATGATAAAAGACTACAGGTCGTGAAGGAACTGGAGATAATGGTATTGGATGATTATCTTGCTGCGTAACTTATTCATCACACTATCGCTGCGCTTACTCCGATTTGATCGGAGACTGCGTCCAGTGATTTACTTTATACACTTTATTATATCGGTCTAAGACCAATGAATGATAACCACCGGATGCAATCCGGCGCTAGGGGATTTTATTTATAAAAATGATTGTGTATCTTCTGAATAAATTCTACTTCTTCTTTATTAAGTCTTTTTTCTTTCGTCCCCTCGTGAGCCCACAAATTTCTATAAGAATTAAAGAAAGAGATCCATTTTAATCCTTTAGCTTTACTTCCTAATCCTTCACCTATATCAATTGCAAATTCTTTTTCAAAAGTTTTAAAATCATTTTCTTTATTTACTGGTGCTTTTGTCCAATACTTTTCTATAATTGTTTTATAGTCATTAATATTAAACATTTCTGTCCAATGTATGCTTTTTCTGTTCAATCCTTCTTTATAGTATTTTTCCATTTCTTCTTCCGCTCGAGTCTGGCACGCCCGCTTAATACTATTAATTTCTAACTCCCAGTCTTCTCCATAGATTGTTTTCATTTTATCTAAAACAATTGATTTCATTTTCTTTTCAATATCTATACCTAAAGTACGTCCTTTATTTTGAAGCTCTTCATCTTGTCTTTCGTTCCAATCTATGAGTTCATTAGGATAATATTCATAGAATTTCTTATTAACTATACTTTGAAAGAATCGTAACCATTTGACATCAGCACCTGATCCTAATAAGCTTAATTGTTTTTCTTTCTCTTCTTGGGGAATTTCATTTTTTAAATAATCTAATAAAGCTTTTAGATATTTTTTTATATTGGCAAAACGAGATTCATTATCTATATCTCTTGTGATTTTATTTTTATCTATTAAGTATTTATTTAGGCTATCAATTAAACAAATGAAAGCATAAGTTCCTCTATTAGATAGGATAAATGATTTATCTTCATTATAAATACTAGGATATTCTTGTTCTACATAATCATAACATAAACTTAATAAATGAACAACTTTTTTTCTACAATTAAGCATTTCTGTATTATGATCATAATTTGAAATATCATATAAGGAATACTTTAAGGCATTTTCTGTATACTGATTTCCTTTTGCGCTTGGCAATAGATCACTTACTGATAATGCTGTCGAAAATGGCTTAAACGCTAAAATAGCTTTATCTTCTCCTACTGAGATTTTTTCAAAAAGTGGGCTAGATTGAGAATTTGATAATTCCTTAATTACTGATGAACGCAAAGCTTTAATTCTTGAATCAGCCCTATCTGAATCCCAATATAAATCTTCTTCTAAATCTAAACGTAAACTAGGGCTGACAGCTTTTTGATTTTCATTTATATCCATAAAAATTTTAAGCTGTTCACTTGTATCCAAATTTTCAAATGCTACTACAGGAATTGTATTTGAATTTTTAAATTTTGAGTTTGCATATCCATATACTCTATGTTGTCCATCTATAATATAGGCAATACCATAGCTATTTGGAATTTTTAAAATACCGAAACAAGAATTAGAATCTGAAGATTTTGAATTTGGCTCAAATTGAATTTTATGTTTTTTGTTACCGAAGTTTAGTATTATTGAGTTAGGGAAGTAGCCACCTTCATCAATGAATTTGGTAATTTTAGGTAATCTACTTGGTACAAGCAATCTTTGATAAGTAGGAAATTCAGATTCATTAACTTTAGTCCTATGCAAAACAAAACCCATTTTTAAAAGTAAAGTGGGTTCAATTGAAAACATATAATATGTTTTCATTCCCATTTCACCTTTAATAGCTGGAATTTCAATTCTATCTTTATTTAA
>JANRME010000228.1:0-13866 GCA_033761835.1 Saprospiraceae bacterium
CAACCCTTTCCTGCCTTATTTCTATGAAAATCCAGAGCGCTATGCTTTTGCTGTAGAGTTGTTTTTTATGACCGAGCGACACAAACAATTGCAAGAAGAAATCGCGCAACAGAGTCTTTTTGAGCAGTTTATCGTTTCGGATTATTTTTTTCTAAAAACCCTGCTTTTCGCTAAAAATAATTTGAAAGAAGAGGAATATCGCTTGTTTCAGCGCTTATTTTACATTCTGAATGCTTCCTTTCCAAAGCCAGAATTATTGGTCTATTTACATCGCTCCGTACCAGAATTATTGGAAAATATTCAAAAGCGCGGTCGACATTTTGAAAAGGACATCTCGGCGGAATATTTACTACAAATCCAGCATACCTATTTTGATTTCTTCAAATTAGAACAGTCCTTACCAATTTTAATTTTGGAAATTGAATCTATTGATTTTCAATTAAATAAAAATTATTACAATCAATTAATTGAACTTCTTAAGCAGCAATACAAACCTGGTATTCAAACAATTAGAATCGAATAAATTTATGCTCCGACCGTTCGTCGTTTTTTGCGTAGCTGAAAGAACTTTTTCGCGTACTGGGGTGTATTATGTTTAAACGTTTATTAGTCACCAAATTTTATTTTGCCATGACTATCAATATTCCCGCATCCGACAAAAAACGCATCGTCATCGTAGGTGGTGGCTTTGCAGGGCTTACCTTGGCACGAAAGCTTTCCAATAAAGACTTCCAGATTGTATTGATCGATAAGAATAATTATCACCAATTTCAACCACTGTTTTATCAGGTAGCTATGTCAGGTTTGGAGCCAAGTTCCATCGTCTTCCCTTTGCGAAAGTTGTTTCAATATCAAAAAAATGTATTTATCCGCATGGCGGAAGTACAGTCGGTAGATGCCGATACACATACCATTCACACGAGTATAGGCGACTTGCAATATGACTATTTGGTGTTGGCGATGGGTACAGAAACCAACTTTTTTGGCAACGAAGAGATAGCCGGTCGGGCTATTCCAATGAAATCAGTGGCTGAGGCCTTGTATTTACGCAATCGCATTTTAAACGATTATGAAAAAGCATTGACAACCGATGATTATGACGAGAGGCAAGGTTTGCTTGATATTGTGGTAGTTGGTGGCGGTCCAACGGGCGTAGAAGTGGCTGGTTCTCTGGCAGAAATGAAAAAATTTATTTTGCCGAAAGACTACCCTGAATTGAATATAGCTGAAATTGATATCCATCTGATTGAAGGCGCACCCCGTGTGCTGAACCCTATGTCGGAACAGGCCTCTGCGAAAGCCCACCGGTTTTTATCCGAATTGGATGTAAAAATCAAACTCAATACGTATGTTACAGCGTTTGATGGGAAATGGGTACACATGAATGATAATACAAAGCTCAGAGCTAATAAGGTGATTTGGGCAGCGGGCGTTCGTGGCGCTAAAATTGAAGGTTTTTCTAAAGATTTAATTGCTTCGGGGAATCGCATCAAAGTGAATCGCTTCAATCAGATAGAAGGTTATAATAATATTTTCGCCATTGGTGATGTGGCGTTTATGACTGAAGAAAAATACCCAAAAGGGCAGCCTCAAGTAGCGCAAGTTGCTATTCAACAGGCCAATCATTTGGTTAAAAATTTGAGCCTATTGCAAAAAAGGCAAACTTTGAAGCCGTTTTCTTATTACGATAAAGGCTCGATGGCAACCATCGGTCGACACCTGGCAGTTGTGGACTTGCCGTTCTGGCGCTTCCAAGGCGCATTTGCCTGGTTTGTCTGGATGTTTGTACACTTATTTACCTTGCTTGGTGTCAAAAATAAGCTATTTGTATTCATCAACTGGGTTTGGAATTATTTCACGTATGACCAGTCGTTGCGACTCATCATTCGCCCAAAAGTACCAAAAGTCATTAGTGAAAATGTGCCGCTGGCAGAAGAAGTGATTCAGCATTGAAATACTGGCAGTGGACAAATGAATTTTGTCCACTGCCAGTATTTCAATGCATAAATCAAGGTTTCCCCAAAGTCTTTACTACAATCTGCGACAATGTCGCTACTTCTTGATTGATAGCAGTAATCTGTTTACTTATCAATTCATCGTGCAAACTTATCGCCGAAGCGGTTTCCTCCTTCAATTCTGTAATTCGCCCCACTTGCTGGGTGGCTGGCTTGGCAGTTGCACTAGCAATGGCGTTCATTAAAGATCGAATTTCTTCAAGCAACTCCGGTCTTTGTCTATAATTCATGCTTGGAGGCGGTCGACGCAATAGATTTTGCAGGGCTTTTGCGTCTTCTAAAGCTTTATCCACATTGGCGACCGTCGCCTTATACTTTTCTTTATCCGGCGCATCGCGCAATTTCGTTTTCAAATCACTTAATTGCTCCAGAATTTTATCGGTACTGCGAATCATTTCTTGCGTTTGCGACATCAAAGCCTGCAAAGAAGCAACTGCTTTAGCTTGGGCTTCATAATCATCAGAAGACATTTCGATACGAGGGTCAGCTTTTACTTCTATTTTTGTTTCTAATTTTTTACCATTTGCATTCAAAACCAAAGTATAAGTACCAGGTTGAACTAATGGCCCGAAATTGCCAAAACGTCCGCCACCGCCACCACCTGCATTTGCCTGAGTGCCTGCATCTGCGCGCAAGTTCCAGACCATTCGATTAAAGCCAGCCTTAGCAATGGTATCGGTCATGGTTCGTACCTTATTTCCTTGGGCATCCATTACTTCTAGCGTTGCTTTACCTTCAAGGTCTTTTGCCAAATAAAAATTTAAATAAGCACCGTATTCAGGATTCGGAGCAGTATAAACTCGATCGCCTAAATTTTCCATCTGAGAAGCCATATTCCAACGGATCGCAGGGCGAGGATTTAACAGTGCAACGTCTTGACCTTTTGTACCCTCCCATTCTTGCAGTGGGCGAATGTCATCCAAAATCCATACGCCTCGCCCATGTGTAGCCACTACCAAATCACCTTCACGCGCTTGCACACGCAACTCGCGTACCGACACAGGAGGAAGATTATTGTTAATTTTCGCCCATGTTTTGCCTTTGTCCCAAGAAGCGAAGATCCCATGCTCCATACCAGCATATAGTAAATTTGGATTTTTCGGGTCTTGCCGAACGGTGTAAACCCAATCCATTGGCAATCCGTCACTTATCTTGATCCAGGTTTTACCAAAATCGGTAGTCATAAATGCAAGCGCGCGGTAATCATCGCTACGATGATTGTCGATTGCAACGAAGGCCGTGCCCGCTTCGTGATTAGATGCGTGAATTTTATGTACCCAACAAAAAGCAGGCAAGCCTTTGATATTGTCCTTTACATTTGTCCATGTTTTGCCACCGTCGCGTGTGATTTGCACATTTCCGTCGTCTGTTCCAGCCCAAATCACCCCTTTTTGAATCGGCGATTCTTCAATTGTCATAATGGTGCAATGAAATTCCGCTGCGGTATTATCCTGATAAATTTCGCCACCGGAAGTCAATTGCTTGCTCTTGTCATTTGTTGTTAAATCCGGGCTAACGACTTCCCAATTATAGCCTCGATCCGTCGATTTAAATACAACATTTCCACCAAAATAAACCGTATTTGGATCATGAGGAGAAACATGAATCGGTGAGTCCCAATTAAAACGATACTTATGATCTTTGACTGCATCGCCCGCTGAGCCTGTTCGAGCAGGGTAAGGATGTATCGTCCGGGTATTGCCAGTACGGGTGTCAATATGAAAAATGACGCCGCCTTGCAAATTCGCATATACCTCGTGCTCTTCGCCAGGAACTGGCACTGCGTAATAGCCATCGCCGCCAGCCAAACCCAGCCAATGGCGTTTCATAATGCCAGCCGTATGCAAAGAATTACTCGCTCCTACCCAAGTGCCATTATCTTGAAGACCACCATAAATTTTATAAGGTTGCTGATCGTCCACCCAAAGCTGATAGAATTGCGACAGTTCCACGTTATTAATGATGTCCCAGGTTTCCCCGCCATCAAAAGACAATTGATAGCCACCATCGCTACCGCTCAATAATCGGTTAGAATTTTTAGGATCAATCCAAAAAGCCTGATGATCGCCATGTACACCTTGAGCAATCGTACGGAAAGTCTTACCGCCGTCCGTAGATTTCACCAAACGTCCTGATAATGAGTAAATTATTTCAGGATTATTAGGATCAACGCGAATATCGCTATAATAAAAGGGTCGGAAGTTAATATTCGGATCTTTATTTACTAATCGCCAGCTATCGCCTCGATCATCAGAACGGAAAAGCGTACCGCTTGTATTCGGATATTCAGTAATCATATACACGGTATTTGGCTGGCTTTGCGCAATTGAAAGTCCAATACGCGCCATTGGGCCTTCTGGCAAGCCCTTGCCAATCTTTTCCCAAGTTTCGCCGCCGTCTTCGCTTCTGTACAAAGCTGTACTTTTGCCACCATCATCAAAACGCCAAGGCTTGCGACGAAAGGTCCACATCCCGGCATACATCATACGAGGATTTGACAAATCCATCGCAATATCCGAACAACCAGTATTTTCATCCAAATACAATACTTTTTTCCAGGTTTTCCCGCCATCGGTCGTTTTGAAAACACCACGATCCTCATTTGCACCCCATTCGCGCCCAAGCGCACAAACACAAGCCACATCAGGATCATTTGGATGCACGACAATCCTTTTAATGCGGTCAGTTTTATCCAAACCTAAGTGTTTCCAAGTCTTTCCGGCATTGGTAGAGCGATACACGCCATGTCCGTAGCCTACGCTATTGCGCGGATCGCCTTCGCCGCTACCAAGCCAAACCACGTTTTGGTCAGAAGGAGCAATCGCCAAAGCGCCAACGCTGTACGATTTTTGATCGGTAAAAAGCGCCTCAAAGGTCACGCCACCATTGGTTGTTTTAAAAACGCCACCATCAGCCGCCGCAAAGTAGAAAGTACTAGGATCGCCAGGAATCCCGACAATGTCAGTAACGCGGCCACCCATATTGGCTGGGCCTACAGGACGCCATTTTAAGTTTTGTAAAGCTTTTTCAGGAGCTAAGGTTTGACCTTTGGTAGGAACATAGGTTATAATTGCCATTGCCAATAGGCAAAGCAGCATTAAGTGTTTTTTCATATTGAATTCAATTTTGTTTTGGAAACGTTTTAAGTGTCTGTTTGACTTAATATTTAGACAATTTTATTGCGCCATTTTTTGGAAAATGGGCTTTTAAAAATGGGAAAGCTGAGTTATTTGAAAAGAGTTGATTTACAAAAGAAAGCAACTAAACGCTATTGGCCTTTTGTTTTATCGCGGGTTTCTGTTTTGATAATCGTACCTTTTGAGAGGCGTTCTTCGTGTTCTTTGCGTCGTTTTTCTTGATAATATTCGATCTGTGCTTTTACATCGAGTGGCTTTCGATTCAAATTTCGATGGTAAGAAACCATGATAAATTGTGCCATATCATCAGGAAATGTAATACCTAATTCCTTGATATAATGCGACAAACGTGAGCCTTCGTAAAAGCCCCAATTGACAATCATCCAGCGACCAAAGCCAAAAAATAATTTGCTAGCCGCTTCTTCTTCGCTCATGGATTTGAAACTAGCCCTTGAACTATCGTCAATGAGTTTATTCAGCTGGACAAAAGCATCCGCTAAGTCAATTGGGATATAAACTTCATTAATATATTCCAGCTTGATTCTCCGTTGATATTCTTTTTCAAATTCTTGTTTCGACATGGGGGGCTGTGCGACGAGCGCAATGCAAGAAAATAAAGCCAAAACTAAGCCGAGGTATTTTGACAACATAATTTACCTGTTTTCCTTGTTATCAAAACTAAGGAAACCTTTTTTTATTGCAAGAAGAACTCTTTTTTAATTACCAGCGGATGAGCGCAGAACCCCAGGTAAAGCCGCTACCAAAGGCCGCCAGGCAGACCAAATCTCCATCCTTTACCGCACCTGCTTCCCAAGCTTCACAAAGAGCAATCGGCACCGAAGCGGCGGTCGTATTACCATATTTTTGAATATTATTCCAGACTTGGTCTTCGCGCAAGCCCATTTTCCTGGCAACAAAATCGCTGATGCGCAGATTCGCCTGATGTGGGATGAACATATCAATATCGGAAGGCTTCAGTCCGACTTTGTTGAGTGCCTCCATTATCACTTCCGGGAATTTTTGCACCGCCATTTTGAAAACAAACTGCCCTTCCATATTCGGAAATATCTGTCGAGACTCCAGCATATGCTCATTAATAAACATCTCGCCATATTCAGCATCCGAGTAGCCGTAATCTACTTTTTCTTCAAGCCTATTCGCATGATAACCGCCATGTGCGCCAGGATTGATAAAAGCGAGTTTTTCGGCATAAGTGCCATCAGAATGCAAATGAGTGGTCAGAATTCCTTTGTTTTCGTCTTCTGTGGGCTGTATGACAACGGCCCCTGCGCCATCTCCAAAAATAACGGTCACATTCCTGCCTTCGGTAGTAAAATCAAGCCCCATCGAGTGCATTTCCGCGCCTACCAACAAGATATTTTTATACATTCCGGTCTTTACAAATTGGTCGGCGATAGACAAGCCATAGATAAAACCTGAACATTGATTCCGAATATCTAATGCTCCGATTTCGGTATGAGTAATACCCATTTCACGCTGAAGCAGCACACCGCAACCCGGAAAATAATAATCAGGGCTAAGGGTTGCAAAAATAATAAAATCGACTTCTTCTTTTGTAATACCGGCTCTTTGAATAGCAATTTCTGCAGCACGAGCCCCCATAGTGGTCGTGGTTTCTTTGTGCTTTTTGCCGTACCGGCGTTCCTTGATTCCCGTGCGCTCCTGAATCCATTCATCGGTCGTATCCATCACTTTCATCAGGTCAGCATTTGTTACTATTTTTTCGGGTACGTAATAACCGATACCGCCAATTTTTGAACGCAACATCATTATTTTACTTTTAAACGATTTGAGAATAACTCATTTGAAATTGTTTACGTCAAGTCTTGACTTTGAACAAAATTTCTGTTTAACTTGCATCACAAAATCAGAAAAATTGCTCTATCCGATTTAATAAAACGATTTATTTTTTATCATTTTTCTGAATGTCCATCAAAGATATATATTTGTACAATACTCTTAGTTGGAATATTCAGAATTATTGTTGAACTGCGCTTGTTGTATTGGTGTTTCTAAAAATCCTCGGTTACTATTAAAACAAGATTTCCCTTAAATCGAGCAAGTTTATTTAATTAATTATTAGCGTTGTAACATTTTTTTATCTATGAGTCGGATACAATTAGGAATCATAGAAGACGAACCATTGGTGCTCGAAACCTTGGAAACTTTTCTAAACAAGCAGGTGGACATTCATGTAGCATTGACGGCTTCTTCTGTAGAAGGTTTTTTGAATCAATTAGATGATGATTTAGCGCTGGACATGATTTTACTTGATATCGGGCTACCTGGTATTTCTGGCTTGGAAGGTATTCGCTACCTCCGAGAAAGACGCCAGGAATTGGATATTTTAATTTTAACTTCTTCTGATGATTCGGAAAAAGTGTTCAAAGCTTTGTGCGCAGGCGCGGTATCTTATATTTCAAAACGTACCGATTTGGTCACGATCAAAGAAGCTTTAGTCACCGTATATCGCGGAGGGGCATATATGTCGCCGGCTATAGCCCGCAAGGTAATCGAGCATTTTAGCCCCCGAAAGGCCCAGGATGATGCAGGTGATACACTCACCCCCCGGCAAGAGCAAATAGCAAAGGGGCTAATCCAGGGTTTAAGCTACAAAATGATTGCCGATCGTTTTGATATTTCAGTAGAGACGGTACGAGATCATATTAAAAAAATTTATAAAAAGCTTCAAATCAATAGTCGTATGGAGTTAATCAACAAGATTAATAAAAGCGACGACAAATAATTGACTATCAAATACTTTTAATACTTTGAGAAATAATAAGCGACTGGTGCGATAAAACTTTTTCATTAAAAAGCTACCCTTTTCCCATGGCATCGTATAAGCTAACACGACATTGCTGGAGGCTCCTTTTTGTAATTATTCCTGTTGCATTCCATTTTCCTTCTGTCTTTGCGCAAAGGCTTAATACAACTATTATTCCAAAATTTTATAGCCTGAACGATGGTTTGTCAGACCGATTGGTGACCAACATTGTATCCTCCAAAGATGGCTTCATTTGGATGGCGACATCCAATGGATTAAATAAATTTGATGGATATGAATTTGTAGTTTTTAACGACGATTTTAATAACCCCAATCATATCTCTGGCAACAATATTGATCGCTTGTTTTTGAGCAAAGGCGGCAAACTACTCATCACTTATCGCAATAAATTATCTTTTTTTGACTTGCTCGATCCCTACACCCATCGCACGCTCAAGGTTGATCTATCGAGCCCCGAAAGCGGCATCAAAGGTATTGTTCGTCAGGTTACGACCAATCAAAACGGGGAAATTTTGGTGCTTACGACCAATCAAGAGGGTGCTTTTTTGCACCTATATGAAAATAAAAATCATTTCAAAGTCCTATTTGAACTAAAAGAAACCCGAAAAAAACAATCGGTTGCAGCGAGTATTTTACAATTGCAAAACGGCAAGTACCTGCTAAACGATAGCGAAAAAGGGTTGCGTTTAGTAAATGTAAGGGGGAACGTAATCAAAACTTTTCGAGAGGAAGATTTTATTTCCAATCTAATCATAGAAAGACATTCTGAATCACCAAATTTTATTTATAAAGATCAAAAAGGCAGGGTTTGGCTGTCATCGACTCGACATCCCGGTGTTTTTCTTTTTTCCGAAAAGGATAACAAATTCAAACTGTATGAAAAGCTTCCGCCTGCGCACCATTATTCTTATGTTTGGGAAGATAAGCAGGGCAATTTATTGTTTGCTCAAACCACCGGCGATGGCAACTATCCTGATGTACAGAATCTTTATTGTTTGGATTCTAATGATATTTTGGTTGATTTTTCACACTTAGTCGCTTTAGGGCCACGCATCATTACCATGTACAGCGAAGATTTTTACAAAACCATCGTCATGGCGATTGATAGTGGTGTAAAAATTGCTCAAAATAGCTTCTATCAAATAAAAACCTTTCTGGCTGCTCCTATCGGCAACGACCAACGTAGCCATGTAATGCGGGGGATTGATGGCAATAAAGAAAAAGTTTACTTTTTGGAAGAAGGTGGTCAGTGGTATGCACTTGACCTTAAAACAGATCAATTAGATACGCTCCAATTAATAGACAGCCAGACCGGCAATCCTGTTGAATCCGATTGCGCGCTTGACATCCATTTGGACAAAGAAGGTTTCCTATGGGGCATTTCCTGCAATAATTTGGAGGAAGGACAACTTCATAAATATGATCCAACTACCGGGCTCGCCGAAACTTTTCGTTTTAATCAAAAATTCCGGGCATTTACACAAAGTCGGGACGGTACTTTTTGGATTTTATCGGAGTCGAGTAATAATGAAAATAATCATTTAGTTTCTTTCCATCCTAATATCTGCGAATTCAAAATATATAAAGATAATAAAGGTAAAAATCCTTTACAGGATTACACTCCTTATTATATTACTGAATCACGCGATGGTCTATTGTGGCTTGGCACGGGTAATGGACTGATAAAGGTTGATCCCCAGAAAAAAATTCCTTCTAAAATTTATCAAACCCAACCCAACAAAGAAGGCGAAGGTTTGCGCAGCAATACCATCTATTTGATCTATGAAGATTCAAAAAGCTTACTATGGATTGGCACAACCAATGGTTTGAGTGTTCTTCATCCTAAAACCGAGGAAATTTACACAATAAGCCAACGACAAGGATTGGTTAATAATACAGTATGTGGCATCGTACCTGATGAAAATGGTAATTTTTGGATTAGTACGTTCAATGGCTTATCTTATTATGATTGCGAAAACGAACAATTTCACAATTACTTCCAAGTAGACGGATTAAGTAGCAACGAGTTTAATCGTTTCTCTTTCTATCGGGATATGAAGGGCAGATATTATTTTGGCACTGTTAATGGGATTAACGCTTTTTATTCAAAAGACATGCTCACTGGCGAAACTATTCCAAAAATATCAGTCACCAAAATTGTGCGGTACAATACAAAAAAGGATAGCGTTTTTGTTCAATATGATCATTTAAATCCAATCGAACCAATAAAAATCTCGCCTTATGATGCCTATTTTCAATTACATTTTATGCTGCCGAAATACAGCGATCCTGATCGTAATCAGTTTAGTATCTGGTTAGAAAATTATGAAAAAGGTTGGGTATATCTGGGCAATACATCTTCTATTCGATACAATAGCCTTCCGCCAGGTAATTATACCTTGCATATTAAAGGCGCAGATGCCAATGGGAATTGGAGTTCCGAAATCCTGAAAATACCAATAACCGTAAGAAAAATATTTTACCGCACAGCCTGGTTTTGGCTTTTGGTCATTGCTACGCTTAGCGGCATTGCTTATCTTGCTTTTAGGTATCAATGGGAACAAAAACTGCAGGTAGAAAGATTCCGTACCAAGTTGTCGAGTGATTTGCACGATGAACTGAGTGGGCTCTTGTCGGGTATTGCGATGCAAACCGATATGCTGCAAATGATGAATCAAGATGAAACGACCAAATCTCGTTTGCGGCATATTGGCGAAGTAAGTCGCAAAGCCATGTCAAAAATGAGTGATGTAATCTGGTCTATTGATTCCCGCAAAGACAAAATGGGCGACCTGCTTTTGCGTATGCGTGAACACGCGGACGATATACTGCTTCCTCTCAATGTTCAATACACTTTTGAAGAGCGCAAAATTGATCCGTCCCACAAGATTCCGCCTACTATTCGCCAGGAATTATATCTGATTTTTAAAGAATCTATCAATAATATTGCGAAGCATTCCAATGCAAATCAAGTCAATATTCTATTGCAGAATATGGACGGGCATTTTTTGATGGAAATCGAAGATAATGGCAAGGGCATTGCCAAACCCCATAATGGAAAAACGACGCATCATTCCGGGCAAGGTCTATCGAATATAAAAATGCGGGCTCGCCGAATCAATGCAAAAGTAGAAATCCTTAAAAATCAAGGATATACAATCAGTCTAAAAATGCGAAGGTTCGCTTGAACACCCCACCCCATGAAGATGTGGTTTCGCAGTGTTGTAAGGTGCTGTATATTTGTTGCGAACAATGGAAAAAATGAGATTTTTATCGCATAAAGAATTCCTTCCTATTCACCTATCAACAAGAAGCGTGTTTACTAAGCGGGACTTCCTGTACTCTCTCTAGGAAGTCCCTCACTTTTTTTAGTGAAAGGAAGAAAGAAAATTAAACCCCGTTTCCACTTATTTATTCTCAGAAAAGCTAATCTCCAGAAGGCTCTTTTCTCAATTAAAGCATTATGCCCGGGGTTGAGTAAGAGCCTTTATCATTTTATTTCAATTCTTCAAAGCGCTGATCAGATTAGGATAATCTGTGATAATTCCATCTACGCCCATTTTAATCAATCCAAGCATGGCTGTGGTGTCGTTCACCGTCCAAGGAATGATTTGCATTTTTTGAGCATGAACTTTCTCTACCAGATTAGCGCTCACTAAAGCATGATAAGGGCTGTAAATATTAGGCTTGAAGCTTAATTTCTCCATATTTTTTTCCCATCCATCCGCATTTTCGATCAGGTAAGCTGTAACAATCGATGAATCAATCTCATGCAGCGCTTGCAAAGCTCGCACATCAAAGGATTGAATGCAAGTGCGATCCTTTATGCCAAGTCGATTGATTTGATCAATCAGCAATTGCGCGAAAACTTTCGGTTCCGGCGTAAAAATGCTATCCCATTCCGGTTGGCTTTTGATTTCAATATTATAAAATGGCAGTGCGATCTTATTATTCTTGCAATGTCTTTCCACTTCTGTTACAACCTCACTCAACAAAGGTTTATGAGTTGACATTGGTTGTTGTTCTGGAAACCTTGTATTTCCTCGGCTTCCGCAATCAAATTGTCGAATTTCATCATAAGTCAATTGAAAAATTTTGAATGCCTTATCCTCCTCTTCAGTCACGAATGAACCGTCAGGTTTGCTACAAATACTCGCCGACATCCAGGGCTCGTGCGAAAGCACTACCTGGCTATCTTTGGAAATGACCACGTCCATTTCCAGCGTCTTTATTGGATATTCCAAAGCTTTCAAAAAGCCGGGAATACTATTTTCAGGCATCAATCCGCGCGCGCCGCGATGTCCTTGCCAGTCAAAGTTTTCAGGAATTTCCACTACCGAATCGGCTTGTTTTGGTTGGCATCCGAATAAGAGAAGCATTAAAACCAGGCTTGAAATAAGAATTTTCATTTTATTTTTTATTCAAATAATCAATTGCAAGATTGCACAATAGGCGAACACCCAGTTGCATTCCTTTGTCATCCACATAAAAATCAGGCGTGTGATGTGGCGGCGCAAGCTTCGGGTCATTGCCCTTGGGCATGCCGCCTACAAAAATGAACAATCCCGGAATCTTCTGCGCATAAAAAGCAAAGTCCTCGGCTCCTGTTATGGCATCAATCAAAATAACATTTTCCTTGCCTGCGGTGCGCTCCATCGTTGACAACATTTGCGCGGTTAAGCTTGGATTGTTGTAAGTAACGGGTGTTCCTCTTATGATTTCCACTTCAGCTGTAGCATCAGCACTTTCAGCAATGGTGCTCGCCACATGACGGATTTTATCATGTATAATACGCTGCATAGCAGTATCAAGGGTGCGAATCGTCCCTGTCATTTCCGCCTCTTCGGGAATAATATTGTTGCGCACACCGCTTGTAATTTTACCAACGCTAATAACAGCAGCCTCTTTGGTAAGTTCGGTTTGTCGACTAATGATCGTTTGCAAACCCATAATAATCTGAGCAGAAGTTACAATCGGGTCGATGCCAGTCCAGGGAGTAGAGCCATGCGTTTGTTTCCCTTTCACCCTAATATTAAAAATATCTGCCGCCGCGAGTTCGCCGCCAGGCTTGTATTTAAGTTTTCCAACTTCCGTTGCCGAGTTAATATGCAAGCCAAAAATAGCTTCTACTTTCGGATTATCCAAGACACCTTCTTCCACCATCATACCCGCGCCGCCTCTTTCGCCCGGAGGCGCGCCTTCTTCCGCTGGCTGAAAAATAAATACAATTTTACCTTTTAATTGATCTTTCATCTCCACCAAAATCTCGGCTGCTCCCATCAGCATAGCTACGTGTGTATCATGCCCGCAAGCGTGCATTACGCCTACTTCTTGCCCTACGTAAGTTCCCTTGGCTTTTGATGCAAAAGGAATATCTACTCGCTCCGCCACAGGAAGGGCATCCATATCCGCACGAAGGGCAATCGTTGGGCCGGGCTTGCCGGTATTGAGAATGCCAACCACACCAGTATGAGCAACGCCGGTTTTAATTTCTAATCCTAATGATTTTAAGTGATTTACAACGTATTTAGCCGTTTCAAATTCTCGATTAGACAATTCTGGATGCTGGTGCAAATGATGTCGCCAATCAATGACTTTACTTTCAATTGCAGCAGCTTTTTTATCAATCATAGTACCGCTTCCATTTTGAGCAGCCAGAGATAAACCGATTGGGGCAATTATTGCCAATAGGAATATTTTTTGCATCGTAATCACTTCTTTAGGAAATAAAAACATTTAGGGTTGAAAGTAAAAAGCCAAAATCAAGTTATTTCTTCTTTTTATTCTTATAATTGAGATTATCTTTATGCTTGTCTATGGCTTGTCCAAGTTCTTCAAGTGTAGTAATTAAGCTTTCATCGAACAAATCCTTATCTCTGGTTCTTCCAAGATTATTATGATTCTT
>JANRME010000229.1:0-8619 GCA_033761835.1 Saprospiraceae bacterium
CGAGCGCTACCAGCAGCTTTTTGCTGTTTTTATTAGCCTCTACCCCAAGCTGAAAGACGATTTTGAAAAATTAGATCATAGAAATTAGACTTTAGATCATAGACTTTCCTATTTTTCAGGCTCTTAGATTGCTTTTTGCTATTATATCAAACCTAAAACCTGAAAAGAAATGCCTTTGCTCATCGTTGCACTCGGTATCGCTATTCTCTTATTCCTTATTTTATATTGGCGGATTAATACGTTTCTGGCGCTCATTCTGGTGGCGCTGGGCGTGGGTATTGCCATCGGCATGGAACCGCTGAAAGTAGTAAAGTCTATCCAGTCGGGGGTAGGCAGTACGTTGGGTGATCTGGCCCTTATTCTTGGTTTTGGCGCGATGCTCGGTGCGCTCATTGCCGAAAGCGGTGCTGCGCAAGTGATTACTGACCGTCTGATTAAATTATTTGGCCTCAAAAACGTGCAATGGGCGATGCTGCTCACCGGTTTTATTGTTGGGATTCCGCTGTTTTATTCGGTGGGTTTTTTGATGGTGATTCCGATTATATTTGTTGTCACCAGAACCACGCGCCTGCCGATTCTCTATGTGGGTATCCCCATGATTGCGTCGCTTTCGGTCACGCATGGCTTCCTGCCGCCGCATCCTGCCCCGACGACTATTGCCGGATTTTATAATGCGGATATTAATTTGACCTTATTATATGGTTTGATTCTTGCCATTCCTACGGTGATTATTGCTGGCCCAATTTTCGGCCGGGTTTTTAAAAATATGGAATATAAAGCACCCAAGGATTTATTCAAAACCCAGGATATTCCTGCCGATAAACTGCCTTCCTTTGGCGTCAGTGTATTTACGGGCTTAGTGCCTGTGATTCTGATGGCTGCGGGCGCCATTGCCAAACTTACTTTACCCAATGAAGGTGCATTTTACAAGCTTATTGAGTTCCTCGGCGACCCTGTCATTTCTTTATTCATTGCCCTTTGGATTGCTATTTACACCCTTGGCATCCGCAGCGGACGGCGCATTTTGGATATTATGAACAGTCTGACCGATTCTGTGAAGGCGATTGCTATGATTATGCTCATCATCGCCGGGGGCGGCGCGTTCAAGCAGGTGCTGGTGGATAGCGGCATCAGCAATTATATCGTGGATATGATGAAGGGCGCGAGTATTTCGCCTTTGATTTTAGCGTGGAGCATTGCAGCGGCCTTGCGTATCGCGCTTGGTTCGGCAACGGTAGCAGCACTGACAGCGGCGGGCATTATCGTGCCATTGGTGAGTCAGAGCGGCGTGAATCCTGAATTATTGGTGCTTGCCACAGGCGCGGGTAGCCTTACTTGCTCTCAGGTAAATGACACGGGATTTTGGCTGTTCAAAGAATATTTCAACCTGAGTATTATAGAAACGCTGAAATCCTGGACGGTGATGGAAACGATTGTGTCCGTAATAGGGCTGGCGGGGTGTTTGATTTTGGATCTATTTGTGTGAATTTTTATTGGAAAAGTGGATGATGGGACAAAAAAGTTTTGTCTAATGAGAAGATTCTGTATCAATTTTGAAGAAAAAAATATATTCGCACACAAATATTTTGAATTATGCACCTAAAACCCTTTTTTCTTTTTAAAAATGCTGCGCTGGTCAGCTTGTTATTGCTTTTGCTATTTGCTTGTAATACGGACAATCAAATACAAAAATCTTCTCCCATTTTTTCTATCACATTTCCACAAGAAAAAGGCGAGCAGTTTGATGGTCGCTTATTGCTGATGTTATCCAATAACGAAGAGCGGGAGCCGCGTTACCAAATCCAGGACGGAGCCAATACGCAATTGGCTTTCGGTATCGATGTGGAAAACTGGAAAGCAGGTGAAGCGAGAGAGATCGATGCTTCGATTTTCGGTTATCCCATGCAAAGTTTGGCCGATGTGCCTGCCGGTGAGTATTATGTGCAAGCGCTTTTGCACAAATACGAAACCTTCAACCGCGCTGACGGGAAGACCGTGAAGCTTCCGATGGATCGTGGTGAAGGGCAACAGTGGAACCGCGCACCGGGCAATTTATATAGCAAACCAATCAAAATTAGTTTTGATCCGAAAAAACGAAATAAAATTAGTATTGTATTAGACCAGGAGATTGAGCCGATTGTGCCGCCGAAGGACACCAAATACGTCAAACATATTCAAATCAAAAGCGAGCGGCTTTCTAAATTCTGGGGACGTGATATGTATCTTGGCGCGCACGTGCTACTGCCCAAAGGCTTTGACGAGCATCCAAATGTGAAATATCCGCTGGCCATTTTCCATGGGCATTTCCCGTACGATTTTGGTGGCTGGCGCACCGAACCTGCTGATACTACTGTGCCATGCGTGGATAGCGAGCGTTTTAATTTAAAATGTTACAATCGCATTCAAGATGAAGAAGCGTATAAATTTTACAAAGAATGGACTGGGCCGAACTTTCCGCGTGTGATTGCCATTGAAATTCAACACGCCAATCCGTATTACGATGATTCTTATGCGGTCAATTCTGAAAACCTCGGGCCTTATGGCGATGCGATCACGTATGAGTTGATTCCTTATATCGAAAAAAAATTCCGTGGCATCGGCGAAGGCTGGGCGCGTTTTATGTATGGTGGCTCTACCGGCGGCTGGGAAGTACTGGCAGCGCAGGTTTTCTATCCTGATGAATATAATGGTTGCTATGCGGCCTGCCCCGATCCGATTGATTTTCGGGCGTATGTGACGATGGATATTTACAAGGATAAAAATGCTTATTATCTGGATAGCGATTTCAAAAAAACCTTGCGCCCCGGGCATCGGAATTATCTCGGCCATGTATCAGCAATGGTTCAGGAAATGAATTATCGGGAATTGGTATTGGGCACGAAGAGTCGCTCCGGGCAGCAGTTTGACATCTGGGAAGCTGTGTATTCGCCGGTGGGCGATGATGGTTATCCCAAGCGGATTTTTGATAAAATGACGGGCGAAATTGACCCGGAAGTAGCTGCTTATTGGAAAGAAAATTATGATTTGTCTTATATCATGAAGCGCGACTGGAAAACCTTAGGTCCCAAGCTCAAAGGCAAGATTCACATCTATTGCGGCGATATGGACAACTATTATCTCAATAATGCTGTCTATCTTACAGAGGAAATGCTGGAATCAACCGATCCTTATTACGATGGCGAAGTGGATTATGGCGACCGCGCCGAGCATTGCTGGAACGGTGACCATACACAACCCAATGCCATCTCGCGCCTGCGTTACAATCAAATGTTCATCCCCAAATGGGCAGAAGAAGTGAAAAGCAGAGCGCCGAAAGGAGCGGATTTGAAATCCTGGCGTTATTAAAGTTTAGGAAGTGGAGAGGGTTTAGGAAGTTTAGTATCGCGCAACTCACTCAACTTTCTCAACCCCCTCAATCTTCTAAACTGAACAGAGCTATGGCGCGCAGGCTTTACGATAATCATGGCAGACTCATCAACTATGTGCGATTGGCAGTGACTGATCGTTGCAATCTGCGTTGTTTTTATTGTATGCCGGAGGAAGGTATCAAATATGTACCGAAGAGCGACCTGCTCAGCTATGAAGAAATGCTTCGGCTGATGCAAGTTCTTGCCAATCTGGGCATTGAAAAAGTACGCATCACTGGCGGCGAGCCTTTTGTGCGGCGGGATATGATGGATTTTCTGAGGGCTTTGCGCCAAATCGAAGGCATTCGCAAAATCAATATCACCACCAACGGGACGCTTACTGCACCGCTTATTCCTGAACTCAAGCAATTAGGTATTGATTCTGTCAATTTGAGCCTAGATTGTCTTGATCGGGAGCGCTTTTTTCAAATTACAAGGCGAGATGAGTTTGACACCGTCATGGAAACCTTCCATTTACTAATTAAACATGATATTCCTACCAAAATCAACGCAGTGGTGATGGATGGCAAAAATATCGAAGACCTCGTGCCGATGGTAGAACTCACGAAACAATACCCTGTGAGTGTGCGCTTTATCGAAGAAATGCCTTTTAATGGCGAAGGTAGCCACTACTCCGTTTTGGTTTGGAATCATAAAACCATTCTTGATTATTTAAAAACTTATTTTCCAGCTATTTATAAAATTCCCGATCCGCCGCATTCCACTTCTTATAATTATCAAATTCCCGGGCATCAAGGTACAATCGGCATCATTGCTGCTTATACCCGCACCTTTTGCGGCACTTGCAATCGCATTCGCATCACCCCACAAGGAGGCTTGAAAACTTGTTTGTACGATTCCGGCATATTCAATGTACGCGACCTCATGCGCGCAGGTGCGAGCGATGCCGAGTTGGAAACCGCTTTCGTGGAGGCTATTGGTAATCGCGCCAAGGATGGCTGGGAAGCAGAGAAAAACAGGCAGTTTGGCTTACCCGTGAGTGAATCGATGTCCACGATTGGGGGTTGATTAATCTCGTAAAAAAGCTTATTTTTGAAAAAAATTCATTATGCTGATTGAAATTTCAGATGAAATTGTAGAACAATCCAATCTTACCGTTGAAGAAATCAGATTGGGAATAGCCCTTTGGTTATTTCAGGAAAAAAAACTATCCCTGGGGAAATGCGCAAAAATAGCAGGTTTGCATAAAATGCAATTTCAAAAAGAATTGGGCAAAAGAAAAATTCCGGTTCACTACACCGAAGAGGATTTTCAACGTGATTTGAAATCGGTCAAACTTGCTTTATGATTGAGGATCACAGCCGGTTTCTGGATTAGTGAACCGTTTTTAACAAAAATTAAAAGGGAATTAAATGAATAAATAATGATGGCTACCTTTCTTTTCCTCTAAAACTTCTCAAAGTCCCACAAAACTTCTATTTTCATTGCCAAGAAAAATAATTTCAATCGAAGACAAGGTATAATAGGAATCAACTAGCTGTTTTTCAACTGATTGAATTCCCAACTTCGTACCTCGTACTTCCAACTTAGCGTAAAACTCTATTCGTCATGGATAAACGCACTTTCCTTCGGCAATTGCCTGTTCTGGGTCTTGGCGCACCCGTTATTTTTAAAAATCTGGATCAATGGACGCGTTCCGTTAATCACCTTTCTCCGGCAGAAGCTGCTGAAAATGAAGACTTTTGGATGCAAATTCGCAGCGATTATCGCCTCAAACCCGATTATATCAATCTCGAAAATGGGTATTATTGTATCTCGCCCCAGGAAACGCTGGAAAATTTTATCCATCATGTTCGGGAAGTCAATTACCAGGGTTCACATTATATGCGCACGGTTCAGTGGGACAATAAAAAAGCAGTGGCCGCAAGGCTTGCAGAGTTGGCGGGTTGCTCTTCGGATGAACTAATCATCACGCGCAACACGACGGAATCCTTGGATACGATTATCGGCGGCTTTCCTTGGAAGGCTGGCGATGAAGCAATTATGGCGGAACAGGACTACGGCGCGATGCGTGATATGTTCAAATTAGTAGAAAAACGCCACGGCGTCGTATTGAAGGAAGTTTCCGTGCCCAATCATCCTAAATCGGACGAGGAAATCGTGGATTTATATGCCAAAGCGATCACGCCAAAGACCAAGCTACTCATGGTTTGTCACATGATTAATATCACCGGACATATCCTGCCCATTCGCAAAATCTGTGATATGGCGCATAGCAAAGGCGTGGAGGTGATGGTGGACGGTGCGCACGCTTTTGCGCATATTCAATTCTCTGTCAAGGATTTAGATTGCGATTATTATGGTTGCAGTTTGCATAAATGGCTCAGCACGCCGCTGGGTGCGGGCTTCTTGTATGTAAAAAAAGAGAAAATCCCTCAGATTTGGCAGCTTTTCGGTGAAATGGGACGCAAGGAAGACGATATTCTCCGATTAAATCATACCGGTACCCATCCGGTGCATACCGATCTGGCGATTGGAAATGCCATTGAATATTATCTCCGACTCGGGCCAGAGCGAAAGGAAGTGCGGCTGCGTTATTTGCAAAATTACTGGACAAATAAAGTGCGTGGCTTACCGCATATTATTTTAAATACGCCGGAAGACCCTAAGCGTTCTTGCGCGATTGCGAATGTGGGCGTAAAAGATATGAAACCCGCGGAATTAGCGGAAACGCTGTTGAAAAAGTACCGCATCTGGACGGTAGCAATTGATGGCGCGGGCGTTCATGGTTGTCGTATTACACCCAATGTTTATACGTCATTGAAAGAGTTAGATACTTTTGTAGCAGCATTGAAGGATTTGGGTTAAAATATTAACATACTGTGAAATAATTCTTTTATTATAAAGCCTTAAAACCTTTTAAGTATGAAGTATCTAACCAAATTAATGCCATTCTTATTGCTGGCTTTTGCACTCTTTTCTTGTCAGCAGACTTCTACCGGTCCAGCAGATTCCAGCACTTGCGATTATCTCGATTTTAAAACGCCCGGTGATTTTCAAGCGGCTGGCATTCAAATGATTCCGATTGACGGCGGCTATAAAGTATGGACGAAGCGCTTTGGTAAAAATGATAATATCAAAGTTCTACTCTTGCACGGTGGCCCAGCGATGACGCATGAATATATGGAATGCTTTGAAAGCTTTTTTCCGCAAGCAAATATCGAATTTTACGAATATGATCAATTGGGTTCTTATTATTCCGATCAGCCCAATGATACAAGCCTTTGGACGATTGAGCGCTTTGTGGAGGAGGTGGAGCAGGTCAGAAAAGCATTGGGATTGACGCCTGACAATTTTTATTTACTTGGCAATTCCTGGGGCGGTATGCTGGCAATGGAATACGCATTAAAATATCAAGATAATCTTAAAGGGTTGATTATATGTAATATGACAGCAGATTTTAGTAAATATGAAGTGTATAATCAGCAATTGCGCAGCCAATTACGCCCGTCGTTACTCGATTCTTTGAAATATTATGAAGATAAAGGTGATTATTTCAATCCAACTTATGCAGATATGGTGATAAAAGAATATTACAATCGCCATATTTGTCGCATCCCGATAGAAGAATGGCCCGATGGCTGGAATCGCGCGCTCAAGCACGTGAATAGCGATGTGTATGTATATATGCAAGGCCCGAGCGAATTTGTGCCGGGCGGCATTCTGAAAGGCTGGAGCGTATGGGATCGCCTGAAAGAACTGCGCGTGCCGACGCTCACCGTTGGTGCGAAGTACGACACGATGAATCCTGCCGAAATGGAAGAAATGAGTAAACTTGTGCAAAATGGGCATTATTTGTATTGCCCAAATGGTAGCCACTTAGCGATGTGGGACGATCAGGAAGTTTTTATGAAGGGAGTCATTAATTTTATTAAAAATGTAGATAATAAAGTTACGCAAAAATAAATTATTAATAATTATACTTTTTTGATAATCAAATATTTGCTAAGCCTTAAAGATTTAGCAAATATATTTTCGAACAAATCTAATGATGCACTAAATAAATAATTTAAGCGATTAGAATAAGGCTTTGGTCGAAGGTTTTGCCCTCATTTTTTGTGGATTTATAAATTTGGAAAGCGAAGTTATTGCAATTATGAAAATTCCAGAAACAATACGGGTTAAACGCATCACATTGCGAGGCATCAGTGAAGAAATATTTGCCCAAGTGAACCTTGAAAAAGGGTTGGGTTATACCATTTGGCAACTCATCGTAGCGCCAGGAAGCGCCATTCGGGCATATTTATTTGAAGATCGAAGCCGTATGATGCGGCCGCTTAGCCTGGTTTTATTGGTAACAGCGATTGCAACTTTTATTTCCATGCGCTACCTGCTCAACGAGGCTCATTTGGAAGCAGAGCTTCAAAAAAGCAATTTACCGGCGCCTTTAATTCCTGTAATGGCGTTGTTTTTAAAGCTGAGCCGGCAGTATTTTAATTTGATGTTATTGAGTGGGCTACCAGCCATCAGTTTTGGGACTTATTTGATATTTCGAGATCGCGGATTAAATTATGCGGAACATTTAGTAATTAATACATATATATTTGCTACTCAGACTATTTTATATCTTCCTTTATTGCCATTTTTAAATAAAATACCAGAAATAGGCTTCTTTATATATATTATTAGTATTGGTTATACGTTTTATGCAATCATGCGTGTTTTCCAAATCCGATTCATGGAGGCACTATGGAGGCTTATTGTAGCGTATTTCATTGCACAAGTAATACAAATGATCTTTTTAGGAATTCTAATTTTGATTTTCTGGTTAATTTTATAAAATAAGATGAATGATCGAAATCAAATCCGAACGCTTCGTGCTACGCCCCTGGCGCAAGAGTGATCTTCCATCCTTAGTAAAATATGCCAACAACAAAAAGATCGCCGATTTTCTGCGCGATGGATTCCCGTTTCCTTACACCGAAAAAGATGGGCGCATTTTTATAAAAATGGCGATCAAAGCTAAACCGATCAATATTTTAGCCATTGAAGTAAATAAAGAAGCGGTGGGGTCTATCGGTTTTTTTATGCAACATGATGTGCATCGGCTCAACGCCGAAATTGGCTATTGGCTGGCGGAACCCTTTTGGGGCAAAGGGATCATGCCAGAGGCGGTCAAAATTTTTTCCCAATATATATTTGAAAACTATCATGTAATTCGTTTGTATGCTGAAGTTTTTGCGGCTAACAT
>JANRME010000230.1:0-31258 GCA_033761835.1 Saprospiraceae bacterium
ACCCTTATTCGATCTAAAATTGCTCGGCTTCATCGCAGAACTACCAAATTTTCTAAGAAACTTATTTACCAATGGTTCCTCTTGAAAATTTTTATCCATTATTTCAATGAACTGCCTTCATACATTTGACATCACAACCAAATTTTAAAGCGACATGATAGCGCTTTTAATAAACAAAGCTTAGAGCGATTTGTGATCTTGTACGCAGGGTTGTTAATCCTTTCAACTTTATATTATTTTAATAAAGAAGAGTGTAATTCTTGTCTTAATATTTGTACTTATGCGATTGCGACTTGTTTTTTAATACCTGCAAGTTGTTGATAAGCAAATGCAAGTTGTTTTTTAACGACTTTGACTTATCGGTAAGTAATCGCAAGTTGTCAATAATCGTATGTAATTTGGCAATAAGCGTATGCAAGTTGTTTCTTCGTATATGCGATTTGTCAACCTCCGTATGCAAATTGTTTTTTAGCGACTGTAGCTTATCTATAAGCGAATGCAAGTAGTTTTTTTCTCAATGCAATTATTCCATAAGCGATTGTAAGCAGTCTTTTCCTGAATACAATTATCTCACAAGCGATTGTAAGCAGTTTTTCCCTCAATGCAATTATTCCATAAGCGATTGCAACTATCTTAGAAGCCTATGCTTTGTATTTTTTAGCTGTTGCAACTTGTTTATAAGTATAAGGAAGAAATTCTTTATCTATTACTCTATATTTTTTGATGAATACAACTATTTTATACGCGTTTGTTTTGTCTAAATTGCGGATCAGTATGTAAATTTGGATAAACGCAAATTGGGCATTTTAAGATACAATTTGTTCACCTAAAATCCGCATTATGAAAAATACAATTGCTTTATTCCTGATAATCTGTTGCTTACCATTATTCCTGGTTGCACAACAAACACAAAAGCCCGCTCTTCATGCAAAGCATTGGATGGCGATTACAGGGAAACCTTTGGCTGCTACTGCGGGTGCTACTATTTTTCAACAAAAGGGTAATGCGATTGATGCTGCTTGTGCAATGCTGGCAGCTACTTGTACCATGTGGGATGTGCTGAGTTGGGGCGGTGAAACACAAGCTTTAATTTATCATCCGAAGGCAGGAAAAGTTATTGCGATTAATGCATTGGGTGTAGCGCCTACTGGAGCGACTCCTGAATTCTTTACAGGTAAGGATATGAAGTATCCGCCACAGTATGGCCCGCTTGCAGCTACGACACCGGGCACGCCGGGTGGTCTAATGACGATGTTGGCGGAGTATGGCACGATGAGTCTGAAGCAAGTCTTAGCTCCGGCGATGGAAATGGCTGCTGGTTATCCGATAGAAGCGCAAACAGCGAATAGTATCGAAGCGCAGAAGAAGCGAATCAAGGATTGGCCTTATTCAAAGAAGGTGTTCTTGCCACATTTAGGTGAAGCAAATAGGGAAGCGCCTTATGCAGGTGAGATTTTCAAACAAACCGATTTGCTGAATACTTTGCAAAAATTGGTAGATGCGGAAGCAGCAGCGTTAAAAGCGGGTAAATCAAGAAAAGAAGCGATCTATGCGGCGTATGACCGTTTTTATAAAGGTGATATTGCGGAGGAAATCGCGCGCGGTACGCAAGAGCAAGGTGGTTTGATTACGAAACAAGATTTAGCGAACTGGAAAGTGCGCATCGAAGAACCTGAAATGGTGACTTACAAAGGGATTGATGTCTATAAATTGTCTTTCTGGACGCAAGGGCCGGTGCTATTGCAATCCTTAAATATGATGGAACAATTGGATATGAATTGCATGAGTTATAACTCTGAGAAATATCTCCATGCCTTGTATCAAGTGATGAATATGAGCTTCGCCGATCGTGATTTTTATTATGGCGATCCCTATTTCGCACCGGAAGAACCGCGCAAAGGCTTGCTTTCTAAGGAATACGCCAAGCAGCGCGTGCAGCAAATCAATTGGCAAAAGAATGATGAAAATATCAAGCCTGGCGACCCTTACCCTTTTGAAGGCAAGGTGAATCCTTACCTGGATTTGATTGAAAAGTGGAATAAGGATATTTCTTATGCACCTGCCCCGAAGTTCAATGAAAATGAGGATTTTCCAAATGATGCGTTTTATATGGGCACAACTTCCATTCAAGCAGCTGACGAAGAAGGTTGGGTGGTATCAGTGACGCCCAGCGGTGGTTGGATTCCGGCGGTGATCGCAGGTAATACTGGTGTGGGCTTGAGCCAGCGGATGCAGAGTTTTGTAGTAAAAAAAGAAGAGAGCCCCTTCAATGTAGTCGAACCAGGCAAGCGCCCTCGTGTGACGCTCACGCCTTCCATGGCACTCAAAGATGGCAAACCTTATCTTTCTTTCGCGGTGCAGGGCGGTGATAGTCAGGATCAGAACTTGTTGCAGTTTTTCTTAAACGTTGTAGAATTCGGTATGACCGTGCAAGAAGCTGCCGAAGCCGCCAATATCAACTCTTTCCAAATGCGCGGCTCATTCGACCAGCACGAAATCCGGCGCGGGATGATGCTGATTCAGGAAGACACACCTCCCTGGACGCGCAAGGCGCTCCGCTCGATGGGTTATCGCCTTGAAGTAGATGACCGTACCTCCGGCCCCATTAATGCGATCTTTTTTGATCGAAAAAATGGCTCGATGTGGGGCGGTTCCAGCAATCACGGCGAGGATTATGGAATTGGATGGTAAAATAAAAGAATAGCAAGAACGGACAAATCAAAACTGTAACCTTAGGTGAATCTTCACGTCTTCTAAAAAATAGAAGACAATATGATTAGACAGATTTGCATTATTGGGCTGATATTCATTGCATTAGGCTGTCAGCCTAACACAGAACCAAAATCACTGGATGAACTGGTAGCAGGCGCTATCGAGCAACTCACAGGCGCACCCCAAGTAGCTTTTGACTTTAGCTACCATGGAGAAGGTTGGTTGGCAACAGAAGCTACTCCCTATGCCGGACGTATTGTGCTAAGCCCTTTGAAAGAAGCGGCAGCTTTTCGATTTGAAAACATGCTAATAACTGCAAAGTCCTCCAAAACAAGCGAAGAAATTCACCTCAGCAAAATGGAGAGCGATATTTTCTGGTTAGAACCAGGCGCTAAAACCCTGTGGCAAAGCAATCTGCGCAGCCTGGGCGCGCTGCTCTATTCGCAAAAAGTGCAATCCTGTGCACTGCCTTATCAGTATTTGCAGTTATTGCAACAATATCAAAATTTTAACGCCAAACTGGGCGAACCCATCAAACAAAGGCGCAAACTCTTGCAACCTGTGATTTTCGATATTCCGCAAGAAGGATTTTACGCTGAGATACAGATTAATGCAGCGAATTTCCAGATTGAAAAAATCGTTACCCGCCAGCAAAAAGAGGGTGAAAATGCTGATTTGGTGTATGAAATCAAAAATTTTGTTGCTTCAGAAAAAATGGCATCCGCAGATGATTTCAAAATAAAAACCGATACTGATATTCTTACGCGTCCATTTACGGTGGGTGGTCCAGCGATTGGAGAAGCCGCTCCTGCCTGGAAAACAAGCGATTATAATGGAAAAGAGGTTCAATTGGAAGATTTCGCTGGAAAAATTGTGGTGATGGATTTTTGGGCTACCTGGTGCCAGCCTTGCCATAGCGCGCTGGCGGCGATGAGCCAATTGCAGCAAAAACTGCAAGGCAAACCGGTTGTTTTCCTTGCGCTTACTTTTCAGGATAATGGCAACCCCGTGGATTACATGAAGCAAAAAGGATATCAATTTACTTTGCTCAAAGGCGATCCCATAGCGGCAGATTTTGCAGTGGATAAGACCGGCTTGCCAACGCTTTATATTTTGGATAAAACTGGAAAAGTAGTTGAGTACGAAGTGGGCTACCTGGGAGTAGAAAGCGCCCAACACATTGAAGCGACCATCACTCGGTTGTTGGGTTTATAAGATTTGTTATTACACATCTGGTGACTTAAAGTCATCAGATGTGTAATAATCAAGCTTTTGCATTCGCGCCGTAGTTGGCTTTTACATAATCCACGATTCGGCGCACGCTGCGGCGGCGGATTTCAATTTCTAATTCGCGGTTAATTTTTTTCAATACGTATTGAAATTTCAGCGCCACACTGTCTTTTCTGATATCGGCTACTTTCAGCCAGAAGCTGCCTTTTTCGATGTGAGCATGGTAATCGCTTAATTCTTCTGCTAAATGTTTTTCAAGTGATTCTACAGACTGAATCGCCTGCAACGCAACTTCAAATTCAATATTGACGCGTCGGATTTGCCTTTTGGTGTAGTTGACGATTTCGCTGGTAAAAACCGTATTGTTTGGAATAAAAATAATATCGTCATCCTCATTTAAAAAAACGATTTTGGTTAGGTTCAGATCAATAATTTTCCCTTTATGATTACCAATTTTAATATAATCACCCACCGAAATTTCACTGGAAAAACTCATGATAATGCCGCTAATAATTTCTGACAGATAATCTTTAGTTACTATCGCAATGGCAGCAGCAACAATACTCAAGGAGGTGAACAACGTGCGTGCATCAATACCAAAAAATCCAAGAATAGCGGTAATAACTGCACCTGCAACTAATAAATAATAAATATTTTTTAAGCCCAATATTACATTGTCGGCTTCGTTTCTGGCAAGCCCTTTGCGACGCCGATAAAGCGCTGAGAGTATTAATACGATGAGGTTAATAGAAAGTATAAATATAAAAAAGCCAATGATGAGGTCAATGTATTGCAAATTAAGATCCCATTGGCTTACCCATTGATAATAATTAGCTCTAAAATAAATAAGAAGGCCTAATGCTACAATTCGGAAGATAATATTAAGAATTTTCATAAAGCAGGTCAGTTATTTAAAACAACTGCAATATTATAATAACCATCAAATCTGTCCTGCTGTTTAATTTACACCAGTATTCTGCTTTGTTTTTTCTGCTGGTTGCTGCTGTCCATCGCCTTGCTTTTCTTTTTCAAGTGCCCGATTTTCCTTAAAACTCGACCAAGAAGCAGCTATACCGATGGTAAGGGAAAGGACAATCACCGATAAGGATACCCAGGATGGAATATGTACATAATGGCTAATAAGCATTTTGACACCGACAAAAGCGAGGATAAAAACCAAACTATATTTGAGGTATTGGAATTTGTCGAGCACTGCCGCCAACACAAAATATAATGAGCGCAAGCCCATGATCGCAAAAATATTGGAGGTAAATACAATGAATGGATCACGCGTAACACCAAAAATGGCAGGAATGCTATCAATGGCAAACATTACATCGGTGGTTTCTACCACGATAAGTGCAATAAACAAAGGCGTTGCGGCTATTAATTTACCACGTCTTACGAAGAAGCGATTGCCTTTAAAACTACCAGTAACGGGCATAAAGCGCCGAAACATTCTAATAATCGGGTTTTTGTTGGGCTCGATTTCCATGTCGCCCTGGCGAAGCATCTTATACGCCGAATAGAGCAATAAGGCGCCAAAGAAATAAATAATAATTTCAAATCGCTGAATTAGCACCACACCAATACCAATCATAATGCCACGAAACACTAATGCACCCAGAATGCCCCAAAACAACACTCGATGCTGGTAAGCTTTCGGTATTTGAAAATAGGCAAAAATAATGGCTATTACGAAAATATTGTCCATACTGAGCGATTGCTCAATGAGGTAGCCGGTGATATATTCGAGTACAGCCTCTTTACCGTCCAGATTTTCAGGATTGGCGACCCACCCATTTTCATAAGCGAAATAAACCACCACGCTGAACGAAAAAGCCAAAGAGACCCAAAGAATCGTCCAATTTATAGCTTCTTTGGTGGAAACCGAATGCGCTTCTCTGTGAAATACGCCCAAATCAAGCGCTAATAGAAAAAAAACCAAGACTAAGAATGCTATCCAAATAACCATTTCAACAAGTTAATCGCTAATTTTTTGACAGTATGACAATCCTTATTCTTCTTCAGAACGCACAAGATAGTGCAAAGTTAGAATGTAGCGTTTGCGTTTTTTTGCAAATACGACAAAAGGAACATTCTAAACACTCAAAAATGACTTTTAGCTGATAGAAAACGAAAGTTTATATCTATTGGATTTAGACTTTTACCCGAAAAAAAGTCACATTCGTCGGTAAAATAATTTTCAGATGTAACATTTCCATCTCCTCGCTTCGTCTCCCTCCCGACATCCGACTTTTTTTAATTAACAATTCTGCAATCATGAAAACATCTCTGTTTACGCTTTTACTTGCAACACTGTTTGTAAATATCACCCTGGCTCAAGAATCCGAGAAGGTAAGCATCTTAGGAAAACTCACCGACCAAGCGAATAAGCCAATGGATTTTGCCAATGTGCTCTTGCTCAATCCAAGCGATTCCAGCCTTGTGAAAGGTACAATTACGGATGCTGAGGGCGCTTATTTGTTTGAAATGGTGGAAGATGGCAATTATTTAATCTCCGCCACGATGGTTGGTTTTCAGCCGACCTATTATGGACCAATTGAAGTGCGCTTGGCAAAAAAGCAAAAAGTAGAAATTCCTCAGCTACAACTCGGTAGTGGCGTGGATTTGCAGCAAGTGACGGTAAAAGCACAAAAGCCTTTTATCGAAATGCAAAACGATAAAATTGTGATAAATGTTGAGAGTAGCCCAGTCGCTGCGGGCAATTCCGCATTAGAGCTTTTGGCCAAATCGCCCGGCGTTACCGTCGATAATAATAACCGTATCGCGCTCAAAGGCAAGCAGGGCGTGATGATTATGATTGATGGAAAACAATCATATCTTTCCGCGGAAGAAGTTGCCCGACTCTTGGAAAGTATGCCTGCCAATAGTATCGAAAAGATAGAAATCATCCACAATCCTTCAGCGAAGTACGATGCTTCCGGCAATGCTGGCATTATCAATATTCGACTGAAAAAAGACAAAAACCTTGGCATGAATGGTACGCTGACGCTCGGCGGTGGCTACGGCCGTTACCCCAAAGCGAACAGCGGTTTGCAACTCAACTACCGCCAGAAAAAATTCAATTTCTTTGGGAATTACAGTTACTATTATGCCCAGCGTTTCAACGATATGGACATTTATCGGATCATTCCATTTGAAGGCGCGGAGTCTATTTTTGACCAAAGTAACGATCGCGTTAACTGGGTCAATAGTCATAATTACAAAGGTGGCTTGGATTGGTTCGTTGGGAAGAAAACAACGCTTGGCGTACTATTTTCAGGCAATTCCGGCTACTGGAAAGACGATAGCGATATTCTTACCTTGATTTCAGGTGTTAATCCTGAGCCTTTTTCGGAAGTAAATGCTGCCACTAATACCCGCGAAGATTGGAATAATCTCACTTATAATTTCAACCTGCGCCACACAATTGGCGATAAAGGCGGTGAAATTACTTTCGATGCTGATTATTCGACTTTTGCCAATCCTTCGTATCAGAATAGCGATAATTTCTTTTTTAATGAAAATGGCGAACAAGTGGCTACGCCAAATTTCTTGCGTGGCAATACCAATTCTGATGTAACGATTAAAGCGGTAAAGGCTGATTTTACTTATCCTTTGAAAGGGGAGATTAATTTGGAAGCAGGTTTGAAAACTAGCTTCGTGAAAACGGATAATAATATTCAATTCATGCGAAATGCAGATAATGATTTTGTAATAGATTCTAATTTGACCAACCAATTCTTATATGAAGAAACGATCCATGCGGGTTATGTGAATGCCAATAAAAAATTCAAAGGATTCAGTGTACAAGCAGGTTTGCGCGCAGAATATACCATTTCTGATGGTTTGTCGGTTACTTTAGATCAGCAGGTAAAACGCGATTATGTGAATTTTTTCCCAAGCTTAAGCATTTCGCATACCATCGCCGAAAAGCATAATTTGAGTTATTCTTACAGCCGCCGCATCGATCGCCCATCTTACCAGGATTTGAATCCTTTTACGTATTTCTTGGATCAATACACTTTTGGGCGCGGTAATCCATTTCTACAACCGCAATACACCGATTCATACGCTGTGAATTATGGTTTCAAGCAAAGTTTCGTGGTTACATTGAGTTATGGCCGCACCGAAGATGCAATGACCGATGTGTTGGAACAGGATGATGAAGACCGCACGACGTATCAAACACGTGCCAATTTGGCTCAATTCGATAATTACAGTATCAACGTTTCGGCGCCTGTGAAAGTGGCCGATTGGTGGTCGGCTCGTGTGAATGTTTCTGCTTATATGAATCATTTCCAATCACCGTATTTGGATGGAGAAATTGATAATCAGCAAATATCATATAATATTTATGCCTCAAATAATTTCAATTTGCCTAAAGGCTTCCGTGCTGAATTATCAGGTTTTTACAATTCCGCAGGGGTTTATGGAATGTTTGAAAACAAGCCACAATATACGATTGACGCGGGTTTGTTCAAATCATTATGGGATGGTAAAGCGAATATCAAGTTGAATGTCAGTGATATATTCTTTACAAATCGTTGGAATGTAAAAGTTCGTCAAGATAATATTAATGCAACCGTAAAAGGGCAATTTGAATCGCGCCGAGCAAATTTAACCTTCACCTATAAGTTTGGTAATAACGAAATGAAGCCTGTCCGCCAGCGCAGAACCGCTACGGAAGAAGAACAAAGTAGAGTAAAACAGAACTAACAGAATTGTTTTTTCAACTAATTTTATAGCCATCGATGAAAGTCGGTGGCTTTTTTATTTAATATCTTGATTTTTCTTTTGAAAAACCTGAATGGGTAAGCCGTTCCGAGCCACTAAAATCAAGCCATTGGGCAATATTTTAATATCTCTCCCCTCCCCTGATACTGTGAAACCACTATTTATATTTTCTTTACAAATAAAGTTATCTTTTACATCACATTGCAAAAAAACACCATAACTCGCGTCATAACGCCCCATGCTCGGCTGCACATCATACCAATTACCGACTGCTATTACATCTTTACGTCCATCGCCTGTAAAATCGCTTGTTGCAAAAGCAAAAATTGGTGAAAATTGTGCTTGTATCGGTAATGGCTTCAATATAAAATTCCCATTGCCCTGATTTTCAGCGAAAGCCGAGGCAAAGGTATGAACCTCTTTATGCAAAGCCTTCTCCAACTGGGTCGCATCAAAAACTTCCTGGAAAGTGCTTTTTGAAAAAAGCGCATAATCCATAAATTTC
The DNA here is from genome assembly GCA_033761835.1 of Saprospiraceae bacterium. Taxonomy (GTDB): domain Bacteria; phylum Bacteroidota; class Bacteroidia; order Chitinophagales; family Saprospiraceae; genus JADJNW01. The sequence continues at coordinate 9,188 of JANRME010000230.1, forward strand.
TTCTTGATAAAAGTTATTTGTTCAAATAATTCATCTTTAGAATAATAGCTATATTGTTTATCATGTTTGTAATAAGTAAGTAATGGATCGGTATAAAAATTATTATCAAAATCAGCAACGTATAATTCCACAGGCTTATCCGGCGAAGCTTTTAAATTAGAATTTAAACCCTGATTGCCCAAAAGCAAATCTTGATCGCCATCGCCATCCAAATCATCCGCATGAACTGTATTCCACCAACCACTGGAATTTTCAACCTCTAATTTATTGATTTTTAGTCTTTTATCTTCTAATTTCTTGATTTCCAATCTAGTCACCGGCATCCATTCGCCAACCACGACTAAAGTTTTTTCTTGTTCCAACCAAACCGCATCTGTCACCATGCCCAATTCCTTTAATTCTAAAAGTTGAGCATTTGTAAAATTTCCTTTACCATTATTTAGTAATATATAACTATCGGGGGAAAGCCCATAACTCCCTGGTATAGAGCGTGTTCCTAAAAATAAGTCTATCGCGCCATCCTCATTAAAATCGGCGGTCACTACGCAAGCGCCATTTGCCGAAATCTCAGGAAGCGCATTTTTTGATTTTGTAAAATTCCCTTTTCCATCATTTATATACAAACGATCATCATAAAACCCAGGCGCGCTGCCGCTCTCCCCTCCCCCACTTACCACGTACAAATCAAGATCGCCATCGCCATCAGCATCAAAAAAAGTGGCATCCACATCTTCATGAAAAGCATCTGTTGCAAAAACTATATTTGTAAATTCTTGGAAATCATTGTTTTTTGTCTGCAAAAACAAAGTACCTGCTTGGCCTGCCGCACCACATATATAAAAATCTTCCAATCCATCCTTATTGACATCACCGACCGCGAGCTTTGGTCCTTGCTCAGAAAGCTTATGCGGAATAAGCTTTTCCCGATCAAAATCATTATAATTATTCTCTTGATGTGTAAAATTAATCTTTAATTGATTTGAAATATCTATAAAAAGTGGGTTTAATATTGTAGTAAATGATTTCTTCGGTAAATTATTTAATTTTTCAATCTTTAATAATTGATTAACTGACACATTTTGTAAAAATTGCACACTGCCGTCATTCCATCTAATAATAAGAGAGTCAATCTGTTGTGCTTGTCCAAGTCCAAAAATAAAGACTGATTCTGAGGCAGACTGAAATCCGCGTGTTGCATATAATTCTTGCACTTGCGTATGTCCATTTGTAATAATTTCCACGCGCGCGCCCACGCCAAATGGGTTTTTACTAAATGGATCGTTTAATTTGATTTTCAGATAGTTATTCTTGATTTTTTCGTTGCTACGATTTTCAAATATGGAAGCCGGAACATTTATATTATTCGTCACCAAATCCAGATCGCCATCGTTGTCCAAATCGGCGTAAGCCGCACCATTAGAGCATCCTGTGAAATTCAATCCCCATTTTTCAGAAACTTTTTCAAAGCTCAAATTTCCTTGATTCCGATACGCATAATTCGGTACCAAGCCGGAGGGCATCTTGGCCGCCAATTGCATATCAGTGGCATTTTGCTGCACTTCTTTATTCGAGGTAAATTTCAAATAATCCAGGTCGTTCGGGCGTCGCCAAATCCCATTGGAAATAAAAATATCTTTCCAGCCATCGTTATCCAAATCACAAAGTAGCGCCGACCAACTCCAATCGGTAGCATCCACGCCAGCTATTTCGGCTATTTCACTAAAAATAACATTACCGACAGACGTGGCAGGTTTTGAAAACTCGCCACGTCCCGCTCCACGATTGAGTTGCAGCATATTACGCGGATATTGGTAATGATAGCCATATTCTAATTTAAAACGATAAATATTATATGGATCAGCTCCAACGGAACTTTTCAAAACGCCTTCATCTTCCGGTTTCATATCAAGCGTAAATACGTCAAGAAGCCCGTCGTTATTGACGTCTGCCATATCACTGCCCATCGAAAAATTACTGGTATGCCCAAAAGAAGTTTCGCCGCCTTCACTAAATGTTCCATCGCCATTATTATAATATAAATAATCATTTTCATGAAAATCATTAGAAATGTAAATATCCGGCCAGCCATCATCATTTACATCGCCAATAGCCACGCCCAATCCATAACCAATTTTACTACTGTAAATACCGGATCCTGATGTAATATTTGTGAAATGCCCGTCATCATTGCGATAGAGCCGATCACCTGTAAGCGAATCAGTTTGCAATCTTAAATGTGATTTCCCGAAATTATCTGTACCATGAATAGAATGATTGAGTAAATATATATCAAGATCGCCGTCGCGGTCGTAATCAAAAAAAGCGGATTGTGTAGAAAATCCTTGAAAATCAAGCCCGTATTCGGATGCTTTTTCAGCAAAAGTACCGTCTTGATTATTGATATACAATTGATTACGACTGTTCAAAAATTTATATTTCCCAACATGACAAACGTAAATATCCAACCAACCATCGCCGTTCACGTCGGCCATCGTGACGCCCGTTTTCCAATGATAATCTTCAATAATTCCTGCCTGTTTACTGGCATCTTCAAATTTTAATCCACCTTTATTTATATATAATTTACTTGGACTTTGATTGGATGTAAAGAAAATATCAGGCAAATCGTCATTATTAATATCTCCGACCGCAACGCCAGCGCCATTATAAAAATAGAGGTATTCTATGATATTAAAATCCTCGGATTCGAGTAAATTATTTGCAAATGTAATATTCGTTTCCTCTGGAGATAATTGCCGAAAAAGCGTTTCGGGAGTCTCATCAGTGCACGAAGTAATTATTACAATTAATATAAAAAAATAATATTTAAATAAACGATTGTGAGTCATTTATATATAGTTATCATTTTTAGAACTCAGCCTGTACCCCCAAAGTAAAGGTGCGCGTAGCATAATATCCAACCCGCACATCAAAGCCCGGAACAAGCGTATTCCCTGTATGGAAATTACCACCCTTGTTTTTCAATCGGGCTTCCGGATCATTGCCGCTGTAATCCGCCAAAGTAAACAAATTTTGGGCAGCCACATACATATTAAGGGTAGAAAAATGCCGTTTTTGAGTATTAAAATTATAACCAATTACCAGATTTTCCAATGTAAGGAAGGAAGCATTTTCCACATTATAGCTGGAAATCCCTTGAGAATAGGGCACTTGGCTGTTTTCACCTGTTACTGCGCTTTCAAGCACATTATAATTTGCAATATTCCCGGGAAAACCATAAGAAACGCGATGGGTATTAATAATATCGTGCCCTAAAACGCCTCGCAAAAAGAAATTAAATTCTAATTTTTTCCAATGAATATCATTCATAAAACCCAGCGTAAGTTGAGGCAATCCACGCCCAATCTCTGTAAAATCGGCCTCGGAAATGATGCCATCTCTATTTCGATCTTTAAAAAGAATGGTGCCATTTTCAAAACGATCAAATTCCAAGCCATATAGCCGACCTAAAGGCTCTCCTTTTCTTAGCTGAGACGGCTGCGCGCAGCACGCTCCCGGAATTCCTAAATAAACCGAAGGCATAATAACCTCATTATCAACTCCTTCTGGCGTAATCGCTGATGTAAATTTTGGGCGATCGGCGGCAAGATTCATGCCCAATTCCCAGGAAAAATCAGATCGGTTGGACAAATAAGCATTTAATGAAATTTCTACACCTCGGTTCTCAAAGCCCACATAATTAGCGTAAGTAAGCGTCGCCAAATTGGGTGGGGCTTCGGTATAATAATTATAAATTAAATCTTTACTTTTCCCGCGATAAAATTCAAAAGAAGTAAATAAGCGATCATTAAAAAAGCTGGCGTCCAGGCCCAGATTCCATTCGCGGCGTTCTTCCCATTTCAAATCGGGGTTCGCATTTGTAACAGGTGTATAAATATCAATATAATATCCCTTATATAAAGTTTTGCCTCCCGGACGTAAAATGCCTTTAGCATAAATACCATCCGCAGGCAGATTCCCGGCTACGCCATAATTTAAACGTATTTTAAATTGTTGAATATCAGACCAATGCGCTAAATTAGCTATATCAATTCCTGTGCCAAAGCCATAAAAATTGCCCCATTTATTATTATCTCCGAAACGCGTCGAGCCCTCGCGTCGCCAATGCGCATTGACAAAAAGCCAATTATTATAATCATATTGCAAGCGCCCGAAAAATGCCGCCAGGCGGGTATTCGTTTTATATGCAATCGCGGCTGAATCGGGTTGTGAAATAAAATTTTCATTCGCAAATCGCAAACCATTTACTGCCAGATCGTAATCATTTACATTATATAATTCATTCGTCCATTCTTGATATTGGTAGCCACCGCTTAATGTAAAACCATGATTGTTTTTATAAAAATTATATAAAATTGTACTTGTAAATGATTGGTTGGACAAATCCGCTTCGGCATCATAATCAAAAAAACGAAATCCAAAACCATCAAAAAGATAGGTATCCGCTACCCGAAAACGCCGCGCATAAGCTTGCTGCTGCCAATTGTATTGCACTTGTGCCCTGAGTCCATTCAAAATATCCCAATGAGCATTCAATCCAGCGGTGTAAATATTTTGCTCACCTTTATTATCAATTCCTTCTATTAATGCCACCGGATTATAATAATCGAATAATAATTGCTGAAAATAGCCCGTGTCCGTGCGGATAGGCGCGGTAGGATTGTAAATAGCCGCATAATAAAAAACATCTTTGTCAATTTCGCTAAAATTGCGGCGCGTCAAGCCAGCATTGGCTTGGAGTCGAATTTTATTTTTAAATAAGCCTTGCGAAATATTTAATAAAGCATTATTTTGATCGAGTCCTGAGTTATTTACTACACCATTTATAGCTCTATAATTTAATGATAAACGATAGCCCGTATTCTTGAAACCACCGGAAAAATTGAGATTATGCGCATGGCTCGCGCCGGTACGTGTAATAGCATCTGCCCAATCGGTATCTGCACCAAAATTAGCATTTGGATTATTGGAAAAAGTGCGGTACTGCGCTGCGTTCAATACATCGGGCGTGTTGATTGCATTTTCGATAGAAGCGTAAACATTATAATTAATTTTAAATTTATTCCAATTGCGCCCTTTTTTCGATTCGATTAAAATGACACCATTTGCACCGCGTGTGCCGTATAAAGAAGTCATCGATGCGTCACGCAATAATGTAATTGTTTCAATATCCTGTACATCAATGGTTTGTAAAGAAGCGCCCGGCAATCCGTCAATTACTATAAGTGGTTCGGTAGCGCCCAGGATAGAATGTAGCCCGCGCTGATACACATCAAAAGTGCCGAGGGGATCGCCACCGGGTTTGCTAATCGTGAGTCCTGCCACTCTGCCACGTAAAAGCTGGTAAGGATGGTAAATATTTCCAGCATATAAATAAGCTTCCTTTATTACAAATTGTGTTGGGCATCCTGTTCGACTAATAAGACTTTCTCTCCCAAGCTGACAAATAACTGCTTCCGAAAGCTGAATCGGCTTGGATAATAATTTTAATCGTATTTCTTCTGAATCTACCGACAATTCTTTAGTTTCATAGCCAATGTAAGAAAACACAAGCTTATCACCAATATTTACTTTGATTGTAAAATCGCCTTGTGCATTCGTTGCAGTACCTGTGCTCGTTCCTTTTATAAGGATATTTACTCCGGGCAATGCTTCATTCTTATCATCCGTGACTTTCCCCGCCACTTCTATTTCCTGTGCAAAAGCAGTAAAAGTCAATAATAACAAGGAGAGTACCAAGCATAATTGTAAAATTCGTTTCATGGTTGGGAGTGTTAAAATGCAAAAATCAATATATCATATAGTAGATGTTTGGAACATAAAAAATACATAAAAGCAACGGTATTATTTTATTAGAGATATTTCTCCGCTCAATCGTTTGCGAGTACCATCTAAAAATTCGATTTCTGCAATATATATAAAGCTTTGAGAAGGAACGATTTTTCCATTTGTTTTGCCATTCCAACCCTGGCTTTGGTCATTCAAGCGACCATTTTGTATTTGAAAAACCTGATTGCCCCAGCGATCAAAAATGCGCAAGTAAATAACTTTGGCATCGCCTTTGCCTTGTAAATAAAAAATATCATTTACACCATCATTATTCGGGCTGAAAGCGCTTGGCGCAAAAACTTCGCGCACTGGTAGCACTTCGATTCGTATCGAATCGCTTGCCTGGCAGCCATTTTCATCTTTAATAAATAGTGTATAAATAGTATTTTGAATTGGTCGGGCAGAAAGTGTTGCACAAGAAGGGCAATCAATTGTCGAGCCATCGGCCGCCTGCCATTCGTAAGTCAAGGATCGATTCGCATTAAAATTCGGTGTTATATTTATACTTTCTCCTAATTCTATTGTTCTGACCGAATCTAATTCTATTTGTAATATTTCTGGAAAGTTATTTACCAAAACCGAATCTACAAACCTCCCGCAATCGGAAGTAATCGTAACTGCGTACCAGCCAGGGCTTTGCACAAGCGTCGAAGCTTCGGTTGCGCCAGTACTCCATTGATAAGTAGCATTCGCAATATTAATATTGGCCTCCAGCATCATCCCGTCGCCGTTGCATTGCAAACGCTGGGTAGTAAGTTGCCCTTTGCTTTGTTCGCCAATTAATTCGATAGCCGTAGGATCAATCGAAGTGGTCGTTATTGGATCATCGGAATGAATCTTTACACCCAATGCAATTGGCAATTCCTGCACGACCGCCTGGCTCGCATATAGGCCAGGTTGCGCTTCATCCGTAATTTCCAGTGTAATAATAATTCGATTGGTATCCAATATTAAATCAATCCCTTCAACCGAAAGAATATTACTACCAACGCCACTTTTTATGATAGAAGTTTGAGGCGTTTTTACAATTTTTGTAATAATAAAGCCCGGAGGAAAAGTATCATTTACCGAAATATAAGAATAAGCGGTACCGGCATGATTAATTACATCATAAGTGACCGTTAATTCATTACAAGGCAGTATTTGCTTTGGAGTGGCCATTTTAAAAGCGCGAACCGTGTATGGGCAGGCGCAACCATCTGAAAAACGGCCTGGCGGACCTGTCGCAATGTTTTCTGCCTTTCCTTGCAATTTATCAATATGATAGAATGTTTTTTCTTCATTCCCACTCGACGAGCCATAAGCGTGCAATTGTCCTGTTCTATCAAAGAAAAGGCTACCCAGTTTTGCTACGCCTTCCATATTGCGGCTGAAATAATCAACTATTTTGCCTGAAAAATTATCTACCCAAGCTAATTTATTATTTAGCACATCATATCCATAAAATGTTCCTCGAACGGGATCAAAGGCCAAATCCTCCAAAGCTGCCCCAAAATCACTCAAAACAGATACTCGCCCTGCGAGATGGTCTTCTCTATACAGTCGTATCGAAAAGAGGGTTTTGTCTCTCATATTTTTTTTATCCCGCCCTATGACATATAAATTTCCGCCTCCAGGACTGAGTTCTCCTGCAAAGAAAAGTAGCGTTGTATCTAAACTCAACGGCACCGGAAAGGCTTCTACCACACCATCCGCATCAATCCGCAATAATTCGTACGTATTATAGTCCAATGCATAGATCCGCTCATCCCAAACAGAATAACCCGCAGCTGTTACCCGATGCTTCAAATCCGCATTAATCAATTGATATTCCGGCAAACCTGTCGCGTTGCTCGTAGTTACACGGTACATTGCGCTGGTAGTCGAATTAATACTTGATGTAAGAAAGATATAATAAGCACCGTCGCAAGGGATGGATTGCGTAAAAGATTTAAAAGAACTTAATAAAGCGACCGAAATTATGATGCAATAGCATAACATTTGACGGAATGTCATCAAATATAATACAAACCAGGTATTAAGAAGCCTGTTTCGCATAATGTTATGAATGATTGATCACTAATATTTAGATTGCTTGTCAATGGCTTAGAATCTTAAAAAGACTACTGGGCCATTTTTTTGAATTGCAACAATTGCAAAGGCGCATTGTTCCGAGCAACGAGCATCAATTCCTGGTTTTTTACTTTAAGTAATCTCAAATCTCGAACACTTCCTTCGATACGAAGGCCCGATTCTTGAGGCGATACTACTGAAAAATTGCCTTTGCCATCTCCACGAAGCCACAAGCCATAACTCGCATCATAACGCCCCAGTTCTGGTTTTGCTTCATATAAATTCCCTCCAACCAATATATCTAAATTTCCATCACTATCTAAATCATTGACCAGCAATCCATAAATGGGTGAAAACTGCGCTTCTAAAGGTAATGGTTTTAAATCAAATTTTCCGTTTCCATGATTGATAAGCAAGCTGGATTGCAAATGATGTGCTTGTAGATGAACAGCGTTGCTCAATTGCTCCGTAGTAAAAATATCGGTAATGGTTTGATTCGCGTATTTACTATATTTTAAATATTTCTTCTTCAAACCCGGCATTTGCATTACAATATCCTGACGAAGCGCCATCGGATAACTTTCATCACCTTCGTATTGACAAAGAATTTGTTCGGCTGTACCGTTTTGGTCGAAATCATTGATATACATTTCAATCGGACGCTGATCGGAAGCGCGGAAACGTGAGTTCAAACCGTGATTACCAATCACAAAATCAATATCTCCGTCTTTATCAAAATCCCCGGATTTGATACAATTCCACCAACCGTTGGAATTCGGAAGTTGGAGGTCGGAACTCGGAAGTTGTTTTAATATTCCATTTTTATTTTGCAAAATGGTAATCGGCATCCAATCGCCAATAATAATCAAATCATGTTTCCCATCTTTATTATAATCTTCCCAAATTGCGTCGGTTATCATACCCATTTTTAATAATTCTGGAGCTTTGCTTTGGGTTGCATCTGAAAAATTGCCTTTGCCATCATTTTCCAATAAATATCCTCTCGCTGGAACGCCATAATAAAAAGGCTGCAAACGAACGCCGACGAACAAATCCTGGTCGCCATCGCCATCAAAGTCCGCAGCGCGCACGCAGGAAGTGCTTTCGTATTGGAACGAAGGCAAGGGTTGTAATGATTTTGTAAAATTTCCTTTACTATCATTAAAATATAAACGATCAATTAAAGCCGAAGAACTACTCGGAAACTCATTGCCACCACTCGCAACATATAAATCCAAATCACCATCTTTATCTGCATCAAAAAAGATGCAATCCGTGTCTTCCGATAATTTATCTTGCTCAAACAACGCTTCATTCGTGCTTGTAAATTGACCATTCACACTTTGTACAAAAAGCTTTCCCGATTGATCCTTGGCACCGCCGATGTAAAAATCTTCGCGACCGTCATTATTTACATCCCCGACGCATACTTTCGGCCCGGCAGTGGAAAGCATCAAGTACATCAAGCGATCTCGGTCGAAGTCAACAAATTCATTTTCTTGATGTTGAAATTTTACATTATATTTATTAGTTACATCATAAAAAAGCGCAGATTTTGGCGCATTATTTAAGATTAAATCTTGATTATCCGTCGTCGTCAGTGCACGAGCGTCGCTTTGTCGGAGTTTCAACGTTTGATTTGCAGGTACATTATTCAGCACTGTATAATTTCCATTCGGCCATTCTATCATAACCGCTTCCAGGGTATCAATAGCCCCCAAACCTACGAACGGGCGATAATCCATAGAAGATTCGAAACCACGCGTCGGCATTTGTTCTACATAAAATTGCTGTTCTTTATGTTGTATAATAATTTTTGCACCTATTGCAAAAGGGTTTTTTTGCTCGCCTTGCAATTCAAATTGCAGGTAATACGCACCTTTTACAGCATTAGAATTATTGCGATAAATAAAAGGCGGCATATTTACATTATTCACTACTAAATCCAAATCACCATCATTATCCAAATCGCCATACGCCGAACCATTAGAAAAACTGGGCGTTGCCAAGCCCCATTCTTTTGCTGCTTCTTTAAATATAATTCCTTTGCCTGCTTCACCCAGATTCATAAAAGCCGCGTTGGGAATCGCTTCGGAAGGAATGGAATCAATCAACATTTTATAATTAATCTCGCCATTTTGAATAGCAGTGCGGCGGATAGCTTCATCTGCAAAAAAGTTGAGAAAATCTTGATCGGTTAAATCCTGGTAAATACCATTCGCTACAAAAATATCTTTATAACCATCGGCATTAAAATCCGCAATCAATGCGCCCCAACTCCAATCGGTCGCTTCGACACCTGCCAAGCGTCCAATTTCACTAAACGAACCATTACCATTATTTAGTTGGAAGGTATTTCTAATAAATTGATGATAATAACCATTATCAACATTATATTGATATTTATCCCAATTTTCAAAAGTAGTTTTGGTTTTCATACGACGGTCGTTGCCAGGTAGCATATCGGTCACGAAGATCTCAGGATAGCCGTCGTTATTCACATCCGCCATATCGGCACCCATCGAGGCAGCACTCGTGCACTGCATTTGTTGTTCCAGGCTTTCTTTAAAAGTGCCGTCCCCGTTATTAATATATAAATAATCTCGCTCAAAAAAGTCATTTGATACGTAAATATCTTGCCACCCATCCCGATTCACATCCCCTACCGTAACGCCCAAACCAAAGCCAATCACGCTGCCATAGATACCTGCCTGTGCACTTACATCCACAAACCGCTCACCATCATTACGAAATAATTTATCGCCGCCAACAGAATCTCGTTCCTCCCGGACATTATTGCGCAAATTAAAACTACCGATTGCTTGATAAGAATTATTTAGTAAATAACAATCTAAATCGCCATCTTTATCATAATCAAAAAAAGCAGCGTGGGTGGAATAGCCTTTATCCGCTAAGCCATAGGCCTCGGCTTGTTCTGTAAATGTGCCATCGCCGTTATTAATAAATAATTCATTCTGTTTATTATCACCTTCTATATCGCCGGAATTACATACATAAATATCCAGCCAGCCATCACCATTTATATCTGCAATAGCAACGCCCGTTGACCAAGCGCGTTTGCCCGCTACGCCTGCCTTTTCGGTTACATCTTCAAATTGCCAATTGCCCTTATTAAAATAAAGGCGATTATCTTTCATATTACCTGTGAAGTAAATATCAAGCAGTCCGTCTTTATTAAAATCACCCAATCCAACTCCGCCGCCATTATAAAAATTGCGATACGTATAAATATTAAAATCACGATTGTATTCGAGTTGATTGATAAAATCAATGCCGATTTCCGCAGGGTTAAGCGATGTAAATAGCATATCAGCCTTCTTAGAATTTTGTTCTTGCCGACAAGCAATTACACTAATTAAAAAGAATACAATAAGATAATAAAATAGACGACTCATAATAAATTAGTGATTTTAAATACCCTTACATATCATAAATAATTACAAACCCTATTTTGAATCAGAAGGCGTCGGCGAATTTTGTTGCGCCGGTTGCGTTTCCTTCTTTTCAACCGACATATCCGTAAATAGAACTTTGGCGGTTTTATCATCTTGTTTCACAATCACGATGCGGCGATTACCATCTATTTTCACAAATGCGACGCCCCGCTCTGGGTGCTCGGTGCGAATAAAGCCAGTGCCGTACCACTTTTCAAATAAATTTTTTAGATCGACTTGCAAACTGTCAACGGACGCACGTTTATTCCAGGGCGCCCAACTCTCATAAGAAAAAGTAACAGGCATTTCTATAATTTTCGCATCCTGAAATTCTGGATAAAAATTCATAGTCGCCGGAAAAGGCAGTTCTTTTTCCATTTTATATTCCACCGTCGCGCCTGATTGAAAAAACAAACCTTCTTGATTTTTATTATAACATTGCTCAAAAAATTCTTTGCTTGTCATTCCAAGTGAAAGCCCATAAAATAAGGTATCATGCCGCTCGCCGCTCGCCAATTCTCGATCCAATAGCTTCTGATAATCGCTACGGCGGTCGCATGAAATGAAAATGAAGCCATAAAAAGTAAATAATATTAATATTCTCCAGGTCATATATAATGTAATTTTATTTTTTATTGAATGTCGTTTTTTATTTCAAAAATTTCCGCGCGGGCATTATTTTTTGTTACCACTATTACACTTCGATTGCCAATTTTTAATGAAACCATATCGCGTACTTCGCCCTTCACAAAAAAGCCAGATTGCAAGGCCGACAAGGGCTGAAACCCTCCTTTGCCATTACCTTTTAAAAACAAACCATAACTAGCATCATAAATCCCGACTTCCGGTTTTGCATAATAAAAATTGCCTCCCATTATTATATCTTTATTACCATCGTCATCAAAATCTTCTACCCAAAGCCCGTACATAGGAGCAAGCTGCGCCTGCAATGGCAATGGAATCAACCCAAATTTACCGTCGCCTTGATTAAGTAAAATCGACGTTTGGGTCGTGTAAATTTTTTGCTCGACCGTGCCTTGCAGTTGAGTTGGCGTAAAAATATCTTGCACGGTCTGATTTTTATAGCTTTCGTATTTGAGGTATTTCTTTTTGAGTCCGGGCATTTGCATCACCAAATCATGCCGCAGCGCCAAGGGGTATGATTTTCCACCGTTATAAACACTTATGAGTTGTTCTGCCGTACCGTTTCGGTCAAAATCGTTGACATACATGGTAATCGGTTCATTTTCAGACGCTTTAAAGCGTGTGTTTAAACCATGATTCCCTATAATAAAATCTTTATCTCCATCATTATCAAGATCGGCAGATTTGATGCAATTCCAAAAACCGTTGGAAGCGGGAAGCTGGAGGTCGGAAGTCGGCAGTTTTTTTAATTTTCCATTACTATTTTGGAGAATGGTAATAGGCATCCAATCGCCTACAATTATTAAATCTTTTTTACCATCTTTATCATAATCTTCCCAAACAGCATCAGTTATCATGCCAATCGCCTTTAATTCCGGCGCAACCGAAGCTGTTACATCTATAAAATTTCCTTTCCCGTCATTTTGTAAAATATAACCATTCGTCGGTACACCATATAAAAAAGGAATCAACCGGATACCTACGAATAAATCCATATCACCATCGCCATCAAAATCGGAAGCTTTTACGCAGCCGGTGCTTTCGTATTGAAATGTTGGTAAAATTTGGGGTGATTTTATAAAATTTCCTTTACCATCATTTAAATATAACCGGTCAATCAAAGCAGAAGAACTGGTCGGAAATTCATTACCGCCGCTGGCTACGTACAAATCCTGATCGCCATCGCCATCTGCGTCAAAGAACTCAGAATCAGTATCTTCTGAAATTTTATCGACTTCAAAAAGCGCTTGATTGCTCTGTCGAAACGTGCCGCTTGCCTGTTGCATAAAAAGTGTTCCAGCCATATCTTTCGCGCCGCCGATAAAAACATCTTCGCGTCCGTCGCCATTTACATCAGCTTTAGCAATCCTAGGCCCTTCGCAGGAATACATTTGATATAATAGTCGATCGCGGTCGAAATCGGAGAATTCGTTTTCTTGATGTTGGTATGATAGGTTTATTTCGTTTGTAATATTTTGGAATATTGGAGTGTTGGGATATTGGAATGTTGGAGTGTTGGAGTGTTGGAGTGTTGGAGATGCATCGGATTGTTTAAGTGTTAGTAATTGATTAACAGATACTTGTTGCAAAAAAGAGTGCTGTCCGTTTGGCCAAATCACTTGCAAAGAGTCTATCATTTGTAATTTTCCAAGGCCAAAATGCAGGCGATGATCCACACAAGATTCAAAACCGCGCATGGGCGCTAATTCCTGATAAAAAGTTTTACCTTCGCTCCAAAGTGTTACTTGTGCGCCAAGCCCGAAAACATTGGGCGCTTCGCCTTGTAATTGCAAGGAGATATAAGTATTTTGTAATAATTTTTCCGCATTATTTTTATAAATAAATGGTGGCATATTTACATTATTCGTCACTAAATCAAGATCGCCGTCATTGTCCAAGTCACCATAAACAGAGCCATTTGAAAAACCGGGCTGGTCAAGTCCCCATTCTTTAGCCTTGTTAGTAAAGGTCAGATCGCCATTATTATGAAAAGCATAATTAGGAATTGCTTGAGATGGAATCGTATCAATCATTCTTTTAATGACGGCATTTTCCCTGCGTAGAATCTCACGAATCGTGTTCGGATCGGAATAAAAATTGATATAATCTTGATCCGTCAGGTCTTTATATATACCATTTGCTACAAATATGTCTTTCCAGCCATCATTATCCAAGTCCGCAATCAAAGCGCCCCAACTCCAATCGGTTGCATTTACGCCTGCCAGGCGCCCGATTTCGCTGAACGTGCCGTCGCCGTTATTTAGTTGCAGTACATTTCGCGTAAATTGTTTATAATAACCATTGCGAATATTTAATTGATATTTATCCCAATTCTCAAAGGTCGTTTTGGTTTTCATGCGGGCATCGTCTTCTGGGAGCATATCGGTCACAAAAATCTCAGGATAGCCGTCGTTATTGATGTCGGCCATATCTGCCCCCATTGAACTAAGGCTTATTTCTCTGATTTGGTTTTCTAAAGATTCGGTAAATGTTCCATTCTGTTTATTGATATATAAATAATCTCGCTCAAAAAAATCATTCGATACATAAATATCTTGCCAGCCGTCACGGTTGACATCACCAATGGTCACACCCAATCCAAAACCAATATTACTACCGTAAATGCCAGCTTTTACGCTAATATCTGTGAAGCGTTCTCCTTCGTTGCGATACAATTTATTACCACCCAATGAATCCCGAATTTCACGTTGTCCAGGTCGTAAATCATATCCTCCTACCGAACGAATGGAGTTATTTAGTAAATATAAATCCAAATCGCCATCTTTATCATAATCAAAAAAAGCCGCGTGTGTGGAAAGTCCAAGGTCGGCAATGCCATATTCTTTGGCTTTTTCGGTGAACGTTAAATCTTTATTATTGATAAATAATTCATTATGCCGGTTTTCGCCTTTTGGGTCACCGGATTTACACACATAAATATCCAACCAACCATCACCATTCACATCTGCAAAACTAACGCCCGAACTCCAAACGCCTGAACTGGCAACGCCTGCTTGCGTTGTAATATCTTCAAATGTAAAATTTCCTTTATTTAGATATAATTTGTTATCAACACGATTGCCACAGAAAAAAATGTCAACAAGCCCATCATTATTGATATCGCCCAAGCCGACACCACCGCCGTTGTAAAAATTGCGAAAAGTATAAGGATTAAATTCTTCGGTATAGGAAAGCTGATTGATAAAGTCAATTCCAGTCTCATCGGCCGAAAGCAAGGTAAAGAGAGAAGCCTCGTTTTTATGATTATTAGCCGTTTTATTACAGGCAAATAACAGCGCTATTCCCAACAGCCCTACGATCCATCTCATGCTGGTCTCGGTTTTTAAAGACGATTCAATTTGTAAAGATATAAAAATTAGATGGTGTGTTGAAGTGACTGTTACGCTTCAGATTTTGCAAACCTCAAAGATTTACAAAATCAAATCTCCGTAGTCGAAAAAAGAAAGCAAGCAACCCGAAGACTACTTGCTTTCTATCTGGCTTTAAAATATCATTATCATATTTAACAGATATAGCACATTTTTGAAAATGCGCCACCTCTATCATTTGCGAAAACAATTAATAGCCTGGGTTCTGTACCAAACTCTTGTTCGCATCCAATTGCGCACGTGGAATCGGATAGATGTTTACGTGTTTGCTTGGATCCGCTGGTTTTGACCAACGAGCATCATTGTATTTACCAAAGCGAATCAAATCTGTACGGCGCTTCAATTCTGCGAACATTTCACGACCACGTTCTGCCAGGAGGTTGTCAGCTGTCAAATTTGTGAATGGAGCTACACCAGCACGTGCACGAATCTGGTTCACCAAAGCCAAAGCTTGAGCATCTGCTGCATTCTGACGCCATAAAGCTTCTGCTTTAATCAACAAAATATCAGCATAGCGGAACACTGGGAAGTCATTATCCAAATCTTGAGTAGCGCCCAATGCAAATTCAAACTTACCAACACGTGCACCCGCTTCCCGATAAGCGTTGGGTTGTATTTGATTGATGACCGGATTGAAATTCAGAACTGGATCTGGGTCAGCAGCAGCCGATGCGTCGTTGTCTTTCAACAAAACGCCACCAGAAGAGAATTGTGGGCCTACCAGGAAATTACCTCTCACGCCAGAAGGGCCCGCCAATGTGTTTGGCTTACCTTTTCTAAGGTCGCCATCTTCGTAAGATTCATAGAATTCTTGGAGCGAGCAGAAGCCATTCCAAGGCTGGAAGGTTAGATTGAAAGTTTCCTGACTCAAATAGTGCAAAGTCATTGCAGGCAGAGCAAATCCTCCAAAGAAAACTCTATCATAAGGAATTGCAAAAATGAACTCCTTCGAGCTGGAATTATTGGTATTAAAGTTTGCGAAATAGTTGCTTTCCAAGCTGTACTTACCGGAATTGATGATTTCGTTACAAGCAGTAACGGCTTTTGCCCATTCTGCTTTACCAGTATAAACTTCAGAATTCAAGTACAGGTTTGCCAAAACGGCTTGGCCTGCATAGAAGTTCATACGAGCATATGTGGATTGATCCACGTCCTTACTTAGGTTAGGAATATTTTGTACCAATTCCCTTTCTACAAAAGCAAATACTTCGGCACGCGTATTATTTTTTGGAGCAAAGCCATCCGGTACATCGAAACGATCGACAATCGGCACATTGCCATAAATGTCCATCAGCCACAAGTAATAAAGTGCACGCAAAGTTTTCAATTCAGAGATAAACGCTTGTTTTCCTTCCACTTCCAAGTTTTCAAACTGGAAAATGAGGCGGTTGCAGGCATTTACACCTCCGTATAAGAAAGGCCAAGTGTTTCTGACGTTATCCGTTTCGGGGCCATAGGTATGCAGATACAAAGCCCGCCAGTTACCACCATCGTTCCAGTCGTTACCGCGTGTAGGTACGACCATTTCATCAGAAGTAACTTCTTGCGCAGAAAAAATACTGCCGTTTCCACCATAGTCACGTAAACTAGTGTAGGCAGCTCCTAAGGCAGAAATAAATTCTTCTTCGGTTTTGAAGAAGTTGTCTTCCGTCACTTGGCTGAACAGATCTTCGTCCAAATCCGTGCAGGATTGGTTGAAGGTCAGCAGCAAGAATCCGGCAGCCAAGATTTTAAAGAGATTATATTTTTTCATTGTTTAATTAATTTAAGCGATTTAAGTTAGTTTAGAAAGGTAACTACAAGGATCAAAAATTGTTTACTCATTTTTACCCTTTCCAAACTTTCAAAATACAGTAATTATCAGGAAAATAGGCTCAGGAAACCTTGAAGGCTTCCCAAGTCCTATTGCTTATCTTAGAATCCAAGTTGTAATCCAAACGTTACAGCTGCTGTTCTATACCAAGTATTACGGCGATCAATACCAGGGGCCAGAGGGCCAAGGTCACCTGTGTTACCATCAGTTGCATCCGAATCGCTCAGGCGTGGTTCTGGATCAACTCCTTTATAGCCAGTGATATAGAACAAGCGCTCGCCCGTCAGATACACTCTAATTTTGCTAAATGAACCGCCACTTGGCAGGTTGAAATTGTAACCCAAAGTAGCGTTGTTCAAACGAACGAAAGAAGCATCTTCTACATGTAAGCTTGACAATTTCGGCGCGTCTTTCAGCCTTACCAATGCTGGGTCATCCAATGTAGAAGCCAAAATATTATAAGAACCCACTGCACTCGCACCTTCGTAGAAGGCACGGAATGAGTTCAATAAGTCGTGCCCGAAGAAACCATCAATAAACATTGAAAAGTCAAGATTGCCAAAAGTAAAGCTGTTATTCCAGCCCAATTGTGCATCTGGAACACCATTACCAATCACTGCGCGGTCTTTGGCATCATCTATCTTTCCATCTCCGTCTGTATCGATGAACTGCCAAGTACCCTCTTGAGAAACGCCAGAGTACTGTAAGCCCCAAATTTGACCGATTGGTTTACCTTCTTCGATACGAATAAGCGGTGTACCGTTCTGACCAGGAGACCCTAAGTCACCAATATCGCGGATACCACCAAAATTGAAATCCCCTTCTGACAAGGAAACAATTTTGTTTTCTATATAATAGGTTCCGTTGATGCCGGTTGTCCAAGTGAAATTAGGATTCGAAATAGCATTGTAGTTCAATACCAATTCCAAGCCGGAATTTTTTAATTCACCAACATTTGTGTAGGTTCGGTCGAAGAGGTTCGGTGGAACGGGTACGTTAAAGTTAAGAATCAAATCTTTAGTAGTCGTCGAGAAATAATCCAACGAACCGTTCAATTTATAGTCCATCAGATTGAAATCCAAACCAATGGAAATATCACTCTTTGTTTCCCATTTCAAATCTGGATTCGGGTTACTAACAGGACCATAACTCGGTATCCAACTGCCGTTTACCAAGAAGTTTCCAACGGGGCCAAAGCGGCGAAGCGACAAATAGCTTTCGTTTGGAATATTACCAGTTATACCATAGCCTGCGCGCAATTTCAGGTTATCTACCCCATCTATTGCAAACAGGTTAGTAAGCGTTACCCCTGCACTAACTGCGGGGAAGTAACCCCAGCGATTTTCCGTACCAAAGCGAGAAGTACCTTCTCTACGCAAACTGGCGGTGAGGAAGTAAGTGTTGTCAATATTCAAATTGACGCGACCAAAGAAGGCGATCAGGCGATAAGTATTTTTATAACTATAGTTATTACCCAATCCATTATCAAAATCTTGGGCTGCGTTGATATTATTGTAGCCAAAAGCATCGGTCAAGAAATTACCACCTTCCGAACCAAATCCATCGAATGTAAATTCTTGGAAAGAATAACCACCTAATGCGCGGAAGTTCAAGTTGCCAAAGTCCTGGAAAAATTCAGCGGTACTTTCAAACAACTCGTATTCATCCTGGTTAAAATCAAGGCCTGCTAAACCGTTGCGATCCGCACCCACCCAGAAGCTATTTTTATCAAAATATCTGCCGGCATTGCGCGTTTTGCGCTCACGAGAATAAGAGCCACTCAAAGTAAGATTGTCCAACAACTTGAAATCTCCACGAACGTTGGCCAAAATCACATTACGCTTTGCCTCATTTACGTTTTGCTCAAGAATAGCAACTGGATTATAGTAGTCAAACAAAGTTTGCTGGAAATAACCATCATACTTTTCATTGGCGGAATCATTGCTCCGAATCGGCGCGGTTGGGTTAAAGATGGTCGCATAGCGGAACGCATCATTAAAGCCATATTGCTCATTTCTATTAGTGGTAGCCAAATTGAAAGAAAGCGTTAGCCGATCTTTCAATGCTTTTTGAGTAAGGTTGAGGCGAGCATTCAACTGAGCGAAGCCTGTATTGATTGCAACCCCTTCATTATCACGATAGTTGGCAGCAATACGATAAGAAGTTTTGGTAGAACCGCCAGAAAGTGCCAGGTTATGCACCTGCGAAACACCTGTACGCGTAATCTCATCAAACCAATCGGTTTCAGAACCCAAGTCTGTTCCTCGGATGGAGCCATCAGGTCCACCGCGGAAGTTGCGGTACTCACCTGCGCTCAGTACTTCTACATGACTCGCTACTAAATCAGCGGTAACAAAACCATTGTATTCAACAGTAGCTGTACCTTGTTGTCCTCTTTTGGTAGTAATGATAATCACACCGGAAGCACCGCGCGTACCATAAATAGCAGCAGCCGAACCGTCCTTCAATACATCAATAGAGGCGATGTCGTTCGGGTCAACACTATTCAAATCAGCACCAACAACACCATCAATAATCACCAGAGGAGAGGTATTGGCACCTACGGTAGAAAGACCGCGCAAACGAATGTTGAATCCTTGGTTTGGGTTGCTACCCGGGCGGGTAATAGATAAACCTGCCACCTTACCTTGTAGTAATTGCGCAGGGTTGGAAACGTTCCCTTTGTTGAAGTCTTCTTCTTTTACACTGGAAATAGCACTGGTCACCTCTCGTGACTTCTGCGTACCATAACCAACTACAATTACCTCTTCGAGTAGCTCACCGGCGTTGAGCTGTATATCTAATACATTGGAAGCACCCAATGTGATACGCTGGCTGGCATAACCGGTATAAGAAAACTCGATTTGGGTAGCGCCTTCTGGCACTTCAAGTGAGTAAGCACCATCAATATCTGTAACTGTACCTACAGAGGTACCAATCACCAGAATATTGGCGCCGATAAGTGGGTCTCCTGTTGTCTGATCAGTGACCTTTCCGGTGATGGTTCGCTGTGCGAAAGCGAAACTTCCCATCGTCACAATTAGAGCAACAAGTAACCATTTGGAGCAATAGTCGACTCTAAGTTTCATACATTACTTCGGTTTGGTTAAAAACAAAATGTTAATCTGACAATTTCTTTTACGGTTGCATGGGAAAATATAAAGTCAGCAAGCTCGTCGGCGAGTGCTGCTGATTTTCTCTAAATTGTTTTCGGATTTTTGGTTCTCTTTTTTGACAGATCGGTGATTTGCAAGAAATTATAGCCCTATGTGTGGTTTTTACACTAATTTTCCATTTGTAAAAGTCTAAAATACTGCTTAAAAAAACAAGAATTAAGCAAAATTATTTTTCGATAAAGTTATAATGCAAAATTATATTGGGAATTGGTTAGGGCATATTTTTAAACCTCATTTTTCCGATCAAATCTATGCCACAGATTACTAGGGTAATTTTGCAAACAGATTGTGATAAGCTTTGATACCGTCCCAAGTAATCTGCGGCGTAGAAAGACTAACTAAACTTTTTTTTGAATTACAAATGAGTCAAATACAGTAATTCATCAAGCAAATTTCAGGATTTGGTATCTGCTTGAATTGTATATTTTGGACAAAAGAATTTTAATCGGGAATTCTATCAGAAACTTAATATTAAAATGCCTATCGAGTTATTGGCCTAACAAACTTCTAAATAATAAAACAATAAATGTTCAGGTGAGAAAAACTGCTGAAAGTCAATGCGTTCGGTACTAGGAGCGGCTGGGCGAATTCGTTCGAGATATTCCGTTGGCGTTTGCCCTGCAAATTTTTTGAACTCCCGAATAAAATGCGCCTGATCGTAATAGCCTGATTTATAGCCAATTTCGGTGCAATTAAGCTGCATTTCTGAAAAAAGCAAGTTCAAAGCCCGTTCAAAACGCAGCATTTGAGCAAACTGCTTAGGCGCCACGCCAATCACTTCATAGAAGGCGCGAGAGAGCGTTTTGTAATTGGAATTCAGTTCCTCTGCTACCTTAGCAATATCCGCGTGCGCATTTTGAGTAGATATATAAGATGTCGCCAATCTTACAAAGTTGAATTTTTGCAATTTACGCTCCAGCAGCCGCTGCATCAAGAATAACTCTATACGAGCTACTCTGCTTGTAAAATCAGGTAAATGGAACAATTCATCCGCTAAAAAATTGACCTCTTTGCCAAAAATCAATTCCATATCCAAAGTAACGTCGGTAATGCCAAGAAAATCGTTGGATACGAAAGGATACAAGCCTCCGGGCAAGAATTTGACCCCAAAAATATGGTTATCCAACTGGTGTTTGTAAAAATTTTGAGTTGTATGCATTGCCGCCAACTGGGGCGTATGGAGCTTTTCAAAAACAGCTTCCTTGTCGGAAAAACGATAATACGGTGTCCCTAATGAGAATGTCAAATTGAGGTAAGGTTCAGGCAAAACAGTCTCCGTATCGTAGCCTATCTTTTGATCGGGAGGATTATTTTTTTCCCAGAAGTGACTTACGAACTGCGCCAAAAAAGGGGATGGTTTCTTGTATCTGATGACCATTGGGCAATTTTATTATGCGTATCAAATCTCCCTGCAAAAATTTTGTTGAAGACTGAAAACCTCAAACAATAAACTCATCCTGAAGTTTAAATGTCGCCTTCTTGCAAATGCCCATAATTATTTTCCTTTTCCTGATTGTAAAAATAATTTTAACTTTCAGTCAAAAGTATTCAAAAAACCGTCAACTACCAATAAAAGTTTTGTTTTTCACTCACATCCCGACTTATGAAATACATCCTAACCACATTGCTTTTTCTATCGTTGCTGCAAGCTACTCATGCGCAACTGTATGACTTGGAATTCCGCAAAGGGC
>JANRME010000231.1:0-6685 GCA_033761835.1 Saprospiraceae bacterium
CTTGTTGATCAGTCAGCAGGCAGATGAGGCTTATCGGAGAAGGGATCGCCTCTATGAACAGTTCATTGCCGAGGTATGTGAAGTAAATGGTGCTCTAGATGACGCCTTCATTCGTTTGGGATTACCGGGAGCCATTGAAGCGTTAAATAGTCCCGAGGGTGTCCCCGAAAGCCTGAGTTCCTACATTTATGGTTACACGTCGGGCGTGATTTCCAAAGCCAGCCCAATCCGCATTCGCTTTACCAATGCGATGGTGGATGCCGAACAAATTGGCGAAGAAGTCAAGGGTAATGTTTTGTCTTTCAACCCTTCCATCGCCGGCAAGGCGAATTGGGAGGATGACCGCACCATTCTCTTCGAGCCAGCTGCCGATTTAGCTTCGGGTACGGCGTACATTGCGACGGTCAATTTGCGCAAGCTGATTGACAACCTGCCGAAAGAGGCAACGAGTTTTTCGTTTGATTTTCGCACCCGCGACCAGTATTTTGAGGTGCAAACCAATGGTTACAACGCTCCTGACATCCAAAACATGAGCAAACAGGAGTTCGGCGGCACGCTTTTCACGGCAGATATTGCGACGAGCGAAGAGGTGGAGGAAGTACTTTCCGCTAAACAAAATGGCAGGGATTTGCCTATCCGCTGGGAACATGAACCCAACCAAATGGTACATACATTCACGGTTAGTGCGATCAATCGCGGCAATCAGCCTTCGAATTTTGATTTGCAGTGGAACGGTAAGCCGATGAACGTGGTGCTGCGCGACAAAAAAGAGGTGGAAGTGCCGTCGCTCAAGGATTTCAAAGTGACCGATGCGCGCGTAGTGCAAGACCAGGAACAATATGTGTTGCTGTTCTTCTCTGATCCCTTGCAGGAGTCTCAAAATCTGGATGGCTTGGTGAGTATTGGCGAATACGCTGGCAGTCTGCGTTATACAATTGATGGAAATCGTTTACGGGTTTATCCTTCCGAAAGAATCGTCGGGCAGCGCCGAATTGTGGTAAGTCCGGGCATTCGCACCGCAAGCAATAAAAGCATGGCGAATCCGAGTGAATGGCAGGTGGAATTTGTAGATGCAAAACCTCAAGTTCGTTTAGTAGGTCGCGGTGTAATTCTACCTAATTCCAATGGTTTGATTTTTCCATTCGAAGCAATTAGTTTAAACGCAGTTGACATAGAAGTTTTCAAAATATATAACAACAACATTCTGCAATTTTTGCAAACCAATGAGTTGGATGGAAATTATGATTTGTACCGCGTTGGTCGGGTCATTATGCAAAAGCGAATCAACTTGAACGACCTCAACTCCCGTGCTCGCACCAGCGAATGGACGCGCTACGCGCTGGATTTGAGCAAAATGGTTGAAAAAGACCCCGATGCGATTTACCAGATACGCATTGGCTACCGCCCGACGTATTCCACTTATTCTTGTAATACCAACAGCACAACCGGCGATGAGGCTGCGAATTCAAATCTGACAACAACCGCAGAAAATCTCGACGAAAACGGCGAATTTATCAGCTTCATGGAAAGCTGGTACGGCATTGATGGCTGGTACGATGGCTATAGCTGGGCGCACCGCGAAGACCCCTGCTATCCAGCGTATTACAACTCCGAGCGTTTCTTGCAACGCAATGTGATTGCTTCCAATCTCGGCATCATCGCCAAAGGTGGCAACGATCATTCTTATTTCGTATCGGTAGCAGACATTCGCAGCGCCGAGCCGATGAGCAATGTCACACTGGAATTTTACGATTTCCAACAGCAATTGCTCACTTCCGCGCAAAGCGGCAGCGATGGCACCGCGAATGTGCAACTTTCGCGCAAGCCTTTTGTGGTCATTGCAAAAAAAGAAAACCAACGCGGCTACCTCCGTTTGGAAGATGGTAACTCGCTCTCGCTCAGCCGTTTCGATGTGGCGGGCGAAGTGACACAAAAAGGTTTGAAAGGCTTTATGTATGGCGAGCGTGGCGTGTGGCGACCGGGTGATTCGGTGTACTTGAATTTTGTATTGGAAGACAGAAGCAAAAAATTGCCTGCAAACTATCCGATTTCATTTGAACTGACCGACCCAAGAGGGCAATTGCAAGAAAAAAGAACCGTGACGCCGAGCGCTGGAAACGTTTATGCGCTTTATTTTGAAACCGACCCCGATGCACCAACTGGCAGTTGGACGGCAAAAGTAAAAGCTGGTGGCGCAGAATTTGACAAAGTCATTCGCATCGAAACCATCAAGCCGAACCGATTGAAAATCAACCTGGATTTTGGTAAAAAAGAACTCTACACTTCTGATGAGCCGATTGCGGCGAATCTGAACGCAAGCTGGTTGCACGGCGCTCCGGCTAAGGGTTTGAAGGCATTGGTGGAAGTACAATTAAAAGCGATTCCAACGAAATTTGAAAAATTCAAGGATTTCACCTTCGACGACCCGGCGCGCGATTTCTATTCCGAACCAAAAGTCATTTTTGAAAATAATCTGAACGACAATGGCGATGCCAGTTTCAGTGCTGCTTTGCTGGATAATAAACTCGTTCCCGGCAAATTGTCTGCAAGCTTCAAAACGAGGGTTTTCGAGCGCGGCGGCGATTTTAGCACCGATAATTTCACCTTGCCTTACCATCCGTTCCCTGCTTATGCTGGGGTCAGCATTCCTGAGAATAAATACGGCGAAAAGCAATTGGATGTCAATAAAAACAGCAAACTCGATTTTTTAGCGCTTGATGCAAAAGGCAATCCACTGCGCAATCGGAATTTGAGCGTTGGCATTTACCGCGTAGAATGGCGCTGGTGGTGGGATGAAGGTTCTGATTACGTTTCGCGTTTTAACACAAGTGACCACTACGCTGCCGTTCAAAAACGGACCGTCACAACCAATGCACAAGGGCAGGCAAATTGGAGCATGAAAGTGGACAACTGGGGGCGCTACCTCGTGCGTGTCTGCGACACAGAAAGTGGACATTGTTCGGGAGATTTTTTCAACGCGGGCTATCCCTGGTACGACGATGATAACTCCCAAATGCGTACCGCTGCTGCGATGCTGCCATTTACATCTGATAAAACAAAATATAATGTTGGTGAAACCGTGACTTTAACCATTCCAACTGGTGAAGTTGGTAGGGCTTTGGTTACTTTGGAAAACGGTACGAAGGTGCTTCAATCCTTCTGGGCGGATTCGAAAAAAGGCGAGAATAAAATCACTTTCAAAACCACGCCGGAGATGACACCCAATGTCTATGCCCATGTAGAATTGTTGCAACCGCACGCACAGGTGCAAAACGACTTGCCTATCCGAATGTACGGCGTAATTCCGGTGATGGTTGAAGATCCCAAAACACGCTTGAATCCTGAATTAAAAATGCCGGAAACCTTGCAACCCGAACAAAATGTCACGGTTGAAGTATCTGAAAAGAATGGAAAGCCAATGACTTATACCGTTGCGGTGGTGGACGAAGGTTTGCTGGGTTTGACCAGATTCAATACTCCAAATCCCTGGGAAGCTTTCTTTGCGCGGGAAGCGCTGGGCGTGCGCACTTGGGATGTGTACGACCAGGTGCTGGGGGCTTACGGTGGCGAATTGGAACGAGTACTGAGCATCGGTGGTGATGGCGAATTGAATCGCAAGGCTGCGCAGGAACGTGCCAATCGCTTCAAGCCAGTGGTGATGCATCTCGGGCCATTTGAACTCAAAGCAGGCCGCAAAGCCAAACATCAAATAAAACTACCAAATTATATCGGCGCAGTGCGAACGATGGTGGTCGCTTCCAATAATGGCGCTTACGGCGCTACCGAAAAAATGACTCCAGTAAAAAAGCCTTTGATGATTCTTGCCACTTTGCCACGCGTGCTGGGTCCTGGCGAATCACTCAAGCTGCCTGTTAACGTCTTTGCAATGGAGCCAAAAGTGAAGAATGTAACCGTTTCGGTAGCTGAAAAAAGTGGATTGGTAAATATTGCAGAAAAATCTAAGACGATTTCATTTAATAAACCCGGCGATGGTTTGGTGGAATTTGATATACAAATCGCTGAGAATATTGGTGTTGCGAAATTTACCATCACAGCACAAGGCAATGGCGAAACCTCCAAACAAGATATTGAAATCCAGATTCGCAATCCAAATCCGATGGTTACAGATGTCGTTTCAAAAGTATTAAATCCAAATGAGGATTGGTCGCAAAGCTTTGATCCGATTGGCATGCGCGGTACGAACGAAGGCGTTTTGGAAGTTTCCAATATTCCACCGATTAATCTTGGTCAGCGTTTGAATTATTTATTACAATACCCTTATGGCTGCATAGAACAGACGCTCTCTGGGGGCTTCCCGCAATTGTATGTTAATAAATTGATTGAATTGAATGAGGATCAGAAAAAATCTGTCCCAAATAATATCAAAGCCACGATTGACCGCTTGAAGCAATTCCAAACCGACAATGGCGGCTTCGCCTACTGGCCCGGTGGCAATACGCCCGACCAATGGGGCACGAGCTATGCTGGTCATTTTCTATTGGAAGCCAAGGCTTTAGGTTATACGGTGCCTTCCAGTTTGTTAGATCGTTGGGTGAAATTTCAAAAGAAAGCCGCTCGCATGTGGGACGCGAAGCAAAAAGAATACGGATTTGTGAGCGACCAAAGCCACGAGTTGAATCAAGCGTACCGTTTGTACACTTTAGCATTGGCAAAAGAATCTGAAATGGGCGCGATGAATCGCCTTCGTGAAACCAAAAACCTGAACCTCCAAGCCAAGTGGCGCCTGGCTGCTGCTTATGCCGTTGCCGGAAAATCCGAAGTCGCAAAATCGCTGACCAAAGGGCTTTCTCGTAGCGTGCCTGCTTATAGCGAAATGGCCTATACTTATGGCTCCGATCTCCGCGACCGTGCGATGATTCTGGAAACATTGGTATTGATGGGCGACAAAAACGCTGCCGGTGAACAAGTGCGCGACCTTTCGCAATCTCTGAGTAACAACGCTTGGTACAGCACCCAAACGATTGGCTACAGCCTTTTAGCAATTGGAAAATTCTTAGGCAACTCGGAAGTCGGCAAGCGCTATACCTTTACTTATGCTTTGAATGGAAAAAGCGTGAACGCTGGTTCGACGACTCCGATTTTCCAAATAGACGTTCCTACAAACAATGCCGGAAAAGTCTCGGTCAAAAATACAAGCCAGGCGACACTATTTGCAAGGCTCATCCTACGCGGACAGCCCATCGCCGGCGAAGAAACCGCCAGTGCTAACAACCTGAATATCAACGTCATCTACAAAACTACCGACGGTCGAACGCTGGATCCATCGAACATTGCTCAAGGCACTGACTTTATCGCAGAAGTAAAAGTGACGCATCCGGGCTCGCGTTCGATCCCATACCGGGAATTAGCATTGAGTCAGATATTTCCTTCAGGTTGGGAAATTATGAATACGCGATTGGATAATCTGCAAAGCCTTGCTACTGCTGTGTCCACGCCTGAATATCAGGATGTGCGCGACGACCGTGTCAACACTTTCTTCGACATCTTCCAGGGGCAAACGCAAACGTTTGTAGTAAGATTGAATGCTGCTTACCAGGGCAGATTCTACCTGCCCGCCACCGCCTGCGAAGCCATGTACGACAACACCATTAATGCCCGCACGACGGGAAGATGGGTCGAGGTAATAGAGAGTGGGGAGATATGATAAACCAAGACAGATGTCATTACTTAAAGTGATGACATCTGTTTATAGGGTCTTCAATTCACCATTCCAAAAAGTTTGATCCAATTCATAAGGAATAAAAAATTGGTAAGTATCCGAATAAGGAATAATTTCGACTTTTCGATCAATCAGCCATTTAAACCTTTGAGATAAATCATCAATATTCTCTTTTACTGTTTGAATATAAACACGATTAAAAAAAGTATCTTTTAATAGCTCCAAGTCAATTGTTCTGTTGAAGTTTGGGAAGCTATATCCAATTACAACCAACACTTCTGTTTGATGCATAATTTCTTTGGCAAATTCCAGAGTCTTTTTTGATAATACATTTTTCTCCCAAGCAAAATTGATAAAAGGAATGTAATCTTCCTTTTTGGTATTCAGCCAATCAGAATAAAGCCTTAGCATATCAAAAAAAGAAGGGAGAGCCCCATAATTCATGTCCGCTTTAAGTTCGTTTAATTCATACATGGGTTTGAAAATACTCTCATCATCACTTCTTCTATTTTTTTCAGAATAGAGATACGTCGCTGTGCCGTTAAGCTTAACAATTTGAGGTGATTTATTTAAGTTAAAATCATTGAAAAGATTAGGATGTGGATAAACTTTTAATAAGCTATTAGGATTAAATTCTTGATATGCAATTTCAAACTGAGAATCATAATTCCATGAAATCACTTTTATTCTTTCATCTAATATTATATCTTTTTCTGACAAAAGAGTAGAAAGAAAAACATCATACCTAAAGTCTTTCTGGACTTTTTGCCCTTCATATGAAGTTCGAGTTGGAGTAAAAACATCCTTACGTCCAGTAGAGGTAAATTGATCCCAATAACTTTTCAATTCAATCTGCTCATAGACAAAAAAACATCCTAGCAAATATTTTAAGCTATAAAGATTATTTTTGTCCTCGGGTTTATTTCGCAAGAAAAGCTTTTTTGCAAATGTATCAACAGTTGCATGTCCTATTAACATTGGCATTAACCTATCAATCTCGGAAAT
>JANRME010000232.1:0-22204 GCA_033761835.1 Saprospiraceae bacterium
GACGGATACAACAGATAAAGAATCTATTTTTTGAAGTGTTTTCGGAAAATTTGTAAGTCATAATACAATAGGTAAAAAAAGTATCTCATATCACATAAATAGGTGATGCAGAAATGTAAAAATTTTATATCAACATAACTTTAAGTAAATTAAGTGTTAATTTTTTTCTTTTTGACATTAATTCCTTGACAATATTTATATAAAAAATGATATTTACAGTGAATAATATTAAAAGAATCTTATTTCATTACGCTTTTGAAATAGATTCCATCTACCACTTTTGCCAATCACACTTAAAGACTTGCTAAACAAATCATAATATGCTCGAAAAGAGCATATTAATGTTATCGTCTGTATTCAAACTACCAAGGTTTTTATATTTATTTAATGGTGTACTGCCATTAAATAGTTGTTTATTTATATCTAAATAATAAATATGAAGTTGTTCATGGTTTTTATGCTGATGATCATCGGCACTGCCGCTTGTTCCTTAAAGGAAATCTTTGAAAAAAAGGAAAAGCTACCCGAGATTAACTCGGAGACGAGTAAAGCCTTCGGTTTTCTGCTCAATGGAAAGGTATGGCTGCCAAAAGGCAGTAATGCTTACCCTAATTATAATGTTGATGTAGACCCTGGTTTCTCTGATGGAGTGCTGGATATACTCGTATATCGCTACCCTGAAGATGATGATACACGAGACGGCTATCAAAACTTCAGAATTGGAGGCAGCTTAAAATCAGTCGGCATATATCCCATTGGAAGAGGAGAAAGACAAACTTGTAGATTTTACGATTGGGATTCTAACTGTGAATACACCCTTAAAGATAGTACTTGTCAGATGGATGGTTATTTAAAAGTAACCATATATGATCTAGAGAAGGGAAAATTTCAAGGGGAATTCGAAGTGAAGATATCGAAGCCGGGCTGTGAAACTTTAGATATTACCAAAGGACGCTTTGCCTGGCAGTATTGATACCAACATCTCTTTATAAATACCAAAATACTTGAACGATGAAAAAAACAACCCTCTTATTCTGCACACTGATAGTGCTGCTCGGCATTGCTGCTTGCTCCTTAAAGGAAATCTTTGAAAAAAAGGAAAAGCTACCCGAGATTAACTCGGAGACAAGTAAAGCCTTCGGCTTTCTGCTCAATGGGAAGGTGTGGGTACCCAAAGGAAGTAATGCTTATCCAAATTATAATTTTGATGTAGATCCTGGATTTTCGGATGGCGTTTTTGGTGCATCCGCCTATCGCTATCCTAAGGATGATGGTACAGGCTATCAAAGTTTTGGAATTAGTTCAGATAGCCTAAAATCAATAGGCTTATACCCAATTAAAAAAGGGAGCAGGCAAATTTTTAGATTTTGGGACGAAGACTTAAACTGTGAATATTCAAGTAGAGATAGTACCTGCCAATATGACGGCTATTTAAAAGTAACAATGTATGACTTAGAAAAAGGAAAATTTCAGGGAGAATTTGAATTAACAGTATCAAAACCAGGCTGTGAAACTTTAGATATTACCAAAGGGCGCTTTGCCTGGCAATATTGATACCAACATCCCTTTATAAATACAAAATACTTGAACGATGAAAAAAACAATCCTCTTATTCTGCACACTGATAGTGCTGCTCGGCACTGCCGCTTGTTCCTTAAAGGAAATCTTTGAAAAAAAGGAAAAGCTACCTGAGATTAACTCGGAGACGAGTAAAGCCTTCGGTTTTCTGCTCAATGGAAAGGTATGGCTACCTAAGGGACATGATTCGTATCCTCGCTATAACGTGGACGTGGACCCTGGATTTTCGAAAGGGATAATAAATATATCTGCTTATCGCTATCCCAAAAATGATGGTACAAAGGACGGTCATCAAAGTTTTGCAATTGGGGCCGATAGCTGTAACTCAGTAGGACTCTACCCCATTAAAAGAGGGTTTAGACAAGGTTTTTATTTTTGGGATCGCGATTCAAATTGTGAGTATTCAAGTAGAGATAGCACTTGTCAATATGACGGCTACTTAAAATTGACGATGTATGACTTGGAAAAAGGGAAATTTCAAGGAGAATTTGAATTAACAGTATCAAAACCAGGCTGTGAAACTTTGAATATAACAAAGGGACGCTTTGCATGGCAATTTTAGTGTAATCTATTTTTAATACATAATACTTTATTTATGAAACTGTTAACAAATGTAGGTTTGTTAGCCTGGATGTGGTTTGCCCTTTCCCAGGCATCTATTGCGCAGACCACCGACCCGGTGCGTACCGAATTAGACCGTGTATTTGCCAACCTCAACCGCAGCGACATTCCTACGGGGGTACTCCGAGAGTACGGGGTTGCTTTTGCGAATTTGGAACAATTTGATGGCTCTACCAATGCCAACAATATTGTGGATGAAACCGCCTGGAGCTTGATTTACCATGCTTTCCACTCGGCGCGTATTAGCGGCACGCAGTCATTACCGAGTATTAACCAGGTAAACACCAACACCGAGGCTGCGCAGCGTAGCAATAGTGCGGTGGTCGTACCCTTGCTGTATGGGCAGTATGCATCCATTCGTACCGATGCGGTCAGCAGCAATCTGCTGCGGGTTCAAAACAATGCGCTGTATGATGTGGCAGGTCGTACCCAAAATCCTTACCTCACCCGCAATCTTTTTGCTGCAGCGCCCCTGCGCGATTTTACAGAAGACGGTACTTTTTCTATCGTTTTTCTATCCAATCATTTTTATACCAATACGACCAACACGGTGCAGCAAATACAGGTGGATATGGGCGACGGCGGTGGCTTTCGCACGGCTACTTTTGGTACGCCCCTCAGCGCCAGCTATACGAGTGTGGGCGAACGTACCCTTACCATCCGCATTACCCTCAATAATGGCACCAACTGGCAGTGCTACAGCAAGATAAAAGTGCTGCATCCGGTCTCCATCTCCGCTCGCTACGCACCGCTCCCTATCCGCACGGTCACAATAGCGCCCCGTGCTGGTGTACATAGCGGTGGCAAGTTACAAATATCCTATAGTTCCCTTAACCCAGTCGGTGGACAGAACAGACTTCGCAAACCCTTTATCGTGGTGGAAGGATTAGATTTAAATTCGGTTTCCTCTAAATTAAAACCGAATACGGATTATGAGACTTTCATAAGAAATATTAATGCAATTCTAAATTACAATTTCAATGGGCAGTTAGACGATATCGGTGGGTATGACCTGGTCTATTTGGACTATACGGATGGGGTGGATGCGGTTACCCGCAATGCCGCGCTGCTGGAAGAAGCGCTCAATCTTATCAATGCAGAAAAAGCCGCTAATGGTAGCTTGGAGAAAAATGTAATAATGGGCATCAGTATGGGGGGCTTGGTGAGCCGTTACTGTCTGGCAAGTATGACGAAAGGAGGAAGAAATCCTGACACCCGCCTGCTCATCACCCAAGACAGCCCACATCGGGGCGCTAATGTTTTACTCGGCTTACAGCATTTGGTGAATATCCTGGGTGATGTCAAAATTGCAGTGCGTCTAAACCCAGGAACCTCTATCCCTCTCAGTACGATAGGGGCATTAGTAGGCAAGATAGGCGCAGGTATAAACGCTAATAATTCACCTGGCTCTATGAATCAATTATTGGTGCGCTCTACCGATGCCAATGGAACCCTTGCTTATAATACTTTTATAGAAACGGTGTACCGACCGATGGTAACTTTTTCAAGCACTGACCCACAGCCGGCTTATCGTTTTGTAGCAATCAGCGAGGGTGCAGAATGCGGACAGGGTTCGATACCGGCAGGTGCACAAGCATTAGGCGGTAGCGGTAGGTTTGCTTTGACCTTATCTCGCTTTATAATTCCGATAGCAGAGGTTGGTTATTTTTTTACTGCAAATGCCAAAGCGCTGCCTGCTTCGGGAACGCAACAAATTTGTTATTTTAAATTGGAATACGGTATACGTCTGTTTACCATCAATATTACTATAAACATTACCAATAAGTCTATCAACTCCCCTGCGGGTATCTTGCCTTATGATTCGGGTGCTGGAGGGACAGAATCCATTTCGGAACGTACGGATTTACGTGATGGCGCGGGTCCTTTTAATAAAGGTATTGACCTTTTTATTTTTGCTGTTATTTTCCAGGGTAGAATTCAGCATGACCAATGGTGCTTTGTACCAACTGCAAGTGCCTTAGATGCTACAACTTTTAACGCTTCAACGCTCAATACGACCTTTGTTGGAGCGGTAACACCTCGAAGCTATACGCGGTCCGAAAAGTTTATTACACAAGAGCCGTTTAATCCGGGAACCGGTACGAGATTCAATAGAATCCATACGACCTTCACCGCTCGCAACTCACAATTCATCTTTAATGAAATGCAAAATATATCCAACACGCTCAATTGTTCTAACGTATGTACGAATAATGTGCTGGTAGAATTGGATGGTCCTTCCACTACGGATTGTACGCAAAATTTACTTACTTATACCGCTCCGATGACAAACGCGAATAGCTATACTTGGTCAGTTGGTAACAGCCTCACAATCATAAGTGGTCAGAATACGCCAACTTTAACAGTAAGACCGGAGTCGAATGGGGCGAGCTTGAGTACCGTTACATTAAACACTGTGACTACTTGTAATGGCACTAACATCAATAATACATTCACTAAAAACGTCACAATTCAAAGCGGCTCTATTAATGGTACGATTCAATACACTCGAAATGGAAGTACCCAGACCGTACCTCTCAATACTTATAACTCTATTCCATCTTTAAATATCGTAATTGCTGCGAGTCTTCCGGGCGCAAGCAGTTTAACTTGGACACCAATTGGTACACCGCCCGCTTTTTATCAAGCTACTAACAATGGACAGACGTTTACCGTTCAAAGCAGCGCTGCAGGTTGCTATTCTTTTTCTGTAAGTGGAACAGGTTCTTGCGGATTGAGACAGCGTACCGTTACATTCTGTCTATCTAATTCTTCATTTAGGCTTGCTCCCAACCCTGCCAGTACAAGTTTTAGGGTAGAAGCGGATACAGAAAGCGAGCTTCAATCCATCCGAGAAATTAAAATTTTGGATAGATTTGGCAATACCTTAAGAAATCAGACGGCAGCACAAGGTTTTGGCACAACTAACTTTAACATTTCTGACTTGCAACCAGGTATTTACTCAGTGCTTATTTATAATAGTGTAAAATGGGAGGCATTAAAATTGATAATACAACGGTGATATTTAATTTTTACATACAAAGTGTAAAATTCTTAACTTGAATTTTGCACTTTTTTGATTTGCGTTTAACTGTGTCAAAAACGCATCCAAAGCTGAGATGAAAAGCACCGGATACAATCCGGCGCGAGCTGGGTGTGATGGGTATGATTTAGGCAGTCAAGGAGCTCCCAAGCAAGGATATTACAATATTGTCATAGATAAAAACAATATATACTTTTATAATAAAACACTTAATGAGAATAAAGTAATTACAGTTCCACGCTCAAAACTTTAAAAAATGACTAAATGCTTAATTTTTATCATTTTTATATTAATTTACTCTTGTAATAATGATACGAGTGTAAAGCAAGTATTTGATTACCCCGACATTGTCAAATCAAAAAATAATCAAGAGCAATATGATTCAGCTGTTATCGCTATGTATCGTTTAAACTCTTGTTGCGAATGCAATTGTTTAGCTGTGAGCAATAACAGTAGAAAAGATACAGTAAATATCATTGAGTTAGAATTGAAGTTAGAAGCAGTGCATCACTACCACGATACAACATCTTTTGTATTTAGTTATTACAAATTAGACAGTTTAAAGAACCAAGTAATCTATACTCCTGTGGGCAATGGAAGATGGACAGAATGTTTATTTAATGGAATTGCTTTTAAAGGTAGTAATACAACCGCATTTCCTCTCAGTGTAGGAGATTTAGAAATTTCTGAATTAGACAGCTCATTTTTGTTGCAATCAAAAATACAATTTGAGGGTTGTTTAAAAAGCAATAAATTAAGTAAAACGCTTGAAAGATATGCGAAAAATCAAAAATAAACGCGGTTATTTAGCTATATCATGGTTGGCGCTGGTCTGTCTATTACGCTCCCGTCCCGACTTAAATCGGGATGGTTGATATGCAGGCTTTCATTTTCAGGTGGCTATGCCGCATGCTAGGAAGATTGTATTCTATAAATTACCATACAAAATGGCGTGAGCAACAGAGCTTTGTTCATGCCATTTTTTGCTTAATATGTTTTCATTGATATTGCATCAATCCTTTGTTTTCTGTACTATAATGGATACTTTTTCAAAACGAATGCAGTAAGTTGTTGATTTGCAAACCTATGCGGTACTTCTTATGGGTCTACAAAAAAAGCTTTTCAGTATTACACTTGAAAAGCTTTTTTTTACTCCTATCTGAATATTAAACTTCTGAGTTTGCCATGGCTTCCACATATTTGTAAGTTCTTACCCCTGGCAATTGTAGATCATCGCTGATGTTTGCAAGTTTAAAAACACCACTTGTTATTCCAATTGGATTGTTCAATTTACCGCGATGTAAAGCTTCATAAATTTCATAATCGAGCATTTGGCGGTTCTCTAATTGATGGGGCAAATTAAAACGGCTCACCATTTCGCGCCACTGGGGTTGAATTTCCCCTTCAAATACCTTAGATTTAGAGCCGCTGCCGTAAGCGAAGAATCCGAGCTTCTTGCCGCTTAAATCTTGCCCTTCCTGATAATCCGCTTCCAATAAACTCATTAAAGAAAGAAAAATTGAGCCCGTGTAAACATTGCCAACTAAGCTGGAAGCGCGTTCGCCTTTTTCAATACGTTCCTGCACAAACACTTGATAACCAAGAGTCTTTGATACCAATTTTAAGTAATTTGCATCGTTCTTATCCACAGGAATCGGTGTACCAGTTTCTTCTTCGATTTGAGCTTTTTTGCCCAATTTTATTGCTTCTTCCAAATAAATTTCTGTGAAAATACGCCGAGCGTGATAGGCATAAGGAAGATGAAATACCAAACGTGCCCACCGGCCTGAGAATGCAGGGCCAGCATGTCCATTCACATAGCCCAAAGCCTCTGTAATAAAGCGCTGATATGCTTGCTTGATTCTTTCCTGATAACAATCGTTAGAATATTGCCCATCGAAAATAGGCGTGTCGCGGTGCAGGTGCAAATAAGCATCGGTTGAATCAAATGCGCCGAGCGCAGGATTGGATTGGATTTGACCCTCAGGAAAATTATTTACAAATCCTAAATTTGAAAGCTGCAAGGCTTCATTGATCGCATCTTCGCGCTTGATCTGGCGAACAGGTTTGAAAAAATCATGAACATCCGTAGTCGCTACGCCCCATGCATCCCCGATTGCCAAAAGTCCAGGATTTTGCTTCACCAACATGGCGATAGCGCCTGCGCCTTGTGTGTACTCGCCGCCAGAGCCAAGTTCATATTTTGCAAAATCCGTAGCAATGACAATACCTACGCGGTTTGGAGCGCCCTTCGCCCAATCAAGGGTATTTTGCAAAGCATCTACCGCGCCGATACACGCAAAAGTCAAATCCACCGCATCGCATTGCGAAAGACAATCTTTACCGTATTGATTTTCAAAGTATTGCGTCAGCATTCCAACCACGTAGCTGGCAATCGGCTTGGAGCCATCGAGTCCACTTTCGGTGCCCACGTACAAGCGACCAATACTTCGAGGATCAAGTTTGTTCCTGCGCATCAGTTCCAAAGCAGCATTGGCAGCCATTGTAGCAGCGTCCTCGTCTACATCGGGCATCGCCATTGCCTTGAGTCCCAGTCCTTTGTGGAGTTTCGCATATTCGATCGAACGCGCCTCGGCCAGCGCTTCAATGGGAAGATATAAATTCGGAATATAGGCTGCTATATCGTCGATGCCGACTTTTGTAGAATATTTTTCCATGTTTGAATGATTTGGTCAAAACCTGATCGAACTAAGTAAGAGCGAATTGAAGAAAATGTTTAAGTTTTTGCTGAGATAAAAATGAAAGTTTTTACGATGGGTAAACCCAAAAATTATTGATCGAAGAAGCTTTTTATCTTTTAAAAACAAGGATTTTAGCCTTTTGAGTACTCTAATTTATTACACTTTGAAAAGTATAAGTGCATTTGTATTATCTGCTGCTCAACAATTCCGGTTTAACCCTGTTCACTACTTTGAAAAAGAAAAGGGAAAATCGTACCTTTGCGGCTCGAATTTGATTATTGTTTTCCAAAAAGCAATCATCAACAATCAATTGTAAATAAAAAATAATAAGAATGCAAGCTGTAGAAACCAAGCTGAATTACAAAGTAAAAGATATTAACCTCGCCGATTGGGGGCGCAAGGAAATTGAACTGGCGGAAGCAGAAATGCCGGGTTTGATGGCCCTGCGCGAACGCTACGGCGCAAGCAAACCGCTCAAAGGCGCTCGCATCGCGGGCTGTCTGCATATGACTATCCAAACCGCTGTTTTGATCGAAACGCTGATAGAATTAGGTGCGGAAGTAAGTTGGTCTTCTTGCAATATCTTTTCAACGCAAGACCACGCTGCTGCTGCGATTGCGGCTGCCGGCATCCCTGTTTTTGCATGGAAGGGCATGAACGAAGAAGAATTCGACTGGTGCATCGAGCAGACCTTGTATGCTTTTGAAGGCGGTCAACCTTTGAACATGATCCTCGACGATGGTGGCGATTTGACGAATATGGTATTTGATAAAAATCCTGAATTAGTAGCGGGTATCAAAGGCTTGAGTGAAGAAACGACTACGGGCGTGCATCGCTTGTACGAGCGCATGAAGAAAGGCACCTTGCCGATGCCTGCGATTAATGTGAACGACTCGGTGACAAAATCGAAATTCGACAATAAATACGGATGTAAAGAATCGGCAGTGGATGCGATTCGTCGTGGTACGGATGTAATGATGGCGGGCAAAGTGGCAGTGGTAGCAGGCTATGGCGATGTTGGAAAAGGTACGGCTGCATCCTTGCGTGGCGCGGGTTGCCGCGTGATCGTGACCGAAATCGACCCTATTTGCGCATTGCAGGCAGCGATGGACGGCTACGAAGTAAAGAAAATGGTGAATGCGATTCCTCGCGCAGATATTGTGATTACAGCTACCGGTAACAAGGATATTGTGACGGGCGAGCATTTCAAGCTGATGAAAGACAAGACCATCGTTTGCAATATCGGTCATTTTGATAATGAGATTGACATGGCCTGGTTGAAGAAAAACTATGGCGCGACTAAAGTTGTGATCAAACCACAAGTGGACAAATTCACGGTTGATGGTAAAGACGTGATCATCCTTGCTGAAGGTCGCTTGGTGAACTTGGGCGTCGGTACTGGTCACCCATCCTTTGTGATGTCGAACTCCTTTACCAATCAGGTTTTGGCGCAAATCGAATTGTGGACAAATGCGGATCAATACGAAAACAAAGTGTACGTGTTGCCAAAGCATTTGGATGAAGAAGTAGCACGTTTGCACCTAGCAAAAATCGGCGTAGAATTGGATGAATTATCTTCTGAACAAGCTGAATATATTGGCGTAGAGCAGCAAGGGCCGTTTAAGCCAGAATATTATCGTTATTAAAGTTGTTGAAAAGTTGATGGGTTGATAAGTTGATTTTCTTAGATTCAACCGTTCAATCCATCAACCAATGCACTTCAAAGTTATTCATCTCTCAATCCATTCACAGGATTCGAAATGAGTACTTTTCTGATTTGAGAAGATACCGTCAAAACGGCTGTAACTAATAGCAATATTGCCCCCAGAACTACAAGCGTCATGTTCAAAGGCATGTGGTAGATGTAAGCTACTTCTAATAAAGCGCCAATCGCAAAATAACTCGCCGGAATGCCCAACATTGTTGCTATAATCAAGACGAGTAAAAATTGGCGATTGACCTGTCGGATCATCTCGGGAACGCCCGCACCCAGCACTTTCCGAATGCTGAATTCTTTCATCCGCGCTGCTACATTCAGAGATACCAATCCAAACAAACCCATACAGGATAGTACGATGGTCAGTATCGCCGCAAAAGTCATCAACTTGCCATGCCCTCTCGATTGCTCGAAATAATCCTGAAAAGTTTCATCCTGAAATGAACCGCGATAGGCATCATTCGGAAACAATTTTTTCCAGGCTTGCTCCGCATAAGCATAGGTCTGCGTAGCTTTCCCCTCCCGAACTTCCATTGTCAAAAAGCGATATTCATCCTCTGGCGCCAGTTTAATAATGAGTGGTTCTATCATATTCCAAAAACTATAATAATGAAAATCCTGCACCACGCCGATGACCGAATATTGCAAGCTGTCCAAGCGAAATTCTTTCCCCAGGGCTTGCGGCCAGCCCATTTTTTCCACGAGGGTTTCATTCACGATCACCGCTTGTTTATCTGCTTGTATATTTTCATCCAAAGTACGTCCTTCTTTCAAGCGCAAACCCA
Organism: Saprospiraceae bacterium; assembly: GCA_033761835.1. Lineage (GTDB taxonomy): Bacteria > Bacteroidota > Bacteroidia > Chitinophagales > Saprospiraceae > JADJNW01. The sequence continues at coordinate 10,447 of JANRME010000232.1, forward strand.
TTGTTTCAAAGTATTCAGGGCTTGCATCCAATCGTTGCACCTCCAGTTTTTGATCGGGAAATTCGATGCGATTATTTTCCGAATGCCTACCAATATGATGCGCCGATCCGGCCATAGACAACACATCTGGATATTGCGCCATTTCATTTTTTAATTGCTCAAAGGCAGCAAAATTGGGCACTTCTATGCTGATTCGTTGCTTATGATTGTAACCCCAATCTTTATTTTGATTCCATTTAGAATTTTGTACGAAAGCAATCGCACCCACGATGGCAATCATAGACAAGGTAAACTGTAATGTGAGGAATACTTTGGTAAAAATACTCTTGCCACCCAGTTTGAGTTTTCCTCTAAAAATACTGACCGGCTTGAACCGCGACACCACGATCGCCGGATAGAATCCTGAAACGATACTCAATGTGGTCAATAAAAGGATGAGGAAAATCCATAGTTTTAGATTGTCAAATTTGAATTCAAAACCTATCGAAAACAAACGGTCGAAGCCCGGTACGAGTAAAGTGACTGCCAGCCCAAAACCAAGCAACAGTGCAAATAAAGTAATCAAGGCATTTTCCATCAAAAACTGCACAATTACTGAGCTTTGGTTCGCGCCGATCACCTTGCGTACTCCGATTTCCTTCAAGCGCTTCGAGGCGTTCGCAACTGCGATATTGATGTAATTCAGACAAGCAAGCAAGATCAGAATAGCCGCCATGATCGCCAGTACGATACGTCCCGTGGGATCAGAACTTCCAGCTATACTCCAACGGATGTAATTGCCCGCTTCATACAAGGTTGCCAATGGTTCAAATTTGTAGGAGCGCGCTTCCCATTCCTCTTGTGCCGCATTGAAACGCTCCACATATCCATTCATCCCATTTTCAATCGCAGCCGCATCCTTTGGTGTATTTAATTCAATAAAAGTAGCGCTTGTCATCTTCGACCAATCCTCCAATCGAAGTGTCGGGTCAACCGATCGCAGTACCTCCAAATTGCTTAAAGCATCAAATTTAATGCTGGTGCGGTCAGAAAACTTCTCCACCACAGCGCCTACTATAAAACTCAAAGTCGTTTTGTCGTCGAAGCGCAACGAAATCGTTTTGCCCACGGGATTAGCGGTGCCAAAATATTTAGTCGCCAAATCTTCACTCAATACGATCTGATCTTTTTCTTTCAAAGCCGCCGCGTTGCCCCATTTTAAAGGGAAAGTGAACATTTCCAGATAAGCGGGATCGGTAAACCAGATGTATTCATTGAATACTTGATCTTCATAACGCATCGTACCGCTCCTGCCGATCAATCGGGCAAAATTTAGCACCTGCGGAAAATCCTGCTGGAGTGCAGGCCCCAGCGCGATGGGGGACACGGCAAACGCCTGATCCTCGTTGTTTTGCTTCATCAAAGTTGTCGCCATAAACACCGTTTCACGCTTCTCATGCACTTCATTCATATTCATATTCCACTCCACAAATACAAAAGCGACCATACCACAACCAATCGCCATCGCCAAACCAAAAATATTGATAAAAGAAGCCAAAGGATTTTTTACAATGCTTCTCCAAGCTACGTGCAGATAATTTTTTAACATAGAGCAGGTGATTTAATAGATGTATAATTGTTTTGAGACGAAAATAATAATTGAAGAGTTACAGCATTTGTGAGCTTTACGACACTTCTTTTGGAAGATGCAGAATGAGAGGAGAGACCCCTATTGGATAGTAGGCCTGAGATATTAGACGATAGATTTTAAGTTGAAAATAACTTCTGAACATCTGCTACAAGTAGAATGATTTTACAGATGTCCAGAAGTTATTATATTCCCACATAAAGCATTTATTTCATATCATACACATGTACCATACCCTGTGCTTCGGTCACCACGAGGCGTTTGCCGTTTTTGGTGATATGGGTGGTAAATAAATCGTCGGTATAAGCAAAGAGCGTAAGGGTGCAAATGCCTTTTTCAATATCCCAGATGCGTACATTGCGGTCGTAGGAAACGGTGACGGCATAGGGCAATGTGGGGTGGAAAGCAACACCGTAGGCGCTTTTGGTATGGGCTTTCAGTTGGTGGAGCAGTTTTTTCTGCTGCAAATCAAAGACGTGGGCATCGCCTTGCCGACTGATGGTGAGGAGGTATTTGCCGGAAGGATGCACGTCCATATAAGTGATGTAAGTGCCGGTTTGCAAGGTATCCGTTTGCTGCCAGGTATCGGTGTTGTAAATTCTGATTTTACCATTGGTCATACCCACGATGGCTTGGCGCTCGTCGGGTGTAAGTCGGATGGCGTAAGGCGATTCGTCGCTTGTTTCGATTACTTTTATGGCAGCGCCGTTTTTAGTATCCCAAACTCGAATGGAATGATCTCCTACGCTTGCCAGCAGCGCTTTCTTATTATGATAAGCAATGCCATAAACGCTACCTGTATGTCCATTCAATTGCAATAAAGGGCGATTATTTTGTACATCCAACCAATGGACGGTTTTGCCGTGTCCGGCGGTGGCGAGGTATTTGCCATCGGCAGTAAAAACGGCACAGTTGGCATCTATACTGTCAAAGCGATATTCCTGTAAACCGGTATTCAAATTCCATACGCCGATCTGATCGTCGCTGCAAGCAGCCGCCATGTAGTTGCCATCTTTGGTAATCGGGGCTTGCCAGGGACCGTTATCGCACACATCAAAGCTGCGTTCGCCGGGTTGCTCCGTGTTCCATTCGCTAATGGTCTTATCAGAAGAAGTGGTATAAATTCGCTTGCCATCAGGATGCCAGGCTAAGCCATTGATGCCGCCCTCCTGCCCGCGAAAAGTAAAAAGCCGTTGGCGGCTTTCGGTGCCCCAAACCATCAACAAACCATCGTCGCTGGCAGAAGCGAAGTATTTGCCATCGGGACTAAAGCGCACGGCGTTCACCCATTGGCTATGCCCTTGATGAGGATCAATTTGTAGCAGGATGTTACCATTGGCAGCATCGAGCAGGCGAATGCGGCTGTCTTTACCACTGGCAATGACATATTTTCCATCCGGGCTGATGTCGGCGGATTGAATGGCAGTGTAATAACCAAGGTTGCCGATGTCTAAAGACCAATCCAGGTTTTGGGTAGCGAGGTCGTGGTAATTGACATGAAAACCCCAGGTGGCGGTCATCAATTTATTGCCATCGGGCGAAAATTTTACAGCAGCAGCGGGATGTGCATCAAGATCAAACTTGTGGATAAGCTTGCCGTTGGTAGCATCTATCACTTTAGCGAAGCCAAGCACGGGCGGATCTTTGCGCGTAAGTTCCCAGGAGACGACGCCTAATTGTGTGCCATCTGGATTGAACTTTACCTGATAAATACCTTGCGAAAATTCAGCACTAAAAGTGTTTTTTTCAGCCCAGGTACTTGTGTCCCAAAGCTTGAGCACTTTATCGGTTGCGCCGGAGACGAGGGTTTTACCATCCGAACTAAAGTCGAGTGTAGAAACTTGTCCTTTATGACCAATGAGCTTTTTGAGCATTTTGCCATCGGCGGTATTCCATATAATGATGGTGCTGTCGGCGCTACCGCTGGCGAGGTATTTTCCATCGGGGCTGAGGGCGATGCCTACGATGCCGCGATTATGTCCGGTAAAAGTTTTGGTGCTGCGGTCGGCGCGGGCATGGAGCAGTTCCCATTCCCAGCTGCGCAATTTGGGGTCGGTTTGTTGCAGCATTTGCTTGGCTTCGGCGGTTTGGTTGAGGCGAAGGTAGGCTTCGGCGGCTTTGAGTTGGGTATAGTATAAATTTGCGTTGGGGGCAGTTGTTTTTTGGGCAGTTGCAATTGTACAACTCAATACAAGTACAAAGAGCCATGTAATATTTCTCATAGTTATTTAAAATAATTTTATAAATGCTCGAAAATTTAAAATATTATCTACTTTTTATTTACACGAGTATCCGCTTTTTGTAGCCAGGCTAATAAATCTTGATTAATATCATTTGCATTTTTAACAGCATTAACGTGGGAGATGCGCGGCATGGGTCCCAGGTTCTTGGCTTGTTGAAAATATTCTCCCAGAGGCTCGTCACCTAAGTCCATTGCCACTTTGAGTTCTTCTTTTTTGACGATGATGGCAGCAAATTCCTTGCCGTTGCGAATAGAAGTGTACAACTTGGTGGGCACGAATTGCCAATTAGCATCTACTGCGGCAATGGCTTTTTTCAAATCTTCGTAGAGCGGGCGCAGCGCTTCCTTACCTTTAAATTGATCATCGATAAGGGCATTGGGATTGCCATAAACGGGCTTACCGCCGTTGAGGTAGATCGCGGCGAGCATGCTTGCATTCAGGTGTCCGAAACCTTGATCTGTTTTCAGCCAGGCGATGAGGTCGTTGCGCTTGTCGATGCCGCTATCCTTAATGCTTGCCAGCCAGGCTGTTAAATCCTTGCCGGTGGTCTTTTGCAGATCGTCTATGAATTCTTTTTCGATTTCCTGTGAAGTTTTTGCCATCGTGTGAATTGTTTTAAGTTGTAAAGTTGGGTAATCTGTTTTAAAAGTAATTGGAAAAAATTTACCTACGGAGCGGGTGTTTTCATAGCTTTTGTTTTTTACTTGTTGGGCGCGGTTATTCTTTTCCAAATGAAGCGATTATTGGCTTCCCATTTACCATTTTTAATGATATAAGATTGGGCAATCATTTCGTCATTGGAATTGATTTCGTGGATGTCGAGGTGCTGAGAAGTCGTTCCGTCTGGATTGAAAATCTCAAAATGCAGGTGTCCTGCGGCGTTCAGCGCGTCGCCCCGAGCAATTTGCCCGCCGCTTCCAATGCTGAAATAGCCAGCCCTTTGCTTCGCGGCATTCCAAAAATTATAGCCTTCCCAATAGCTATACTTTTTGCCTTGAATGACCCCGTAAATCTGAATTTTTAGAATATTTGGATGCATCCCTTTTTCAAATTTGTAGCCAAAAGCAGTCGGTGACCATTGTTGGGTGCTATCGTATTGTGCATTGGGTGCTTCCCAAATGCCGCCTTTGTCGAGCAGATAAGCGCAGCGTTCCTGAAATTTTTCTTCCGATTGGATGACAGTAGATTGGGCATCAGCCAATTGTATGCTCCCTATTTGAATAGATATGCAAAAAAGTATCCAATAAAAATGCTTCATGTTTTTAAAATTTGTGTTTAGTTGATGCGGCGAAGATGCGCGCAGAATGTGTTTGCATCGCTCCATTTTATTAATTGTCACCTGTTTTAAGCGGATTTTAACAAAAAGAAACAAGCGAAAGCTGTACCTTAGAAGCATGAATAGCCTGAGTACACCTGCACTGGACATCATGACCTGGCTCATCGGCGCAGTGACGCTGCACGGCGTTTATCTTTCCTTTCTACTGCTCTTGCGAAGTGGCAATCAAGGTTTGATGCGCTGGCTGGCGGTGACGATTCTACTCATTTCCCTCGTACCTTTAAATTATTTGCTGTTTCTCACGGGCATCATTTGGCAAGCGCCGCATTTGCTGGGGGTTTTTATACCTGCATTTTATTTAATCGGCGTGAGTTTTTATTTTCTTGCAGTGCAGATGGTTCGACCCGAATTTCGGCTGAAACCGATTCATGCCTTGCATTTGTTGCCTTTTGTGTTTTTCTTACTTCGTTTTGTGCCTTTGTACTATCAGAGCGCTGATTATAAACTGCAAGTCATTGATGCCATTTTCAATGCTGCTGACAGACCGCCAATCCTCGATTTTTTGTTGGGAAACCTGCCTTTGTTTCATATCACAGCTTATGCCATGGTAGTATGGATTTTATTGGCAAAAAACAGCAGGGATACGCGCTTGCAGTGGCTGCAGAATTTTACAAAAGGCTTTGTTTTCTTGCTTGTCAGTGATGTATTGATTCAATTGCTGTTTTGGACGATGGATTGGAATGGCGCTTTGATGGAAATGTTGTTGGCGGCTTGTGTGGCAGGAGCGATTCACGCATTGGGCTATTTTATTATAAAACCCGTGGATTTATTCAAACCCGCGCCAGTACTGGTTTCGATTTCAAAATACCGCACCTCGCCGCTTTCTTCGGTGGAAATTGAAAACCGGAAAAAGACATTGTTGGAATTATTAGAAAAAGAAAAACCCTATTTGAGAGCAGAATTAAAAATCTCTGATTTGGCAGGAATGATGGGGATTCCGTCGCATCATTTGTCGCAAGTGCTGAATGAAGGAATGCACATTAATTTTTATGATTTGATCAATGATTATCGCATCACGGAAATCAAAAAACGACTGAAAGACCCGAAATACGGGCACTTTTCGATTCTGGCAATTGCATTGGATTGCGGCTTTAGCAACAAAACCAGTTTTAATCGGACGTTTAAAAAACTCACCGGCATGACGCCAACGGAGTACATGAATAGTTACGAGCAAGCCATAAAAGTATCCTCCTGATTCAATATGTGTGTCATTAAATTTTATTATAAATTGTTGGACTATAAACAAGAATTACCAATTTTTGCAAAAACCTTGATCCATGCCTAAGCAAAATATTACCAAAAACCTTTCGCGGAGAGCATTTGTGAAAAATAGCGCTTTGACTGCCGGTGCTTTTATGATTGTGCCGCGCCATGTGCTGGGTGGTAAGGGATTTATTGCGCCGAGTGATAAACTCAATATTGCGGGAATTGGCGCTGGCGGTAAGGCTTGGGACAATATTCCCGGCGCTTATAACAAAGGTCAGGAAAATATTGTGGCGCTGTGCGATGTGGACGATGCCCGTGCCGCTGATATGTATAAAGAATTTCCAAAAGCCAAGACTTACAAGGATTTCCGGGTCATGCTGGAAAAACAAAAAGACATTGACGCGGTGATGATTACAACACCTGACCATACCCATGCGATTGCCACACTTACTGCGATGCAATTGGACAAGCACGTTTATACCGAAAAGCCTTTGACGCATAGCATCCACGAAGCGCGCATATTGGCGGAAGCCGCTAAAAAATATCCAAAATTGGTGACGCAAATGGGCAACCAGGGTAGCTCGGACGATGATATGCGCAGCGTGCAGGAGTGGATTGCAGCAGGCGCGATTGGCGACGTGACGCGGGTGCACGTATGGAGCGACCGCCCTGTGTGGATTCAAGGGATTCCGACACCGAAAGAAGCGATGCCCGTTCCGGCAGGATTGGATTGGGATTTGTGGTTGGGTCCTGCGTCCTGGCGGGAATATCATTCCACTTATATGCCTTTCCGGTGGCGGGGTTGGTGGGACTTTGGCACGGGGGCGCTGGGCGACATGGGTTGTCATTTGATTGACGTGCCATTTCGGGCATTGCAATTGACCTATCCGACTTCGGTAGAAGCGAGCATGAGTCAGGCCTGGGTGAATGATTTTGAAGGAGCAAACCTCACAGAAAGCGCGCCAATGGCTTCGACCGTGTATTTTCAATTTCCCAAAAGAGGCAATTTACCGGCGGTAGAATTGATTTGGTATGATGGCGGTATTCAACCTCGACGACCAGCGGAGTTGCCTCCGAATGAGTATTTGGATACAAACGGCGTACTTTTTGAAGGTTCAAAAGGAAAGTTGGTATGTGGTATTTTTGGAAATTACCCGAAACTACTACCTGCCAAATTGCAACAGGAATTCAAAGCGCCAAAACCTACGCTCCCGCGCGTACCCGGCAGCGACGAGGGGCATCATCAGAATTGGGTCAAGGCAATCAAGGCAGGTACGCCGACCAGTTCGCCATTTGAATATGCTTGTAAACTCACAGAAACAGTACTAATTGGCAACCTGGCGATTCGCAGTCAGAATATTAAAAAGAAAATAAAAGGGGTAAACCCTGATAATTATTGGGCAAATTCAGAATTTCCCGGCAGAACGACTTTATTGTGGGATGCTGCGCAAATGAAAATCACTAATTTTGACGAAGCCAATCAATTTGTAAAGCGGAAATATCGGGAGGGCTGGAATTTAAGTTTGTAAATCGGTTATTTGTTATGAGGGTTGAGCGGGTTTAGGAAGTTGAGCAGTTTAAATAAAAGTGTGGACATGAACACAATAACACCAGAACACCAGAACACAATCATCACCTGGGCTGATTTTGAAAAAGTAGAAATTCGTACCGGTACAATTTTAAGTGCAGAACCATTTGCGAAAGCGAAGAAACCGGCGTATCAACTCACGATTGATTTTGGAGAATTGGGCATCAAACGCTCTTCGGCGCAGCTTACGAAATTATATAAACCCGCAGAACTCATTGGAAAACAGATCGTTGCAGTGGTGAACTTTCCGCCCAAGCAAATTGCCAATTTTTTTAGTGAATGCCTGGTACTTGGCTCGGTGGATACGGATGGCACGGTGACGCTGCTACAAACGGAAAGAGCAGTGGAAAATGGGCTGCGGATTGCGTGAAGCTGCATTTTAAAGATTTCAAAAGCTTTTGACAAATAACAAAAATTATGTACTTTGCCTTTTCCAAATCGTTCTTTGACAAATCGGGAAAAGAAACTTTTTTAGAAAAGCAAACTGCTCGTCGTATCAGGCTCTGAAATAATCTTGTACATCAATAAAGATAAGGGCGTAGCGCCCTTTGTAGTGCCGAATAAGTTTTTGGCAAATTTGTCATTAAGTAATGACAATCAGGAAAGTACGCATAAGAATTCAGGGCAAAACCAAAAAAGGATGTCCAAATGTTAAAATTAACATACATGGAAAATTGTAATTTGTCGCAAATGTTTGACTACCAAGGCAATAAGTAAATATGTCACAAAAAACGAATGTGATTTTTTGAGAATTGTGACATGGTAAATGGCCCAAAAACGCATTAAAAATATTTCTAACATGGCAAAAAGGGCAGAATTACGAACAGCTAACATTGCTCTTTCGTTCTGTTTTATTTTCTGTAATGCCCGATTGACGGGCGTTCCGGCTACCCCCTACCCTCCAAAAGTGAAAGCTAAGGGTAGGAGAGCATTCCATTTAAAGTGAGGACTGCGACCAAGTTGCAGCACGATTGGCGCCAAGAAAAAAAGCAGTAGGAGAGCATTCCATTTAAAGTGAGGACTGCGACAGATGACTGTCCTGTTACCGTCTTTTGTGGTAATGTAGGAGAGCATTCCATTTAAAGTGAGGACTGCGACAATTAATGGAATTACTGCGTTTGGGTCAGTAAGCAGGTAGGAGAGCATTCCATTTAAAGTGAGGACTGCGACCTGTAGTCCGCCATTTCCCATCCCAAACCAAATCGTAGGAGAGCATTCCATTTAAAGTGAGGACTGCGACATAGGGGCTGAGAAACAATGACTCCGGCAATCAGAAAGTAGGAGAGCATTCCATTTAAAGTGAGGACTGCGACGTTAGTACTGGTCAAGGAATCCCTGACCGACGTACCAGTAGGAGAGCATTCCATTTAAAGTGAGGACTGCGACAAATTCCTAATTTTTTTCCTTTTCCTGCCATATTGTAGGAGAGCATTCCATTTAAAGTGAGGACTGCGACAGTGCTTGTGTACCTGTGTGGGTATATTTGTATATTGTAGGAGAGCATTCCATTTAAAGTGAGGACTGCCATTGTTCGCCGTAGCTTTGGCGAAGGTGAAGACTGTTTTCGCCGAAGACTTAACGCTGAAAACAGTCTGGTGACTTGAAGTCATCAGACTGATAGCGAAGTGTCAGACGCCACCTAACAGAAGGAGCATGGATTTGCGCTGCTCTGAGCGTTCTACGCTTTTGAAAACAGTTTGGTCATTAGATTGATGGACTTCCCGATTTGTCATTCTACGAGCGCATTCAGTCGCCCACTGGCATATTTTGCAGTGGTGGAATTCAGGGATTACTGTATGGAGGCACTACCTTCGTGCTGTATTCAACCTTGAATTTTTGTTTTTATGAAAAAATCAATTTTATTGTTTGCGCTCTTTCTTTCGACCTATCTGAATGCCCAGGAAGACTGGTCTTGCAAGGATACCGACGATATCGCTGCGATGGAAGCGCGGCCGCATTTGGTTCAGCCACGTACCAATGCTTTTACCAATGATTATGATTTGAAATACCACCGTCTGGAATGGACAATTGATCCAAATATTTATTTTATAAGCGGCTCAATAACAAGCTATTTTGTGCCAACGCAAACTGGTTTTGATGAAATCAATTTTGAATTATCGCATGACTTGACGGTGAAGCAAGTGCGCTTTCACAATCAAAATCTGAGTTTTGAGCTTGGCGCCGATGACTTGCTGCGCATTTCCTTACCTTCGGTTTTGCCAAAAGACAAGCTCGATTCTATCGCCATTATGTATGAAGGCGTGCCGCCACGCACGGGCTTTGGCTCTTTCAGTCAGACTTTTCATAATAATACGCCCATTATCTGGACGCTTTCGGAGCCCTACGGTTCTAAGGATTGGTGGCCAAGTAAAATGGATTTGGATGATAAAATCGACTCGATTGACGTGATCGTTCGTACACCCAAGCCCAATCGCGTAGCGAGTAATGGTTTATTAATCAGCGAGATAGATACTGGAAGCGACCGTATTTTCCATTGGAAGCACCGCTACCCTATTACGACTTATCTCATTGCCATCGGCGTGACGAATTATGCGGTTTTTTCTGATTATCTCGATTTGCCGGGCGGCGACAGCCTGGAAATACTGAATTATGTCTATCCTGAAGAATTGGATTTTGTGAAAACGCAGACGATTCATACGCTTCGGGCGATGGAATTATTCAATAATCGCTTTGGCATTTATCCTTTTGCGAAAGAAAAATACGGACACGCGCGCTTTGGCTTTGGCGGTGGCGAGGAGCATCAAACGATGACTTTTATGGGCGGCTGGTCGCAGAGTTTGCAAGCACATGAACTGGCGCATCAGTGGTTTGGCAACAAAGTGACTTGTGGTTCTTGGGAAGACATCTGGCTCAATGAAGGCTTCGCCACTTACCTCGAAGGGCTTACCCAGGAAGCAGGCATCGGTGGCGTGAATTGGCGAAATTGGTTGCAAGGCAAGATTTTGAGCATTACCGGTGCAACGGGCGGTTCGGTGTTCGTAAATGACACGACTTCGGTGGGACGCATTTTTAATGGGCGCTTGTCCTACTCCAAAGGCGCGATGCTGCTGCATATGCTGCGCTGGAAGCTCGGCGATGAAGACTTTTTTCAGGCTTGTCGCAATTACTTGAACGACCCGCAATTGGCTTATAAATATGCCAAAACCGAAGATTTGAAGCGGCATCTGGAAGCCCAAAGCGGGCAGGATTTGACCGAATTTTTTGAAGATTGGTTTTATGGAGAGGGTTATCCTTCTTACCAAATCAAATGGCAGCAAAATGGCAATACCATTCAATTAATCGCATCGCAAACAACCTCGCATTCCTCGGTGGATTTCTTTGAAATGCCAGTTCCTGTACGCCTTATGGGCGAAAATGGAGAAACCTTGGATTGGCGTTTTGAACACACGTTTTCTGAGCAATCTTTTTCTAAACCATTGAATTTCAAGGTTAAAGAAATTATTTTTGATCCTAATTTATGGCTTATTTCTGCGAATAATGAAGTGAATCAAGTATTGACTTCAAATAAAGATATTCAACAACTGGCTACTCAGATTAATATATTTCCCAATCCTGCTCAAGCGGAATTGACGATTGATTTAAAAAAATTTTCAATAAAAGTATGGCAAATGGATCTTTTGGATGCCAAAGGAAGTTTGGTGAAACGACTTTCCATTAGCAGTAATTTGGAAACTATAGATATTTCCGATATTTCGTCTGGTTTTTATATTCTAAAATTGCAAAGCGACCAAGGTACT
>JANRME010000233.1:0-9891 GCA_033761835.1 Saprospiraceae bacterium
CTGCGGCAAGCCTTTGGCGACCGAAGGAAGTCGGAAGTTCAGACTTATGGGCGTGGTGATTATGATAAAATTTGCATAATTCACTGAAATGGTGTAAAATCTTGCCTGTTTTAGCATCAATAAAATAAGCCCAGCGGTGCATGATATTGGGATGTAATGTAATTGCCCAAGCTAATTGTTCGGCGTTTGGATTATGATCTATATGATAAACCACTAATCTGGCTTCTGCCTGTTTCCCTGCGATCAGTTGTTGCTCAAATGCGTTTAATTGCTTGACTCGAATGGTTTTGCCAATATGCTGAAAAGCAATTTCAATAGCATTATCTTTAGAAATTTGTGGTGTCACATTATTTAAATCCGGGGTAGGGTAGTAGCGCCCATTGAGCATCTGGATTTGATTGTTTTGTGCATGTAGCATGACTTCGCCGCCATACACCTCGATGCCTCTATAACGCTGCTGCGCCCGAAGATGCACTTGCCCTAATTGATCACTTTCGAGGCCAATAATTTCAAATTCTTCTAATGGATTTTTGATCTGCATCAATTCCTGTGCGGATTCTAAATAAGCGATTGCCTGCTCCGGTAGAGGTTTTTCACTTGCAATGGAAGAAATGACTCCTTTTATATAAATAGGTAAGCCTGTGGATTGATCTTTTATTGTTAACAAACTACCTTGAAAAGAACGTCGTTGCAAAGGGGCAAGCCCGCCGTAGCCTTGTAGGTTGCTTTGCAGGATATTTGGTTTTGCTATTGGCGCGGAAACGTGTAGCAGCTTAAGCGGCTGAATATCCTCTATTCCGTATGTTTGGGTGGATTTGGGGATATGATTCAGATGTGGTTTATTTTGGCCCCATAATGCCAGAAAGCATAATAAAATCAAGCTCGTAAAGATTGCTCTGCTCATTATTTTTGGTTTTTGTTTTAGAATCAATGATTAATAAAAAATCTATTTTTTCGGTGCGGATACTTCTTTTATCATCGCTGTCAAATCCTTGTAAAATGTAGCAATTTTTTCATCTATTTGATAGGATTCGCCGCCCCAGATAATCTGATGTTCCTGATCGCCATTCTTGTAGCGCAGAAAATAATATAGATTTCCCGGTTGTTTAATGTCCATATTTTCAAGGCGTAATGCTTGTACTTTTTTTATCATTTCTTTGGCTTGGCGCTTTTTCACGGTGCCCATTTCGAGCATACTATTGTCTAAACTGTATCTTTTAAAAATCTGCCCATTCTCGAGCAAAATATACTCCGTGCTCGCGCCAGTAAAGCCGCCCCCATCGCCGAAGACAAGCTGCTGCGTAGGCAAATTGTCGGAAGTGTAATGCTGACTTTTACAGCCGAATGCGGTCATCAGCAATCCAATTAATAAAGTTTGAAAGTTGGTTTTCATCTGTAAAAGGTTTATTGTGAATGGATTTAGAAATATCAAATTTGGAGTCTTCGAGTGTTGCTATTTTCGCGGAAAGTTATGCAAATTGAAAACAAAATACGTCGGAGATACCTATTTTGCAAAATATCCGACGAGTGGCTGAGAATGGTATTTTTTTTAAGGTAAACGGTACAATAACGACTTTTTAAGAAAACGTTAATTATTCGATAACACTTTTTTTCAAAATTCTTTACTACCTTGCCAAGTATTGTAGCCTAATTCTCGATCCAAATAAAAATACAAAAATATGAAGCGATTTCTTCTACTCTTAGCTGTTCTCGGCGCAGTTTCAATTGTAGATGTACAAGCACAAGGTTGTGCCAAAAGCACTGCTGCCAAAGCGGCTGCACTGGACGCCAGTATTGTACAGAAAGTAAATCACACTACTGGAGAGACGGATTATTTCAAAAAGAGTGTTTCTCCGCACACTGGCAAAGTAAGTTATACAGAGGTAGAGTATTGCACAAGAACCGGACAATTTGTAAGTGCGGATTCAGGTAAATCCCGCTGCGTGAAGTCCACTGCTGCTTGTAGCAAATATTACGGCGGAAGCAGCGCTTCACTACTAGTAAGCACTGTGCCTGCGCATTGTACGGCTGCTCAAAAGGCTGCCTGCATTCAAGCCACCCAGAAAGCGGAAGTAGCGAAAGCAACTTTTGTTGCCAACACAGGTAGAGCGGTCAAACCATAAAATTAATAGATCAATTTAGAAGCCCACTTTTTCCTAAAGGAATTCCAATTCCGTATAGAAACAGTGGGCTTTCGCATTATTTCAAAGACAATTTAGCTTTGAAAGGCACTTCGGAGAAAAGATTGCCCTGACGGTATTCTTCGAGTACCTGACGAATCGTTTCGGTCAAGTTTTTGGGAAGCTCGTCGAGATGAAACCACTCGGTTTCTTTGAATTTGTGCGTTTCCCGCGCCTTAAGTTCGCCTTCCCAGCGATATGCTTTAAAATATAACACGATCCGTTGCTCGCCATTTTTTACTTTCTGCAATACATGTACCAATTGCAAGTCTTTCTCTTTCAATATGATACCAGCTTCTTCGTAAGCCTCGCGGATAAGACACTGTCGCGCAGCCTCGCCATTTTCGATATTGCCGCCTACCAAGGTATAATTGCCACCATTGGGTTTGGTCTGCTTCAACAAAAGTATCTGCCCCCGGTGGTAGAGAATAAGCCGCACCTTGAGTGATACTTTCATATCTTTTTTAAAATCGGGCATGGGCTATGTTGATTAATATTTTTTCAGAAAATCGTTCAGCTTTGCTTTACGCATTGCATTTAAAGAATATTTTATAAAAAAAACAAAAATGTCGTATTAGTTTTATGTAAAATTTTTTGAACCAAAGTAACTTTGGTTTTATTACAACAAATGGGGATCGAAGGTACATCGTCGTGATGAAAAAGTCAAGTAATGAATCAGCAAACAACCCTTACTAAAACAAATCTCTGACGAGTTTTTTATATCTTTGCCTCTGACTCAAATCTGGTTTAAAAGCATACTCCCGAATTGACTGCAAAATGGAGCATTTTGCCCGGAAGCGGATCAACAAAATGCCTTTTGCTGCGACCATAAACGGAATCCTAACGTCTGATTCCTGACTGCAAGAAACATTAGTTAAACAAAGCCGGAAGCATCTATGTACTATCAAAATGTTCTGGAAACAATCGGCAATACGCCGCTCATCAAGCTCAACAGCATTTGTAAAGACATTCCCGCGACCGTTTTGGCGAAGGTAGAATCCTACAATCCTGGGCATTCTGCTAAGGATCGCATTGCGCTGTATATGATTGAAAAGGCCGAACGTGAAGGCAAACTCAAGCGTGGCGGCACCGTAGTGGAAGCTACTTCGGGCAATACAGGCTTTAGCATGGCAATGGTTTGTGCGCTCAAAGGCTACAACTGTGTGTTGACGGTGACCAGCAAATCCTCGCAAGAGAAAATTATGTTATTGCGCTCTATGGGCGCCGAAGTAGTCGTTTGCCCTGCCGATGCAGAAGCGGATGACCCACGTTCTTACTACTCTCGTGCTGAAGAATTGGCAAGGAAAATTCCGAATTCTTATTATTTGGGACAAAATTTTAACCTCGATAATTCGGATGCGCATTATCATACTACGGGGCCTGAGATTTGGAAACAAACCGAAGGTAAAATCACGCACTACGTATGCTGTGTCGGTACAGGCGGTACGCTCTCTGGTACGGCACGCTATTTGAAAGAGCAAAATCCTGATATTCAGATCATTGGCGTGGATGCCTACGGCTCGGTACTCAAGAAATACTGGGAAACGGGCGTTTTTGATAAAACAGAAATCCATTCCTGGAAAGTAGAAGGCTTGGGCAAAACAATTATTCCTGATAATGTGGCCTTTGATTTGATTGATGAATTTGTAAAAGTAACCGATCGCAGCAGTGCGCACCGCGCGCGCCAATTGGCTAAGAAAGAAGGCTTATTGGTAGGCTATTCCAGCGGCTCGGCGATGCAGGCGGTGTTCCAAATAAAAGATCAGCTAAAGCCCGGCGATGTAGTCGTAGCCCTTATGCCCGATCATGGCAGCCGTTATATCGGCAAGATTTACAACGACGATTGGATGCGCCTACAAGGATTTTTGGGTGTACAACACCCTACATCGCAGTACGATAATTTCAAACGCATTTACAAATCTTACGTACGCAAGTACCGTCGGTATCTGAAAAATTTTAGTATTTCTTAATGTGAATATATTAACCAATTGACTTTAAATTACTTATAATTTTATTTTATACCCAATAGTAAATGATCAATAATCAATGGTCAATAATTTTAATGATTGAACCACTCGTTTTGAAAATTTTTGTTTTAAAATTAAAAACTTTAATTCGTCATGGCTTACAATGGCAAGAGAGGGTATGTATCTAACGACAATATTTCGATACCCTTATTCAAAAACAAGTGGTTGGACAAGCTGACCCGTTCACACATTTCTATTCCGGTATCCTTGTTTTTTTTGTACGCTGCCGGACTGCTTTATTATACCAAAATAGCGACACAACTGTCTAATGGACAAGTGATTGCGTTGTTTTTTGGTGGTACGCTTTTCTTTACTTTGGTGGAGTATATTGTTCATCGATTTGCCTATCATCCTGGGGAACACGCTTCCGAATCGCGCCAGAAATTTTGTTACACAGTGCATGGCATCCATCACGATTACCCAAAAGATAAGCAACGCTTGGCCCTGCCACCGGTGGCGAGTGTGTTGGTAGCAACGATTTTGCTATTGATTTTTCGTTTGTTCCTGGGCAAGTACGCATTTGCATTCCTGGCAGGCTTTATGGTGGGCTACGCCATGTATTTATTGGTGCATTACAGCGTACACATCTTCCGTGCACCCAATAATTTTTTGAAAGCACTTTGGGTGAACCATGCTATTCATCATTATAGCGAAGATGAAATTTTATTTGGTGTGTCTTCTCCGATTTGGGATTATGTTTTTGGCACGATCCCAAGAAATGAAAAGAAGAAAACCAGTGTGGAAGTAAAAGCCCATTGAAATATGAGATTATGAAATGTGAGATATGAAATTTAAAAAATACTTATCTCACATTTCAATCTTCTTTCCTTAGCCCTTCGGTGGCGGCGATTGCCACAACACGTTCATAATGTACCACTTATCATCCAATTTAACCAAGTGAAAATAGTCCACGCCCCATTCTGCGGTTAGTTTGGCGGAAGCCGTTTTGTCCAAAATATCGAATACCACAATTTCTTTAGGCGATTTTTCATTGGCGCGTTTGCCCTCTTTATTCCAGCGACTGGCGAGACTCGATAATTGCGCGAATGTCATATCCGCTTGCTGATAATTCCCATTATTCATATAATAGCCGCGTTTCCGCATTTCTTTATGCACACTGCTGTGAATGCGCGTCGAATCCACTTGGTACAAGGCCTCTACATAGTCGAGTATGGCCGCTTCTACGGCTTCTTTTTCTTTTTCCAATGCCGAATCTTTATAACGATCGGCTTTAAAAATTGCAAAAACTGCCACCAATGCGGCAACGAGCAAGAGTAAACTCTGTTTTTTCATTATAGGTGATTTTTAGATTTGATATAATAAAATCCCATTCAGTGCCAGGCACTATTGCAAAAGACAAGAAAAAAAAGAAAGGTTGCTTTGTAAAAACTACCCTACAAACTTATACCCAACGCCCCGAATAGAAAGAAAAAACTTGGGATCGTGCGGGTCTTGCTCGAAATATTTGCGGAAACTCAGGATAAAATTATCAATTGTGCGGGTGGAAGGATAGACATCGTAGCCCCAGACCGACTGCAAAATCTGCTGCCGCGACACCACTTCATTCTTGCGATCAATCAATAATTTCAGGAGCATCGCTTCTTTTTTGGTGAGTGTCACCCCGCCGTTGATGCCTGTAGCTTCATAAGTAGCAAAATTGACTCGGTTGCCACCAAATTCATATATTTCGGGCGTGTTGTCAGGTTTTTTACTGGTGCGCTTAATCAAATTTTGAATACGCAATAGAAGTTCTTCTAATACATAAGGTTTTGTAACATAATCATCAGCGCCTTTTTTCAAGCCGGTGATGCGATCCATCGAAGCGTCTTTAGCAGTCAGCATCAGGATGGGTACTTCCCGATTGGTCAGGCGCACTTGCTCTGCGATTTGGAAGCCATCTACTTCGGGCAACATGACATCGAGTATCAAGAGATCAAAATGCTGCTCCTGGATATATTTCAATGCGGTTTTGCCATTAGCGGTGTCCACCACTTCGTAGTTTTCCAATTCAAGATTGAGCTTTAAAGTATCGCGCAAGCTTTCCTCATCTTCGACTAATAGAATTCGCATCATTTTGAAATACGATTTAAGATTTACGAAGTACGATTTATCACCCCATTCTCCCATTCTCCGGTTCTCCCGTTCCCTTTTATCGGCAGTTCCACCCTAAAGATCGTTCCTCTCGGCTTGTTGTCTAACACTTCGATCGTGCCATCATGCGCTTTTACGATCTGTTCAACAATGTACAAACCCAAGCCGGTGCCTTTGGTTTTGCGGGTATCCTCATTGCCAACTCGGTAGAACTTCTCAAATATCTGCTTTTTTTCCTTATCTTCAATGCCAATGCCTCGATCCGCGATTTCAAAACACAAATTCCCATTATATTGCGACAACCTTACATCAATTTGGGGTGATTCAGGTGAATATTTAATAGCATTTTCTAATAAATTGAGCGCTACGGAAGTCAACCCCGATTTATCGGCTAATAAAGTTGCATCATAAATTTCTTCCTTGTAATGAAAAGATGCAGTCGGATATTTAGTTTGTAATTTTGAAATCAAATCCTGCAACATTTCCGAAAGATCAAAATCCTCTAAAATAGGCTGATACGCGGTTTCTAATTTTGCGGAAAGCAATAAATCTTCCACCAGCATATACAATCGGTCGGTCTCGTGCAAGCCTGTTTTGGTGAGTTTTTCTAATTGTTCCCGCTTGAGATTATGTTTGAAAAGGGTTTCAAATACTAATTTAATCGAAGCAATCGGAGATTTTAATTCATGTGTAATAGAAAGTAAAAAATTGCGCCTTTGTTTAGCCAACATTACTTCTTTATGATACCCTCTATTA
This sequence comes from Saprospiraceae bacterium, assembly GCA_033761835.1. Classification (GTDB taxonomy): domain Bacteria; phylum Bacteroidota; class Bacteroidia; order Chitinophagales; family Saprospiraceae; genus JADJNW01. The sequence goes on from JANRME010000233.1 coordinate 7,055, forward strand.
ATAAGCCATATCCCGATAATTAAACTAAACACAAAAACCGAGGCTTCGCCCAAGATCATCCATTCTTGTCGGCGATAACTTTTTTCCAATGCCTGATAGGCAAAAGAGTTAAAGAATTCATCATTCTTAGCAACCAGACCTTCCGCAATCATGCCAATACGCAATAAGTCGCGCTTAGCATAAAAAGCATCCCTGTTTTTAGTAAATAATAAAACCGACCACCACGCAAATGCCATCAGCATATACGCGATCACGCCGTACGAAAGCAAACGCAGCCTTATATTATTCTTAGAATTCGACATCCTTTATTATATTATCACAATATCATCCAAAAACTGCATCCATCGCCTCGCACATCTTTTCCGCTGCTTCCGCCAAATCCGCTTCGCTATGTGCCGCTGATACAAACCCCACTTCATAACCCGAAGGCCCGAGATAAATACCTTTTTGTAATAAAGTATGATGTAATATTTTGAATTTTTCCATGCTTTGAGGATCAATTTGATCTGATCGTGTAATACGCTCGCGCGAAAAAGCAATCCAAAAAATCGAACCAATATAAGGAATACTTACTTTATAATCTTTTGAATCACAATAGTTTTGAATTTGATCGACGAATTTTTTGGTCTTGGTTTCCAGATTTTCATAAAATCCGGGTCCGAGTAACTGCTCCAAAGCTGCTTTTCCAGCCGCCATTGCTACTGGATTCGCGGAAAGCGTACCAGCTTGATAGACAGGGCCTTCTGGAGCAATATGATTCATAATGGCTTTGCTCGCCCCATAAGCGCCTACCGGCATCCCGCCGCCGATAATTTTACCATACGTAATAATATCCGGCTGAATATCATAATAACCCGCCGCACCTTCAAATCCAACTCGAAAACCCGAAATAACTTCATCAAAAATTAATAAAATGCCGTATTTATTACATTTATTGCGTAAATAATCTAAATAAGAAGGGTCTTGTAATAACAAACCATTATTTGCCGGAATCGGTTCGATAATGATGCATGCAATATCATTCGCTTGTTTCGAAAGCGTGTGATCCAATGCTTCCCGATCGTTCAAAGGCAAAACAATCGTCTCTTTAGCAAAAGCCTCCGGAATGCCGGCGGAAGTACTCACGCCAAAAGTCACCAAACCCGAGCCCGCCTTCACCAAAAGCGAATCCAAATGCCCGTGATAACAACCCTCAAATTTTACAATTTTACTCTTGCCCGTGACACCGCGCGCCAGCCGGATTGCCGACATAACTGCCTCTGTACCAGAGCTTACGAAGCGAATTTTTTCAATAAAACGATTATTTTCCAAGAGTAATTTACCAATTTCATTACCTCTTCGCGTCGGCGTACCAAAGGAAATGCCATGCCGTACCGCCTCGATCACTGCTTCTCGAATCTTGGCATTATTATGCCCCAGAATCAGCGGCCCCCAAGAGCAACAAAAATCAATAAAAGTATTGCCATCGGCATCGGTGATGCGGCAACCATCGCCTTTTTCTACATAAATCGGCGGCCCGATAACGGATTTGAATGCTCGTACCGGCGAGTTCACACCCCCCGGAAAATATTGTTTTGCTTCTTCAAACAGCGCGGCCGAGCGCTCGCGGCTGATATGATAATCTGTTAATTGCATTTTTATAGATTTTAGATGTAGGATAAAGGTAGAGGGTAAAGAGATAAAGTTTTAAATAATCTCTCTACCCTTATCCTTGTACTAAAATACAAAAGTAAACAGGAAAGCGCATTTTTGTTGCAGGTGTAAAGTCAGGAATGGGTAAATTTTATAAACCTCAAGTATTTAATTGAGTTGTAATTTTAATTAAATTATTTATATGATATATGAATTGTAATATATTGGATAATTGTAAATTGTATTTTATTAATTATAATTTTATTATATATTTTAATTATAAGGTATTTATGAAAAAAAACAATTAATTCTCAGAATATTTTATCTTTTTAGTTTTATGCCAATGGACATAAACCGGTAACCTATAAAAGCTTTGCAACCCTTTATTTTCTGGTCTAGTAGGTAATTGAGCAACCTCAAAATAACGCAAATCGAATGCATAGCATTTTTCGCCTAAATATTTAAATAATAATTCTTCTAGTACTTTTCTTAAATATGGCAATTTACGATGTCTTTTTTTATGAAATTTCAAAATAAATAATATTATTTTATCCATCACCACATCACTAAATCACCATATAAAAACTCATACCGAAGCTGTTACTTTCACCAGGGCTTTTTCCAATTTTTCCAAGAACAAACCGGCTTCATCCTTGCTCAAACTCAATGGCGGCAGTAGTCTTATCACATTTGCATTCGAGGCGGAACCTACAAAAACCTTTTCTTCAAATAATAATTTCTTGCGCAAATCCGCTGTCGGAAAATCAAATTCTACACCAATCATTAAGCCCTGACCGCGTACTTCGCGCACGCCATCGAAGTTATTTAGTTGCTCTATTAAATAATTGCCGACATTGGCAGCATTTTCTATCAAATTTTCACCTTCTATTACTTCCAAAACCGCCAATCCTGCCGCGCAAGCCAGGTGGTTCCCTCCAAAAGTCGTGCCTAACATTCCATATTTTGCTTCAAATTTCGGATGGATTAACACGCCGCCAATCGGAAAACCATTGCCCATACCTTTCGCTACTGTAATTATATCGGGCTGAATATCAGTGTATTGGAAAGCAAAAAATTGGCCGCTCCGGCCGTAGCCACTCTGGATTTCATCCAATATTAATACGGTATTATATTGTTCACATAAAGATTCTAATGCTTTTAAAAATATTGGGTCGGGTACATAAATGCCGCCAATGCCTTGAATT
>JANRME010000234.1:0-31346 GCA_033761835.1 Saprospiraceae bacterium
TTTAAATTTATCTGTCAGCACAGAACCAAAAACAAATAACTTTGCTACTTTATGCTTATCACATAAAATTGAAATGTTATTGATATTTTTCTCAACAATATTCATAATCCATTTTTTTTTGCCCTCCGGCTTGCGCCCAACTATTGTACTACCGCACTTCGCCTTTTACTTAGTCAGTTCGAGGTACGGGTATATCCGCTTAGTCGGTACTGCTGTTTGTAATATTGGATAAGTATGGCTCGTAATTATTTGATTAAATTTATGATAGCAAATTAATGGAAAACGTAGGATCTTACAAGTCCTTATTAAATTAAATTTTTAAGTCATCAATGGGGCTTTTGATTTTAGTCCAACCTTTATGCGTTATATGCGTGTAGATTTCAGTGGTCTTACTACTCTCATGCCCCAGTAGTTCTTGAATATAACGGAGGTCAACGCCTTTTTCGAGCAAATGAGTGGCAAAGGAATGGCGCAGCGTATGCACGGTGGCATCAGGGTTGATGCAAGCTTTTAATTTAGCGACGGTAAAAATCTTTTGTACACTTCGTTCACTATACTGCCCACCAGTTTGCCCTTCAAATAACCAGTCAATAGGTTTGTAAACCTCCAGGTACTGTCTCAACTGTTCCCACACTTTATCGGAGAGCAAGGTACAGCGGTCTTTTTTACCTTTTCCGCCTCTTACAAAGAGCCGATTTTGTTCAGGTTGTAATTCTGATCGTCGCAAATTGATGACTTCGCCCAGCCGTAGGCCTGCTGAGTACACCAGCATCAAAATACATCGGTGTTTGAGGTTGTCCACTGCCCGCAGCAAGTAGATCACTTCTTGTTCGGTCAGCACCTGGGGTAGTTTTTCTGATTTTTTGGGCCGAAATAAGTCTTGTACTTTGTCTTCCTGTGGAATGACCGCACTATAAAACATTTTAATAGCACTTAAAATTTGATTTTGGTGCGATTCGCTGATATTACGTTCTCTGATTAGTTCCAAAACATAAGCATCAATTTGTTGGCGGCTAATTTGGCTGGGTTTTATCGTATCATAATAACGAATAAATTGTCGAAAACAGTTTTTATAACTTTTAATGGTACGCCAGCTATAGCGTTTTAATAACAGCGTTTGTTCCAGCGCTGTTACCGCAGCTTCATATTGAGCCGGCACGGGCGGCGTATTCGTTGGTTTGAATGGCAAGGGCGTTTCTAATCGCTCTGGTATATCGTCGGCGGGTTGAAAAGTCCAATGTGCAATATCTGGCAGGTATTTTTCCACAAAACGCACCGTTACTTTAGTCAAGGGTACTTCCCATACTTTTTGTTCAGGATTCCAGCGCCGTCCATGTATATTTTTTACAATTGGTAAATAAGCGTTTAACAAAGCATATGGAATTTCTATACATACTTTGCTTTCATCAAAGGGATGTGGAGTAAGAAGAATTTGCGACTGTTTGGTATTGGTATCTGCCATTTTTTTTAATCTACAAAATTACATTGAAAACAAGGATGATCCGTTGAATAAACGTTTAATGCCGTTTGTAGCCGTTTATAAACGTTTGTAATCGAATATGGACAGTAGTTTATATTATTTTGGGGTATTTAATTTTCAGAACAAATACATACTGAATTTTTATGAACGCACGATTTGAACGAGCAGACGCACGACTTGAATGAGCAGACGCACGATTTGAATGAGCGGACGCACGATTTGAACGAGCAGACGCACGATTTGAACGGGCAGGCGCACGACTTGAACGAGCAGACGCACGACTTGAACGAGCAGGCGCACGATTTGAACGAGCAGGCGCACGACTTGAACGAGCAGGCGCACGATTTGAATGAGCGAACGCACGATTTGAACGAGCGGACGCACGACTTGAATGAGCGGACGCACGATTTGAATGAGCAGACGCACGACTTGAACGCTAAGCCAGAGGCTTTTAATGGCAATATAAAACGCCAAACGCCAAACTTCTAAACTTTAAACGCTTTCTCGCTCGATTGGACAGGTCATGCAATGCGATCCACCCCGCGCTCGTGACAATTCATTGGATGGAATGGTGATAATAGTGTTTTCCAGTTTCTGCGGATCGATGCGTCCTTCTTTAAAAGCGCGCAAGAAATCGTAGGCATGGAGGATTGTATAGCCTGCAGCCTGGAATGCTTCTTCTGTTTTCACGTTTCGATCGTAGGTAATGGCTACCCCGGGCTTTATAGCGACGAGATTACAACCGTCTGTCCATTGTTCGCGCTCTTGGTAAGGAGATTCACCGTTTCCACTCAGGATAAAACGCATATTGGGGTTGATTTCTTCGAGTAAAAAGTCTTTGATGGAGTGATAAAAGCCTGGTTTACCCTGCTGGCGGTGCACTTCTACGTTGGAACTGAGTCCGTCGAGGACAATTGGTTTGAATGCAACAACATGGTTGTGATGTATTTGGGTAAAAATCGTGTCTATATGCATAAAAGAACGATCATTGGGGATATTGATCTGTACCACGTTTTTTACAATGTCTTTCTCAAATAATACATCGCGCAATGAACGAATCGCATGGGCGGTCGTGCGCTCGCTACAGCCTATGAGTAAGTAATCTTTATTGATCACCATCATATCACCGCCTTCTATGGAGATCATTTCGCCTCGTTTGGAGGGTGGAAACTGATCTACTTTGTTCATATTGATGACTTTACCGGCTTCGCGCAAAGGTTTAAAGATCGGATGCGCCCAACAAATGAAGCGGGTGAGGAAGTTCTCGCGGAAACGCGCTTCTTTAGCGGCTTTGGTCACGACGATATGGTCATTAATGGTGACTGCAATGTCGCGGGTGAAGATGAAATTGGGTATGGGATCGAATAAATAATAATCATCTTCTTCGTAATAGCCTGTGATCAGTACGTCGGAGAGTTTTTCATCGTTCAGATCGAGCAACATGGTTTCGTAACTCGTTGGTAATTCTTCGTAATCCACGATTAAATGGATCATTTCTTTCCGACTCTCGTCGCCATACTTTAAAGCTTCGATTAATAAGTCACGAGTCTCCAATACATTTTCATTTCCGAGGAAAGCTTTTAATACAGTCGTAAAAACATCGTGCTCGGTTTGCATTTGAGGCAAATAGACGATGTCGTCAAATAATAATTCTTCGGCTTCCTTGGGCGATATGCGCGAAATGCCTTCGTCAGGGCGATGTACAATGACTCTTTTGAGCTTTCCGATCTCGGAAGATGCGTGTACTTGGTTGGTATTCATAAGGTTAGGATTTTTATCGTTTAGAAAAGTAGATTAGGTTGAGAAGGTTGAGCGCGCAGTTGAACCGCCTAAACCTCTCAACCTCCTCAACGATTATGATTCGTCCAATAATAAAAATTAAAATCGGTATTCAATTCAAAACCAACAGTAGGGTAGAGGCGATTGCCAATCTCATTGTCTTTGCCGGTTTCCAGTAGTATTTCTACAGCGTTCGTTGCTCTTGCTAAGTCTTTTGCTTTATCGATTAAGAGTTTGGAAACGCCTTGCCCGCGGTATTCAGGCCTTACATAGAGGTCATTCAGCACCCAAATGCGCTTCATGCGCGTGGAAGAGTAGAGTGGATACAATTGAGTAAAGCCTGCAAATTCGGCATTCTCGGCTTGTGCAAGATAAGCGATAGCATCACCGCGTTCCATTAGCCCCACAAGAAATATTTTTGCTCCTTCCAAATCAGAAGGCTTCTTGTACCAGACACGATAAGCATCAAAAAGGCTTGTAAGGGCGTCCAGATGTTCTGTTTGGGCTTGTATGATATTAAACATAGCAAATTAGGTTTAGAAGTTGATGCGTTTAGGCGTTTAGTTCTTAACTCGCTCAACTGATAAGCTCCTAAACTTCTCAACTAAGTAAGAATCAACTTTTCAACTTCATAAATAGAGTTGATTTTTCCGGCAAAGATGCAATAAAAATGAGGATTTTCCTTTAGCAAGGATATTTCCGTCGGTCGGCCGTCGTCTATATAATTCGCTTTTAGCTTTGATTTGATGGTGAATAGGGAAGAAAAGTATTGAAAGTCAAGTTCTTCTGCAAAATATTGCTTCATCTGCGCTAGCATCTTGCGTTGGCTCGTTGCGGGTTTGGCTGCGCAGGCGTTGCAGTTGGATGTAAAATCTGGTTTACAAGCCGTGTTAATCTGTTGACAATCAAAGCTTGGCAAATTATCGTATGACACTTTATGATGGGTATAGGCGACGGAAGATAAAGATAATAAACCCGATAAACCATAAGGCATGAGCGAACCAAAGGGGCCATCCATCACAGTTAATCCTATGTTTTTCACTTGTGGCGAGGTAACAAAAGCAATCTCCGAGATTTCGTGCATCAATTGAATGTCTGGCACGCCGAATAAGCGGTTGATGGCGTTGCTACCGGAATAAGTGGCGTTGATGACTTGCGCACAGGTGATAGATTTGAGGCTTGAGGCTTGAGAATCAGAAGATTGAATCGTGATTTCCCAAGTTTTCCCATTAGAATTAGCTTCTATAATCTTTGTGGAGGGGAGTAAAACGATATTTTTTGCTGCTGTTATTTTCTGTTCGTAGTATTTGGCGATTAAAATAGGGTCAAAGGAGTATTCCGTAGTGGCATACAATGCTTCAATGCGATTAAAATTAAACAAAGGATGCGCCGTCACGCGCTCACAACGAATATTGATGTATTCACAAAAGCGTTCAAACTGTTGTCCATCTGTAAACGAGCCGAACTTGTCAATCGCGTAGTATTTCTCGAAATGAAAATTGATAAATTGCTGATGTTCAGCGGTGAATCGCGCTTTGTTATCATCCGACATGAGGGCAGTCGCTACGCTTCTTGGATAGTGGTAGCCGCTGTGCAGGCGCGCCTGATTCACAATAGATGCTTTTTTGAATAAACTTGCTTCTTTTTCGATGATGCAAACGCGCTGCCCTTGCTTTTCTAAGTACAAAGCCGCATAAACGCCAAAAATGCCGCCGCCAACTACGATTGTATCGAAATGTTCTTTCATAAAGATGTCAGAGATCAGATGTCGGAGGTCAGACTTGTTTTTAGTTTTTCAAATACCTCCTCATAATCAAATTCTTGTAAAGAACGATAAAATTTAATGGTATCATGTAATTGTAAAGAACTGGAAGGACCGACCAAAATACCCTCAATGTCTGCGCTATGATAAGCATAAAGCATTCCGATATGGTTCATGGATATTAGTTTTGGTCGGTTGGTATCTTGATTTGCCTCTTGTAGTACTTTTTGCAGGGCATTTGCAATCGGATGCGGCGTATCCGTTGTACCTCCACGCGCTTTGAGCGAGCTGTCTTCCCGATATTCTGAAGTATTGAGTTTTAAACCGCCCGCATTAATGCCATAAGTAATAAATCTGGGCTTTCCATGGAATAGAGTATAGCGTTGGTAATCAGATTGCAACAGGTTATGCTTCATTTGAATGCGAAAATCGAATTGGAATTCCTGATTTAATTTGAAATAAACCTCTGGATGTTGAATACCAGATAAGCCAATGTGCAAACCTTGCTTTCGCGCTTCATCGAGCGCTTCGAGCGTTTCTCGGATTTCATTTTCAGAATCCCGATTATCCCAATGGATCATATAAGTATGAAAGTTGGAATCAAATTGAAAGTGATAATCGTCCAAATTAAGCAACAGAAAGCTTTTACTTAAATTATGTTCTGGCGTACGAAGATTATTAATGCTTCCGACTTTAATAATTATTTCTAAATTATTGATTTCGTGTGTTTTAATCCATTGCAATAAAATTTTTTCTGCCTTCCGAAAGTCTTCGGGATTTTTATTGATCGGATAATTCGTAGCGGTATCTATTTGGCGAAAGCCATATTGATAAAAAGTGTCTAGGACAGCAAACGCCGTTGCTTCTGAAACCGTCCAGCCCCACATAGCCGTGCCGAGAATTAGTGATGGATTCATTCTTTTATTCTTTCATGTTCTCCTTATCTCCTTGTCTCCTCGCTTCTAAGCCTCCAAGTCTTAATTATTGGTCAGAAAAATGAGCATTTACGCCGAATTTTCGCGGCGGGTATCAAAAATAGCCTTAATTTTCATTTTTGTAAAAATCGTTGCCATGATTGACAAAATTAAACAAACAATTAAAGAATTGACCGATGCTGTGCAAGAGCAAGCGTCGTCTTTTGGGGAAAGCGCCAAAGAAAAAGGCTACCAGATTATTGATGATTGGCTTCAAATTTTCCCGAAATTAGAATTATACAAACTCGAAATCGTCAGTTTTTCATTAGGTGTGGCCATTAGTCCCTCATTGGAGGTGGATCTGGTAGGTAAGCATGAGGATTTTTCGCAAGAGCGATTGCAGCAAATTTTAACGGAAGTCAAAGGAAATACTGCCCTAACATTGGTTTTTAATACGATAAAAACTACTTATAATTTACATCGTAAGACTTATGCTACACTACGCGATCCTTTGATTGTAAAAATCAAAATTAGGATTTCGCCCGAAGTGCGCGTATTTATTGGTAGCCCTGGATTCAATGATACACTGGTATAGATAGCATTATGGAAGTAGAATGTTTCCTGAATGTGAATTTTCCTTCCTTTTTTCCAAAGGTTATTGAACGGCATTCTTTTTGTCCCTAACTTTGATTGTTTGGACGATTGCAAACCACTTTAGCAATCGTGTGTTTTATTTGTTTATCGGGATGAATATGAATTTTCCATTGCAACATATCGAATCAAACCTGGACGAAACCTCATTGCTTCTAGGAGAGCAACTATTAGATGAGCGAAAGATACAGGATTTAAGAGAAGCCGCCCGGCATCTTTGGCTGGGACTGGTGCAAGATGACCAAATCTATGAAGTCGAAGTGAAAATTAGTCCTTCGCGGGTGAAAGCTGTTTCTTGCGAATGCGAACGTTTCCAAAAAGAAAAGGAATGTGGGCATATCGCTGCGGTGCTATTGCAATTGCGCAATCAATTGAGTAAATCCGAGCCACAAAATATTCCAGAGGAAAAAGAAGAGGACGCTCCAAAGCGCTTGACTACTGGCGTTGTGCTGGATCAGGTAAATCATGATGAATTGGTCGCTTTTGTAAGGCAATACGCGAAAACCAATCGAAATTTCGCTTTAGCCCTTAAAGCTCGTTTTGCTCCAAGTGTATCGGGCATTGACAGCCGTGAGAAATACTTGCAATTACTCGAAAGTACTATTACATCCAGCCGTAAACCCGACCGTACCTTCAATCAGCGCGGAGCGAATAATATTTACAAAATTCTGTTGGAAATTCACAGCCAGATACAGGAGGCTATTACGCAGGGATACCTTGCAGAAGCGGTTGTGATGGCACAGAGTATTATCGAAAAAATAACCCCTTTGTTGCGTAAAATGCAAACTACTCAAGAAGAAGTTCGGGAGCAGGTGCAGGAGGCTTTTGAAGTATTGCGAAAAGTTTTGGAATTATCGCCGCCACCTTCATTGCGCGAAGCAATTTGGTTCTATTGTCATCGAGAATGCAAGAAGTTATTGTATCGGAATATGCAAATTGATCAGTATTTCCTGCGCATTTTGGTACAAATGAGCGAAGAAACCGAGAAGGCAGAACAATTGCTTGAACTTTTGGACGAACAAATGACACGCTATCTCTATGAGAAAAGAGAACAAGCGCAATTGATATTACTTAAATTAACTTTATTAGAAAAACTAAATAGAGTTAATGATATTCACGATTTTTTAAACCAGCATATCACGAACGATGAAGTTTTGCTTTTTGCAATTCGACAGTCTATCAATCGCGGTAATTTCCAACGCGCTAAAGCTTTGGCGCAATCAGGGCAACGCAAATCGGAAAACCCTGCAACAATAGCGCTTTTGGATGCTTTTTTATTAGAAATTGCTGAGAGAGAAGGTGATACGGATGCTATAGTACAATACGCCGAGCAACGCTTGCTTCGCACATTGGATATCAAATATTTCCGAGTCATTCGGGAAACCTTTCAAGGAAATTGGGAGAATTATTATACTTCTTTATTAAATAGCATTCGACAATTGCCTTTTTCTATTGAAAAATATAAGCTTATTGCTGCAATTTATTATGAAGAAGAGCAATATCATGAGTTGTTGGCGTTCCTGCGTGAAACACAATCGCTTGATTTAGCTCAAATCTATGGATATTTGATGCTGCCGTATGACCGTGAGGGCGTGTATTATTTTTACTTTGAATTGATAGAGCATTATTTGAATAATCATATTGGTAGAAAACCTTCGGAGAAAATTCGAGCCATCATTCGGCAATTGTACGAAGCAGATGCAGAGGATTTGGCAGATAACTTGGTGGAAAACCTGCGTGCCAATTATCCTGAACGACATTCTTTAATGGAAGAACTGGAATTATTTTAACTATTGATTACCAGTGGTTTGAAATAAAAAGTAAATGAAAATCGAATTCTGGGTAATTGGGAAAACTAATGAAAAGTATTTGGAAGAAGGAATTGGAATTTATTTACAACGATTGCGACATTATGTACCTTTTGAAATGATTGTAATATCGGATGTAAAGAATGCCGGAAAAATAAATAACGAGCGATTAAAAATAAAAGAAGCTGAAACTGTGATGAATCGCTTGAAAAAAGAGGATTTCCTTATTTTGCTCGATGAAAAAGGCAAAATGTACACTTCGGAAACTTTTGCACAGTTTTTAGAACAAAAATTACAATTGCCCGGCAAAAAGCTCGTTTTTTTGGTTGGCGGTGCGTATGGATTCTCTGAAATCTTGTACGAACGAGCCGATGCGCAGCTATCGCTTTCCCAAATGACTTTTTCGCATCAAATGGTGCGTTTGTTTTTTGTGGAGCAGTTGTACCGGGCGATGACTATTTTAAGAAATGAACCATATCATAATAGTTGAGGAGCTTAGGAGTTTATTAGTTATGAATGGAATAACTCAACACCTCAACTATAATAAACACCTCAACTAATAAACTTCTAAACTAATAAAATGATAAGCCTCACCCTTGTATTGATTATCATGACTTGCCTGATTTCTTATCAAGCTTTCAATAATTCGATTATGAAAGCGCGCCTGATGTTTTACCCCAGTCAAATGAAAAAAAGTGGTGAATGGTATCGTTTTTTTTCTCACGGATTGGTACACGCTGATTGGCAGCACCTTATAGTCAATATGTATGTACTATATGTATTTGGCGAGGATTTGGAATTTGCCTTTTTGGATAATTTTGGTGCCGGTATGGGGCGTACCTTGTACTTAATTTTTTATTTTAGTGCAGTGGTAATATCTGCCGTGCCGTCTTATTTCAAGCATCAAGATAACCCCAGCTATGCTGCCGTAGGTGCCTCTGGAGCGACTTCGGCATTATTATTTGCTTCTATTTTGTTTAATCCTTGGCATTGGTTTCTTTTTCCGCCTATGCCCGCGGTATTATTTGGCATTACATATTTGTGGTATTCCTCTTATATGGAAAAAAAAGGTATCGATAATATAGCCCACAACGCTCATTTTTGGGGCGCGGTGTATGGTTTGTTTTTTATGATTGTTACTGCAAATGCTTTACAGCCAAGTTTATTAGAATCTTTTTTATACCGCTTCTTACAAGGCCCACATTGGCCGTAATTTTATGTAAATATCCCGTTACCAATATCATAATATGAATCAAAATCCTTGGATAACCCTGAGTATCAAAGAAATATATGAAAATCGTTGGTTGCGTATTACCCATCGTGAAGTAATCAATCCTTCCGGCAATCCTGGCATTTATGGCGTTGTTCATTTCAAAAATACGGCTATTGGCGTCGTTCCTTTGGATGAAGCATTAAACACTTGGCTGGTTGGTCAATTTCGCTATGCACTCAATAAATACACCTGGGAAATCCCAGAAGGTGGCGCGCCGCTTGATACTTCGCCTTTGGAAGCGGCACAAAGAGAGCTATTGGAAGAAACCGGCATCACCGCGCAGCGGTGGACAAAAATTTTGGACGTGCATACTTCCAATTCGGTCACGGATGAGTATGGAATGGCATTTGTGGCACAGGATTTGAGCTTCGGCGAAGCGATGCCCGAGGAAACCGAACAGCTTCAGGTACGCAAACTTCCCTTCGCCGAAGCTTTGGAAATGGTAATGAATGGCGAAATCACTGACTCGCTTTCGATGGTCGCCATTATGAAAGTAAAATTTTTATTAGATGCCGGAAACCTTTCATTTTAACATGAAATTATCCGATTTCTGGCATCTATAATCTGATATTTAATTCAAAATCAGGCTTTTTCCATCGTTCTTTTTAATGCCTCATATAAACTGATTTTATTATCCATGTAAATTTCCATATTTTCATTTAGTATATTATAATAACGCTTGGCGATGCCTTGCTCCTCCATGTAAAGCCGATGTTCAATGCCCAGTTTTGCCAGCTCATCTTGAGTCGCCTTACCGGCAAGATAAAACAGTACAATATGCCAAAAATCAAAAGGCGGCTGCTTGCCAAGCTCTTTGCTCGCTTTAGCGATATTCATGCTGATGGTTCCTTTATCCCCGCTGATGACAGAGTGACTCGATTCGTGAAATAACATCTCCAAAAACTGCGTGCCTTGCAATTGCCAACTGGCAGTAGAAATCACAACGGTCATCGGGTTTAGCAAATGATAAGCCCCGCTTCGACTAGCGTGTACCGATAAATCTATGCGAATTTTACCTTCCGGCCACTGGCTATTACTGAGGTCGGCAATTTTCTTAAATATGCCATTTTCAATTTGTTGTATCGTTTTTAGATGCTGATTGAGCAATTTTGTATTCTGAGCGCTGTGCAATTTCCAGAAATGTTTTTTATACAGCGGATCAAAAGCTTTAAATAACTCAATGTGTTCCTGCTCTAATTCTTTGCAATTAGGTACTTCACTGTCTTTAAAAGGAATCAAACAGGTGCGAATATTCACCATCACTTCATCCCGCAGCAAGCTTCGTTCCGCGAGATACTTTTGATAAAAATCAACCGCCCGATCATAAACCTTGCGATCTTCTTCTTTCAAATTCAGGATGATGACATTTTCTAAGCTGTCCACCGTAACATCAAAAGCCGTTTTCTGGGCTTTCCCGTAGAGAAAATGGTGCAGATTCGTCCAGTAATGATTGTAAAACTCAAATTTGGCGGTAGTCGCCAGTGGTTTGTCGCCATTGGCAAAGGCAACAGTAGTGGTCAGCAATAGCGCCGACCCAAACAAGAAGTTGGTAAAAAGGCGTTTCATTAGATTGTATTTTTGGTTGTAAAGATAGTTTAGCAAGTACAATTTGTAGAAAAAAACAAAAAGACGCAGTGACTTAACGCACCCTGCATTATGAAAGATGAGCGTCATTTGTCAATCAAAATCTGACTTATCAAGAGTATCAAAGCATCATCTTCTCCTTCTTCTCGTTGTTCCGCCAATTCCAAGGACACCTAATAACCCACGGGTTAGCTCTCTGGCAATGGTTCTGCCGATCTGCCGAGTGGTTGGGCTATTAATTATTTCTTCAAAAGTACTTTTTTCTCTGCGAGGCGAAGTGCCGCGGGTTTCCACTGCTTTTTCCTGTTGATTTCTCAATTCTTCTTGTTTTTCTGCTTCAAAGGCCTCATTCATTTTTTCTGTCAAAATTTCATGCGCGCTTTCCCGATCTACCACCGCATTGTATTTTTTTACTAACTTAGAACGACTTACAATATTATCAATTTCATCATCCGTCAACACATCCATCCGCGACTGCGGTGCGCGAAGCATCACGTGTGCTAAGGGCGTAGGGACGCCTTTTTCGTTTAATACAGTAATCAAGGCTTCTCCGATACCCAGTTGAGTAATAATATCTTCTACATTATAAAATTCTGAAATAGGATAGTTTTCGGCTGCCAGTTTAATCGCTTTACGATCTTTTGCCGTAAAAGCGCGCAACGCATGTTGTACTTTTAAACCCAATTGCCCCAGCACACTTTCAGGAATATCCGCCGGATTCTGCGTGACAAAGAAAATACCTACGCCTTTGGAACGAATCAAACGAATAATGGCTTCGATCTGATCCAATAAAGCATCAGAGGCTTCATCAAATACCAAATGCGCTTCGTCAATAAAAATAGCAAGTTTCGGCTTGTCCAAATCGCCTGCTTCCGGGAAAGTCGAATAAATTTCTGCCAATATTTGCAGCATGAAGGTTGAAAATAATTTCGGGCGATCCTGAATATCCGTCAAGCGCACGATCGAAATTATACCCTGCCCGTTTTCATCGGTGCGGCACAAATCTGCCACTTCAAAAGAAGGTTCACCAAAAAATAGATCAGCGCCTTGCTGCTCCAACTCAATGATTTTGCGCATCATCGTGCCTACAGAGTCTGTTCCTACTCTGCCATAGACGGATTCTATTTCGTTTTTACCTTGATCGCTGGTTAAATATTGTAAAACCTTTCTAATGTCTTGCAAATCAAGTAAAGGTAAATTATGATCGTCGCAATATTTAAATACAACAGACATAATGCTCGATTGCGTATCATTTAGTCCCAAAATACGAGAAAACAATACTGGCCCAAATTCTGTGACCGTTGCTTTGAGCCTTGCGCCTTTTTCATTCGATAAACTTAAGAATTCAATAGGATTAGCGCCCGGGGTGAAGGGCAAGCCAATTTTGTTATGCCGCTCAACAATCTTGGCATTGCTTTCTCCTGGAACTGCAATACCGCTCAAGTCCCCCTTTATATCCATCAACAAAGAAGGAATACCTTGCGCGGAGAATTGCTCCGCCAGTATTTGCAAGGTCTTGGTTTTACCGCCTCCAGTCGCCCCTGCAATCAATCCGTGCCGGTTGATCGTGCGAAGCGGAAGTTTTACAATCGCGCCAGAAACGCAATTATTATCGAGCATCGCGCCGCCCAAATCGAGCGAAGCACCTTTGAATGTATAGCCTTCGGTAATTTGTTGGAGAAATTGTTCTGATTTAGACATATTAAGAAATTGATCATTTATCATTGATTATCATCGAATATCTAAAACCCAACGGATTAAATATCTATTTTTTTCTAAAGCCTTGAATTACACGAGCCAGAATCACTCCTCAAACCTCACTCCTGTTCCTGATTCCACTTCCGAGTGCGCAAATCAAACTTAGTTTTGCTAAACGTCCACAAATCTATATTGAATTTTCCTTCCAATTCAGCTTCTTCGTTTTTTGAAATCAATTTTGAAAAAAAATCCAAACCCGTTTGCTTTTCTACTTCATCAATCGAAACCGCATATTTAAACAAGGGTTCATAACTCACTTCGTTGGGAATAATAAAAGCAATACCTTTCTTTTGGGGCTCTTGATAATCCAATAGCACTTTGAAATAAGCCGTTGGTATGGATACTTGATTTTCTCCGATAGCGCCCTTAGGCGTTTCCGAAAGCACAGGGCCAGTCACCACGTACAAGGCTTTGTCATCTTTTGCCCAATTGCGCGTCAATTCTTCCAATTCCCGCCAAATGCCTTTGTTAAAATTGCCAGATTGCGGACTAATATTACTCATTAAAAAAGTATATTGCATCGCATCTTCGCTGAAAGCCATATCCGCAGCAGGCACGAGGTGCCCGCGATCATATCCCGAATCTTTATAATCATACGAAGACGCTGATTCCCTGCGCACCTGCGGGTCAGGCAAAAACGCATCACTGCGCGATACCCAAGGCATATTCAAGCGTTCAGCAGTGAGTTCGTAAGCAACCCATTCTGCCTGCTCGTGTTCTTCCGAGTAGGATAGTGCAAAATATGGATTGAAAATTACTTCATTAGTAGTAGAGTTGGGAATAAAATTAAATTTACTTACATCTATTTTTGAGATACGATCCGTTTTGTATTCCTTAGAAGTCGAATTATTATCAATATATCGATTAAAAAATAATATCAAAGCGCTCAGAACCGCTGCAAACAAGCCCACTCGAACAATTGCGCTACCTCCGGAGTTTTTGGAATGATTGGTTCTTAGTTTTGTCATTTAATGATATTGAGGTTTGAGGATCGAAGCCTCAAATTTAAAGATATACGTCCTAAACATTCAAAAAATTAAACAATTTGCTGTGGTAAAAATAGCAAAAAGAATACAGTAAAAGCGCAAAATGGGTGGTATGAAATACTATTTTCAAATAAATTGTTGTTTTTTTGATTAAAAATCACAAACCTATAATCTTTGAACCCAGAACTTCCAATTTTCAATTTTCGACTTCCAACTTTGAAAGTAGGCATTACCGGTGGCATCGGCAGTGGAAAGACTACTGTTTGCAAAATCTTTGAAACGCTGGGCATCCCGGTTTATTATGCGGATGAACGCGCCAAATGGTTGATGGTCAACGATCCTGAATTAATAAAAGGAATCAAAAATTTATTTAGTGAAGGTGCTTATGATATCCAAGGTAATTTGAATAGAAGTTATATTTCCAGTATTGTTTTTACGGATCCTGAAAAATTGAATCAGCTTAATGCATTGGTGCACCCTGCCGTTGCGAAAGACGCTAGCGCCTGGAATCAAGCGCAAACCAACGTGCCTTACACCTTGCGAGAGGCCGCACTTATTTATGAAGCTGGTATTGATAAGCAATTAGATTATATTATCGTGGTAACTGCTCCACTTGAAACCCGTATCCGACGAGTGATAGCCCGCGATCATTCACCCCGCGAATCAGTAGAGGCGCGTATTTCTAAACAAATGCCCGAGGAAGAGAAAGTAAAGCGAGCAGATTTTGTCATTGTCAATGACGGAAAACAAGCACTGATTCCACAAGTATTAGCGATTCACCAGCAATTATATAATAAAGCGGCTAATTAATATTTATTTCTACGAAAGAAAGTTAAAATATCCTTTTAAAACCTTAGCTTTAGGCAATTAATTCAAACACGTTTCTTTATTACATTTATTAAACCCAAACCGATGTCCAACACCAATCCATTCCGATTAATCGTAAGAGCGGCTATCTGGGGTACTGTCGCTATTGTCCTCGCTTACATAGGTTTACATATTGCAGCTTTGATTGATTTAGATTACAACCGGGTGCAAGTCTATAATATGGTTTCCGGTCAAATCGAAAGTGTAATCCTGACTATTTGGGATTTTATTAGGCCCTTTTTACAAATTCTAATTCTTTTGGCGATTGTCGATTGGGTTTTCCGGCGCGTCGGTATTGATATCAAATCTAAGACTCAATTACATTGGAATGCGCCCGCCATTATTGCATTTGTGGTCATCGGCGCGTTTGCATTGGCGGCGCTTACAGGCATGGAAGGCGCTTCTTATATGAAAGATGTTGTGCTGGTCGTTATAGGATTTTATTTTGGCACGCAAAGAGATATAATAAAGCAAGTAAATAACTCGGATAAAACCGATACAGAAAATTAAGTTTTCAGTATCTTTCTTGCTAAAATATTACTTGAAATTAAACCAAATAATACCACCGTTACAGAACTCAAAGGCATCAAAATAGCTGCAACTACGGGTGTAAAAATGCCCATAACAGCATAACTCAGTCCAAAAACATTATAAATAAAAGCCAGGGCATAAGCATAATAAACTAAATGAATACTTTTTTGTGCAAATATCATTAATTTTGGAAAGTGCTCGAATTGTCTGGAATGTAAAATCCCATCACAAGCGGGTGTAAAATTATTTGTATTTTCTGTAATAACAATGCCTGCATCGCTTTGCTGAAGCGCACCCGCGTCGTTCAAACCGTCACCAATCATTAATACTTTATGATGCTCAAATTGTAATTTTTTTATAAAATCGAGTTTATCCTGTGGTTGCTGCCGGAATAATAATTGTGTATCTTTTCCAAAAACAGGTTCAAGCGCAGCGCGTTCGCGGTCATTATCACCGGAAAGTAAATAAATATCATATTTATTTTTAAAATAATTTATAACACTCTCTAATCCATTTCGGTATTGCTGTTGTATTTGAAAATAGCCGCGCAACGAATTATTCATTTGAATGTAAACAGCTTTATCATCGAGGCATTCATTTTGTAAGAAAATGTCTATAAATGATTTAGATCCAATTTTTATAAAATCATGATTTACGATTCCTTGCACCCCCTTTCCAAGCGTTTCTGTCCATTTTTCCACTTTTAGCAAATCATTATTATTTATTTTATTTACCAAAAGATAATTTTTAATTTGCTGACTAATCGGATGCGAAGATTGATTTACCAAAGCCAGTATTTTCAATGCTTCTGATGTATTAAGTGGTTCGCCAATAAATATAATTTCACTTTGATTTCGATTCGTAATCGTACCCGTTTTATCAAAAACTACTGCATTTACCTCCGCCAAGGACTCAATTACACTGGTATTTTTTAAATAAAGTTCATGTTTGCCCAGAATGCGTAAAACATTACCAAAAATAAATGGAATCGCCAGCGCTACTGCGCAAGGACAAGCAATAATTAATACCGCTGTAAAAGCATTAATCGCTTTATCGGAATCCTTTGGAAACCAATATAATAAAGCTCCAAATGCAATTAATAAAATAACTGCTGTAAAATATTTCCCGACCCGATTGGCGACGCGGCTCGCCCCACTAAAATGCTTGGGTTTGCTAAATGCCTCATTATTCCAGAGTTGCGTAAGGTAACTTTGCGACACCTTGCGCGTAAGGCTCACCTCAATGGTAGCGGCCATTTGCCGACCGCCCGCGAAGATTTTTTCACCGCTTTTTACTTGCACGGGCTCGGCTTCTCCCGTCACAAAACTGTAATCAATCTCGGCATCGCCTTTTAATAAAATACTATCAGCCGGAATTAATTCTTTATGTTTAATTAATATTACATCTCCGGCAGCGAGCTTATCCAAGGAAACAGAGGCTTCGCCGTATTCTGTCTTTTTATTGGCAGCGATTGGAAAATAAGATTTATAATCTCGTTCGAAAGAAATATTATGATATGTTTTTTGCTGAAACCATTTACCTATTAATAAAAAGAAAATCAAACCCGCCAGACTATCCAAAAATCCGGCCCCGGTATGTGTAATAATTTCAAAGACGCTGCGACCAAATAAAACGATGATTCCCAAAGCAATCGGCACGTCAATATTGAGGTTGCGCTGCGACAAGCCCAGCCAGGCAGAGCGAAGATAGTCGCGCCCGCTGTAAGCCACTACTGGTAAGGAAAGCGCAATATTCAAATAGCCAAATACGCGAAAGAAAAATTCGTCGCTTGTTTTTTCCAATCCTAAATATTCCGGGAAACTCAATAACATGATATTCCCAAAGGCAAAACCCGCTACGCCGAGTTTATAATAAAAACTTCGATCTATTACAGGTTTATTATTTTCATCCAAATCGCTGAGACTAATGGCAGGTGCATAGCCAATACTGGCAAGGAGTTCCACGATTTTGCGAAGCGTTATTACATTTTCTTGATATGTAATATAAATTTCTTTTTTAATAAAATTAACCTTGGAATCAAGGATACCTTCACTGAGTTTATACAAATTTTCCAGGAGCCAAATGCAGGAAGCGCAATGAATTTGGGGTAGATAGAAGGTAATTTTTGCTTTTGCACCATCGGTGAAATCAATCAATCGGGCTACCACTTCGGGATCATCCAAATAAGCATATTCCGCCTGGGCTTTGCCTTTCAGACTAATGCCGGCGTTTTCATCCAAATCATAATATTGGCATAAACCATTGGAATTCAGGATTTCATACACCGTTTTGCAGCCTTCGCAGCAGAAATTTTTGTCGTCAAAGAGGATATGCTCGTCTTTACAATCTTCGCCGCAATGATAGCAGGCAGTTGTTTCCTGATGTAAAGAAATGTTTTTTGTTTGTTTAATAACTTGACTTGTCACGGTCATTGGATGCAATTTCGCACAAAAATAGACTAGGCTGCTTGAGCTAAGAGTGAGGAAAGTCACTGTTGGTAATGATTCTTGTCAGTTGTAGTGGAGAAGTTTAGGAGTTTATAATTTTATGACCATCTAATTACTCAACTTATAAACTCCTCAACTTATAAATATTTATAACTTTGTAAAAAGAAATATCATGCAATTAAATATTCAACACACTGTCCTTGAGCGCTTTCTGCGGTATGTAAAAATTGATACCCAATCCGATCCGGAGTCAAAAACCATTCCTTCTACCGAAAAGCAAAAAGACCTCGGCAAAGTGCTGGTCGAAGAATTATTACAAATGGGCATTAGCGACGCACATTTGGATGAATTTGGATATGTATATGCTTCAATACCTGCTAATTCTGATAAAAAAGTGCCTGTTATTTGTTTTTGCTCGCATATGGATACCTCGCCCGATAGCAGCGGCAAAGATGTAAAGCCCATTGTGCATAAAAATTATAATGGTTCGGATATCATATTACCCGATGATCCAAATATTATTATAAAATTATCAGAACATCCCAATTTGCAGGATCAAATTGGTAATGATATTATAACTGCAAGCGGTACAACCCTTCTGGGCGCTGATAATAAAGCCGGACTTGCTGAAATTATGGATGCAGCGAATTATTTAATGACACATCCTGAAATAAAACACGGTATTATTAAAATTTTATTTACACCCGATGAAGAAATTGGTCGCGGCGTGGACAAGGCGGATATGAAAAAACTCGGCGCTGACTTCGCTTATACGATTGATGGGGAAAAACGTGGCACGATTGAGGATGAAACCTTCTCAGCGGATGGTGTAATGCTTACTATTCATGGCGTGAGCGCGCATCCCGGCTTCGCCAAAGGCAAAATGGAAAGCGCGATCAAAGCTACCGGAGAAATTTTAGCGAAACTCCCAAAAGATTACCTCTCTCCCGAAAGTACTTCTGGTAAAGAGGGTTTTGTGCATCCGGTGACGGTCAACGGCACGATCGAAGCAACCAAAATCAAATTTATTATCCGCGATTTTACTGATGAAAAATTAAAAGAACACGAAGAAATATTACATGATATTGTAAAGAATGTAATGAAAGCTTATCCAAACTCCACTTTTTCTTTTGAGGTGACCGAGCAGTATCGCAATATGAAAAAGGTGTTAGATCAGCATCCGCAGGTGGTAGATTATGCCTTGGAAGCGATTCAACGCGCTGGTTTACAGCCCATTCGCAACAGCATACGCGGCGGCACCGATGGCTCACGCCTGTCGTTTATGGGTTTGCCTTGCCCCAATATCTTCGCGGGCGAACACGCTTTCCACTCGAAATACGAATGGGTTTCGGTGCAGGACATGGAAAAAGCAGTTGAAACCATTATCCATCTGGCAATGATCTGGGAAGAACGAAGCAAATGATTGATCATTGATAAATTAACCATTAATCATTTTGCAAAATGCTTAAAATCAGTAGTTTATTCCAAATAAAAGTAATCTTTATTTTGCCCAAGTGCTTAAATTGGATGTCAGATTTAAAATTAAAAAGATAATTAATGAATAGTTCTTTATTTGGTTTTTATTAAAAACTTTAATTTAACGTGAGTGATGGATAAAACTAGCCCGTCAGGGCTTATAGATTGGTAGAAGAGATAAGAAACCTCCATGCTTGCTCCGTTAGGAGCTTAACTGCGGGTGGTTAAGTTCCTAGCGGAACACAAGGAATACCTGGCTAATGGCTACTGATGTTAAACGCCTAACGGCGTAGTGCTGTATTTCGATCTCTAACTATTTGTAACTATTTATATTTCAATTATTTATTATAGTCCTTATCTATAATTCACGTTGATTTAATTTTTATTCTAATCCCTTTTTATACAGATCCAAACACCTTTCCCTTGCTGCTTTATGATCTACCATCGGTGCGGGATAATCTTTTGTGCCATATTCGGGTATCCATTTTTTTATATATTGAAGGTCAGGATCGAATTTCTGTTGTTGTGCGGTGGGATTAAAGATACGAAAATAAGGTGCAGCGTCGGTACCGCTGCCGGCAGCCCATTGCCAGCCGCCGTTATTGCTGGCGAGGTCGTAATCCAGGAGTTTTTTGGCAAAGTAGGCTTCACCCCAGCGCCAGTCGATCAATAAATGTTTGGTGAGAAAGCTGGCGGTGATCATGCGCACGCGGTTGTGCATATAGCCGGTAGTATTCAGTTCGCGCATACCCGCATCTACGATGGGATAGCCCGTTTTTCCTTCGCACCAGGCTTGGTATTCACTTTCGTTATTGCGCCAAGCGATCTGATCGTATTCGGGTCGGAAAGATTGATGCACCACTCTGGGGAAGTGCGCGAGAATCATGGCGTAGAAATCGCGCCAGATGAGTTCGTTGAGATAAATATCGTTGAGTTCTTGCGCTTTCCGAGTTTTCTCGCGTATGCTGATGGTACCAAAACGAAAATGGATACCCAATTTGGATGTACCTTCAATGCCGGGGAAGTCGCGCGTTTTGTCGTAGTTTTTGATTAAGCCTCGGCTTATTTCTTTTGGCGGTATTGCTATATTACTTGGCGAGAAGTTTAGTTCTTCTAAAGGGATGAGTGGCAGTGCCTCGGTTTTATAAAAATGATGTAAATAATTTTCCGTCGGATAAGATTGTAAATAAAAAGATTGTGTAATGTTTTGTTCTTGATTATTGGTTGTAGTCACTAACTTTTCATTTAATTTGGCGCGCCACTTGCGACTATAAGGCGTGAATACGGTGTAAGGTGTGCCATTATCTTTGAGTACTTCGTCTTTTTCAAAGATTACATGGTCTTTATATGTATGTAAAGAAATGTTATGCGTGGCGAGTAATTCTTTTACCGCGGCGTCGCGTTGGATTGCGTAGGGTTCGTAATCATGATTGGTGTAAACGGCGTCGATAGGATATTTTTGTAATAGTTCTTGCCATATTTCTATGGGGTTTCCGTGTTTGGTGATTATCGTACTGTTTAAATCTTTTAATTTGGAATGTAATTCTGCAATTGTACGATGAATAAAGCTTACCCTTGCATCGTGGCTGTCTTCCAACTTGTTTAAGATATTGGTATCAAAGATGAATAAAGGGAGTACGGGATTGTTTCCTTTCAAGGCGTGGTAGAGTCCGGCGTTGTCGTGGAGGCGGAGGTCACGGCGAAACCAAAAGATGGAGATATTAGACATTAGACGATAGACTTTAGATATTAGATGGTGTTATTTCGGATAGAAAGAGAGAACAGTGGAGCGCAGAGAAGGTTTAAAAAAGTCAAAATGTAAAAAGGAAGCGCATATTCCAGGGTTTTGTTTTTCCGTTATTGGGCAAACAAATGTATTTTTGGGCTTTCATTTATTAAATTCAACCTTATGAGAATCAGTTACTTATTTATATTGGCTTTATTATTGGTCGTTGCTTGTCAGTCAGAACAACAGCAGCAGCAAAAAGCGATTGCAGCTTTGGAAAGTTCATTGGAACAAACGCCGGATGCCGCCAAAGCAGAGGAATTATTCAATTTGTATGCAGCTTATCGCAAACAATATCCTGATGATGCAGCAAAAAATGCTGCGTATCTGCAAAAAGAAACGGCGATACGGTTGCGATTAGGGCAAGCTTACGAAGCGGGTAGCGCTTATTTAGCTTTATTAGAGCAAAATACAGATGCTTTAAAAGATAAAGATGATGCCCTGTTCCAATCTGCGTTGGATACCTTGCGCAAAAAGGTTTTCAATGAAACGACTAATCGAATCGATCCGCAAGCTGCGGCTGATTTTATTGAGTTGACAGAAGGTTATGCGTTGGTTCGGACGGAAAGTGCGCTCACGCCAGATTTATTGTTTCAGGGTAGCGATGTGGCTGGCGCGATTCGGGATTATGAAAAAGCATTAGCGTTTTTAGCAAAGATTAATACGGATTATCCTGATTATAAAAGAGCACCGCAAGCTTTGTTTATGCGGGCTTTTACATTGGATGCAGAGTTGAAAAGATATAATGAAGCAAAAATTTTATATCAAGAATTTTTAAAGAAATATCCGAACGATGAATTGGCGGAGAGTGCGCAGTTTTCTTTGAAAAATCTTGGGAAGAGTGAAGAGGAAATCGTGCAGGGTTTTATTGAAAAACAGAACAATGACTGAAATTCGGAAGTGGGAAGTCGGAGATCGGAAGTGAGAAGAGGTTTATTTGATGGTGATGTATTTGGAGTCGAAGGGATTGAGTGCGGTGCCTTTTACTTTGGCGGTGGCTTCTACACGATAGTAGGATTTTACAGCGCTCAATGTCTTGGCGGCATTGGCGATGCCTTTGAAAATAAAGTTTTTAGCGCCGAATTCATCCATATCGGATTTCACGATCTTAAAAGGTAATTCAAAATCAACTTCCACGATTTCGCCTGCCGGCACCTGGAAGGCATCAAATAATTCTACTTCGCCGAGTTTATATTCGTCGATCAATTTTTCCTTGCCACGGCCACGGCTATATTTTTCAAATAAAGCAATTCTTACATTGGTGACCATTTGGGTATTCATCGATTGAAATCGCAAAACGCCAGGAATCACGCGGTCGCGCCCACGCACGCCTTCTTCTGGTAGCAATATTTCTACTTTTACCCCTTCGATTCCGAAAAATTGTTTGACTTTTTTACCCAGCATGGAATTTTATTATTAGAAATTGAAACCTAGTTATTTGGAAAACGAAACAAGAAATAAATAAGTTTCAAAGAATAGATAAAAGTAATTGATTATCAGACCAACACAAGAAATATATATTCCTCCCAATTCAATCAATCATTCAATCTTTCATTCAATCATTCATTCATTCAGCACTCAAACCATCCTTTTATGCCAACTTTCTTTCAATGGCTTTATAAATGCTTTATCAAAATCACCTTTATTATTTACTAATGTATCAAAAACTAGCGTTTCATTATTAATTTTTCCTTCTGCATATAATGTTGCAAATTCTTCTCGAGACACTGTTTTCACTGCTTCGCCATCCAAATAGCTAAAGCGCATCCGATCAAACAAATCTACGCCATATTCAGCTTGCAAATTCTTCAAAAAATACACCGATTTATCAATCGAGCAACCGCTTGCATCTGCCTGGCTTTCATCCACCATTAATATCACAAAACGATTGTGCAATACATCGCCGTGTGCGCGAAGTTGGCGGTTGTGGCTGATCCATTGCTGCGCAAAATCTTGTACAAGTTTTTGAATTTCAGGCACTTTTACATCGGAAAATGGCTGATTGCTTTGGTAAATCCAGACGCGGGTCGTTTCGGGTAGTTCGATATTTTTTATCATATTTATTTTTTGCTATAAGCCGCGAGCTATAAGCGGCAAGATATTTCTTGACAAGAAACAAACGAAATATTATAATAGATTAATCCTGCTCTAATTTTTCCTGGTATCTGTAAATCATTTTTTGTTCTTCTCCAATTTCTAAAATAATTTTAGATAGCAATGCTGCGTCTCCATAGCCTCGGCGTTGACAAATTAATAAGTGCGTTTCCAATTCATACGCTGAACCAAGTGCTATTTCCAAATATCTTGCAAATTCCCGGCTGCTCCGTTTTCCTGAACCTTCTGCAATATTAGATGGAATAGAACAACCACAGCGGATAGATTGCGAGACAAGATTATACTTTTCTGAACTTGGTAATTTTTCACAAAATTTATAAACCGCATCAACAATCTCCATGCCTCTTTGCCAAATAAGCAAAGTTTTAAAATTTGTTTTACGCATAAATTTGTTTTTTAATCTTGTGGCTTGTTTCTTGATGCTTGTAGCTTGCTGCCTTACAAATTATTAACAATCAACTCCGAAAGATCATAAACTAAAACCTCCTCCTGCTTATCCTTTGCTTTCACGCCATCGCTCATCATCGTCAAGCAAAACGGGCAATTCACTGCGATAATCTCTGCTTTCGTTGCCAGCGCTTCTTCCGCTCGTTCAATATTGATGCGCTTATCGCCGGGTTCATCTTCTTTCCACATTTGCGAGCCGCCGGCGCCGCAGCATAAACCATTTTGCTTGGAGCGTTTCATTTCAACCAAGTCGCTATCTAATTCTGCTAATACCGAGCGAGGAGCCTCATACACACCATTCACACGACCCATGTAACAAGAATCATGATATGTGATACGCTTACCTTTGAAAGTGCCGCCTTCCTTGAGTTTGATGCGACCTTCATTTATTAATTCTTGTAATAATTGTGTATGATGTACAACCTCATAATTACCGCCAAGCGCCGGATATTCATTTTTTAAAGTATTAAAGCAATGCGGACACGCAGTAACAATTTTTTGAATATTATACATTTTTAATGTTTCAATATTCATTAAAGCGGTCATTTGAAATAAGAATTCATTGCCTGCACGCCGCGCGGGATCGCCCGTACAGCGTTCTTCGTTGCCAAGAATGGCAAATTTGATACCGACATGATGTAATATTTTAACGAAAGCCAATGTAACTTTCTGTGCCCGGGAATCATAACTTCCGGCGCAGCCCACCCAAAATAAAATTTCAGGTGCTTCGTCGGCAGCGGCATAATCCGCCATTGTTTTTATTGGAAAGTCAATCATAAATCTGTTTATTATTCTGCCAAAGCATCAAAATCCTTTGGATTTCTTTTAGCGTGCATAATTGCAATAATTTGAACCGTATTTCCCAAAACAAAGTAAATAACCAAATAATTTTTAAAACGGATACACCGATAGCCTTTTTCCTGTAATTTGGGATGAGGGCAAAAGCCATGAAATTCGGAATTATTTTCTAATTTTTGTATTACTTCTAATAACTCATCCACAAAAGAATCTGCTTTTTCCTCAGATGATACTTCTACAAGATATTCTCGAATATCACTTAGCTCATCCATTGCTCTAAAGCTCCAGTTTATCTTTGCCGAAGGCTCTTCCATACTTTAATCAAGCTTTTTACTTCTTCTTGAGTCAAAGATTTGCCTTCATTCATTTCAGCCCGACGCATCTCCAGGATCGAAAGTAATTCATGATCGTTTAAGGCTTCTCCTTCAAGTGCCAAATTTTCAGCCACTTCTACTGATTCAATCAAACCTGCCTCTTGCAAAGATTGAATGATTTTCAGGACGGCTTTTTCCTGTTTGGGCTTTATACTGATTTGATATGTCATAAATTATATTTTCTGTTAAAACGCTTTTTTTGAAAAAAAATTCAATTCCATCTGGTTTGCATTTACTTTGCCCAAGCATCCCGATCAACACTCATTGCCCAGGCAGAACCAGCATTTTCAATACTGTTGAACATTGGCATCCACTCGGTGGGGCCGGCGGATTCGGTTAGGATTTCGTAGCGACGCATTTTCAAAATAGGGTCTAAAGGATTAATGAGTACCGGACAAGCTTCTACACAGGCATTGCAAGTCGTGCAGGCATGTAATTCTTCGCGGCTGATATAATCAAATAAAGATTTTCCATCTTGATAATTATATTTTGATAAAGATTTGGAAGCATCCGCTTTGAATTCATCTTTACCACTGGCTAAATTCTTGCCAATTTCATCCGCCCGATCTCTAATGTCCATCATAATTTTACGCGGCGACAATTTTTTGCCGGTCAGATTTGCAGGACAAGCCGCCGTGCAGCGCCCACATTCGGTGCAGCTATAAGCATCCAACACATTTTTCCAACTCAGGCTAAATACATCATTCGCACCAAACTCAGGCAGTTCGGTCGTTTCGGTCGCTTCTGCCAAGCCCATCATCGCTTTCACTTCGTTCATAATCTCCGGCATATTTTCCATTTCGCCTCTTGGACTTTGCTTTGCAAAATAAGTATTCGGAAACGCCAATAGAATATGTAAATGCTTGGAAATAGGTAAATAATTCAAAAACGCAAAGACCGTCAGAATATGCAGCCACCAACCAAAGCGCTCTACTATATATAATGAATTTTCATTAAAGTTACCAAAAAGCATCGGCCCAAGCCAAGTGCTTATTACCAGGTTTCCTGTTTCAGGAAAATGCTGAGGATCAATGCTTTGCAACAGCATATCTGCGCCGTTCATACTAAAAATACCAATCAATAATATAATTTCCAAAAAGAGAATGATATTCGCATCACGCTGTGGCCAGCCGCGCATTTCGGGCTTTTCAAAGCGTTTTACTTTTATAATATTTCTTCGAATGAGGAAAATAACGGTTGCAATAAATGCCAGAATGGATAAGATTTCAATAAAACTTATCATAAAAGTGTAAAATCCGCCGAGTTTATTTGCAAAAAAGCGATGTACCCCGAAAAAGCCATCTATAAAAATTTCGATCAACTCGATTTGCGTAATAACAAAAGCCCCGTAAATAAAGAAATGAAAGACCGCCGGAATCCAATTCTTGAACATTTTTTGTTGCCCGAATGCCACCAACAGCATATTGCGCCAGCTTTTAGCGGAATCGAGTTCGAGTTTTTCAGATGTACCCAATAAAATATTGCGGCGAATCTTGGCGAATTGCCATCCTGCGAAACCCAGTGCTGCTAAACTGACGATAATGAAGATAATTTGTTGAATCATACTATTTTATTTGGAAAACTGGAATGTTGGAATATTGGAAATCCAAGGGTTGCGTGCATCAGCATTCCATCCATCCTTTATTCCATTATTCCATTGTTTTGGCTAAAATAAACAGCAAAAATATTTTTGTGTAAATTAATGCTTTCAAATTTACAATTCAGAAGGAATTTAAATAAACTTGAGCCATAAAATTGCGTGTATGAAAATTTTAAACCAACGACAAATACAGCAAAAAATAAAACGCCTGGCGATTGAAATCCTTGAAAATAACTACGAGGAAACTGAAATTATTTTAGTCGGGATCAATAATAGAGGCTATAGCTTTGCGCAAATGCTTCGGGCAGAGTTAAATATGATTACTAAAATTCCGATTATCCTTACTCGGTTGAGACTCAACCCTGCTGCGCCGCTCGGTACTCCTATTGAATTAGAATTATCCGTAGAAGAACTCAAAGAAAAGACAATTATTATCGTAGATGATGTAGCCAACACGGGCCGCACGATTTTCTATGCGTTTAAACCGATCATGCAAATTTTGCCTAAAAAAGTAGAAGTAGCCGTACTCATTGATCGCAAGCATAAATCATTCCCGATTCAGGTCGATTATGTCGGGCTTTCGCTGGCGACTACCTTGAAAGAGGATATTGATGTACAAATTTTGGATGTGGAAGAACAAGCGGTTTTTTTGAATTGATGTGCTGATTAGGTTAAAGGAATTTTTTTACTCAGCTTTGCTTTAATTTCAGGCATTGCAAGCTTCGCGGCTTCATAACCAATATCATGTAATTCTTGATATTTATTGAATTGAAAAATATTATAATTCCGCACTTTGGTTGGCTCTACCACTATATCACAATGTTTCGAATTGGGTTTGGTATTCGCCCAAATTACCATTTCAAAGCAGCGTGTGGCAATGCCCAACATCGAATTGACTTCTTTCTCTTCCACAGGAACATTTGGCATTACATTTACGCCGATAATGGCATCAGATAGCTTAAGCAGCGGTTTTACCGGCATATTTTCCAAAGCGCCCCCATCTACATAAAGATTTTCGCCGATTCTAATCGGCTGAAAAACTAACGGAATTGCCGAAGATGCCATCACTCTTCTATATAGTTCTCCCTCGCCAATAATTTCAAGCTTCCCAGTCATCAAATTGGTGATTGCTATAAACAAGCGTTTTTGCAAGGCTTCAAAACTATCTTCCTCGATTGCGTCTGCCAGGCGTTCCTGCAAAAATGTCAAGGAAGCTAAGCCTTTATTGGGCAACCCGACTCGAAATACTCTCCAAATGCTACTATCCTTTACGAAATCAAGCATCTCATCGGGCGACTTCCCTGCCGCGTAGAGTGCACCAATAATCGAGCCTGCACTTGTGCCGGCAATTATTTCAGGATGAATGCCATTTTCCTGCAATGCGCGCAGCACGCCGATATGCGCAATGCCTCGGGCGCCGCCACCAGAGAGAGATATACCAATTTTCAGTTGATCTTTCATACCAAAAAGCCTGTTGAAGACATAACGCTCCAGCAGGCTTTTTGTATCAAATTGGATGTAAAATTATTATTTTACAAATTCTATTGAAAAATAACGGTTTTCTTTTATTAGAATAATGTGGTAAACACCTGCCGATAAATGACTTACATCGAATTGCTCTTTCGAATTGATATTTTTTTGATCCAAAATAATTTGTCCGAGTGCATTCGTAATGCGAATCCGATCTAATTCCTGAAGACTCTCCAATATCAAATAATCCTTGACAGGATTGGGATATAATTTTATACCTTCGGCCAGCTTAGGATCTAAAACGCTGGAAAACAGGCTTATATCAGAAAGATAACGCGGGATGATCTGGTAACCTTCGGTGAAAGGTGACGCATTATCGAACTGACTGCCAATACCGCGCAAAATAAAAGGAGAACTTGGTGCAGATGTTCCGAAAATATCGGTATCCGCATCAATGCGCATTTGAAAAGTATTCGTGCCATCGGTCACATCTACGTTAAAACCAGAACCGGCATTCGTCCATTGTGAAGGATTTACTATTGTCAAAACTTCAATTTGAATGAGTTGAGACTCCGTACCTTCGCCTAATTCGCTTACAGTCGTAGGTTCTAATAAAGCATTTCCACTGGAAACCAGATCAATTTCTTCAGCCAGGATTTGCGTCAAGCCATTGAATTGGTCAATCTCGCCGCGCACTTTGATCAGATCGCCTTCTGCGACGGTGTAGCCGAGGTTACCGCTATTGAGAAAGACGCCAATGCCATCGCCATTGCTATCAATAATTGTAAACTGCAAACCAGTTGGACGAAGATTGATACCATAAACGATACCTTGCAATTCGCATTTTACATCCAGTGAATCCGCAACACCTGTCGCATTATTGGTAGTCACCTCGCCTATACTGCGCGGAGGAAAGTCGCTGGCAGCAGGGACATAAGGATTGATATCGGTCAAACGACGTGGAAAAATTTGGTAGCCTGCATCATAAGGCGAGGCAGGATCAAATTGCCCGCCAATGCCTGTCAGGGTGAACGTACCAGTTGGCGCTAATGCACCAAAAATGTCCGAATCCGCATCAATTCTGGCTTGGAATGTAGTAGTACCATTTGTTACATCTACATTAAAGCCGGAACCAGCATTCGTCCAGTCATTAGGGTCAACCAAACTTACATTTTCAAGCTGTACCAGTTGAGATTCTGTGGATTCATCCAAAGTGCTTACTACTGTTGGCGTTGCGAGCATATTATTTTGCGAAATACGCCAAAGCGTGTCGGGCAGAATTTGCGTCAAACCGTTAAATTGATCAATGGTTCCTCGGATGATGACTTCATCGCCTTCTGCGACGGTGTAATCAAAAGTTTTGGTAGAACTAAATACGCCGATACCATTCTTGTTTGCGTCAACAATGGTAAACTGCAAACCATTACTGCCACGAATATTGAAACCATATACGATGCCTTGCAACTGGCATTTCACATCTAAGGAATCTACGATGCCATCGGCATTATTGGTGGTAACAACGTTGATTGTATAAGCAGGATATTCTTCTTGTGCAATAAGAAATAATGCCCATAACATGGTAAAGGCAAAAACAAAAAGCTTTTTCATAGTGATCGGTTTTGGTGTTTTTTAAAAATTTTCTACAAAAATAATAACAAAAGGAGTGGTATGCAGGAGAAGCAAGTCTATTGCCAATATTTAGCAAAAGCGGATTTTGAAAATCTTAAATAGATGTAGAATTGGAGTACAAGGAAAAAAAATTTTATTTCTCTATTTTTCAATAATACTACACTTTATTTTTTTTGAAAGAGCAGCAATAGAAGATAATTGGTGGCTAATGGTAAAGTGTTGCAAAACATTTGATTGTCAACGGTTTGTTATCACAAAACTAAAGGAAACTTAACATTAGGTTAACAATCTGTTACTACATTTGCTGGGAATTTTCAATTCAAATCACTAAATACACTGTTTATGAAACTCGCAAAGTTGCTGAGAACTCTAAGCACAATCGCCTTCGTTTTCATGCTACAAGGGCTTGCATTTGCACAAGGTGTAACCACCTCTTCAATGCAAGGAAAAGTTATTGATAATAATAATGAAGCCTTGATTGGCGCAAATGTTTTGGCGGTGCATCAACCCTCGGGTACCGTTTATGGCGCAGCTACTGACTTGGAAGGTAACTATCGCATTCCAGGTATGCGCGTAGGAGGACCTTATAAGATTACCGTTTCTTATACCGGCTACGGTGAAGTGGCACTTGAGAACTTGTTCTTGCGCTTGGGTGAAACCAGTAAGCAAGACTTTACACTTCAGGAATCTGCATTGGAATTGGCTACTATTCAGGTTACTGCAACCGCTGGTGTTGCTGGTCAGAATGCTGGTGCTAGTACTCAAATCACTTCTGGTGATATCGATGTAATGCCAACTTTGAACAGAGATATTGATGATTATCTTCGCCTTACACCTCAAGGAAGTGCCTACGGTGATGGTATTTCATTTGCAGGTATGAATAACCGTTATAATGCTATTTATATTGACGGTGCAGTAAACAACGATGTATTTGGTTTGGCTTCTTCGGGTACAAACGGTGGTCAAACTGGTATTTCTCCGTTCAGTATTGATATCATTGACCAGTTACAAGTTGTGCTATCTCCTTACGATGTTACTTTGGGTGGTTTCGCTGGTGGTGGCGTAAATGCTGTGACGAAGTCTGGTACAAATAAATTTCAAGGAACTGCTTACTATTTCTTCCAGAATGAAAACTTGGCTGGTAAGACGAATGGTGTATTGGCAGAGCGCTTGAATATTGATCGCGCTAAATTGGCTGAGTTCAACCAAAGCACGTATGGCTTGTCCTTGGGTGGACCTATTGTAAAGGATAAAGTATTTTTCTTCGCAAATGCTGAAATTCAGGATGACGAAACGCCCGCTCCTTTTGAATTGCAGCAATATAATGGTAATACAAAGAGCGAAGCGGATTTGAATAATCTGCGCAATTTCTTGATCAATACTTACAACTACGATCCGGGTACCTTCGGTGACGTTGCTGATGAGCTGAAAGGGTTGAAATTGTTCGGTAAAATCGATATTAACCTAAATCAAAACCATAGATTGACGCTTCGCCATCAATATACTAGAGCAGAACAGTACGACCGTTTTGCTGGTAGTAGCAACACGATCAACTTCTCTAATAATGGTATTTATTTCCCAAGTATTACCAATTCTTCTGCATTGGAATTGAACTCTCGTTTCGGGGATAAATTTTCGAATAACTTGATCTTGGGCTTCACCACTGTACGCGATGACCGCGATGCTATCGGAAGCGATTTCCCTTATGTTTTCATCGAAGATGGTGGCTCTAACGTACTTCGTTTCGGTACGGAAGAATTTTCCACTGCAAACGCTTTGGATCAGGATATCTTCACGATTACTGATAACTT
>JANRME010000235.1:0-6451 GCA_033761835.1 Saprospiraceae bacterium
GCATATAATCGTATAGCCTCCAAGCGGGTTTGCTGAGTATGCGCTTTCATTGGTAGGAATTTGTTTTGTTTAATATGTCAATGAACTCTTTTAACGTATCTTTCTTTCGCTTCGTTTGCTTAAACTTTAATACGCACGACAAAGTTTATAAGGTTTAGCAAGTTGAGCCTGTTTTAATTACAAATAAAATAGTGAATTCAAGCTTCTCAACTTACTGCTTTATTTTGTACAAAATACAAACTCGAATTGTAATCGTTGCGAAGCGTCCTATAGGACAAATCGTAAATCATAAATCGTCAATCGAAATAAATGTCCTACGGAATATGCCCTTTGAGCGTTGTCGCCATTCGATCTTCTTCCTCGGAAAGCAGTGAAATGGTCTCTCAATTATTATTCGGCGAATTGCTGGAAATCCTTGAAACCAAAGGCAGGCAATGGATGAAAATTCGTTGCCAATGGGACAATCTCGTCGGTTGGGTGGCCGCCCATCAGATCAAAGCTATTACGCCCAGTGAATTCGAAACCTATAACCAGCATTTTGCCTACAACCTAGAATTGATGCAAGCAGTGATGGCGAATGATTTTTTTATGCCGATCACGCTTGGTGCACAATTGCCTAATTTTGACGGTATTCGCTTCGAATTAGAAAGTAATAGTTATACATTTAGTGGTCAAGCTATTTTCCCGAATGATATTACACCTACCAGCGATTTTATTTTAAAAATTGCACGCCGGTACTTACACGCGCCTTACCTCGCAGGTGGTCGCTCGCCTTTTGGCATTGATGATAGCGGCTTGATGCAAATGCTGTTCAAATTTATCGGTACACGATTGCCGCGTGAAGCAGCTCAACAGGTATATCTTGGTCAAACTATTGATTTTATTGAAGAAGCGCAGTCCGCCGACCTGGCGTTTTTTGAAGATCGACAGGGCAAAATTGCGCACGTCGGCATTTTATTGCCTAATTTGCAAATTCTCCACGCTTATGGCAAGGTGCGTATTGACACGATTGACCATTTTGGTATTTATAATCTTGAAGAAGCGCGTTATACACATAAACTTCGCGTGGTGAAGCGCATTCTACCCAAGTCAAAATCCACGCCAAACCAAGCCGATCAACCATCGGAATTAGTGAAAAATCAAATAGAACTTTTTTAAGCACGAGGTTGGATATACTATCGTGCTTCCAAGTTCGTACCTCGTACTTCTTCTAACTTCGTACTTAATATTACATCGCTTGAATAATGTCATATTGCGTCAAAATATGATATGAACCTGCCGTGTCCTGCACAATCACCGCAGGAATTTTGCGACCGATATATTTGCTCAATTGGCTGGAAGGCATATCCACATTCACTACAGGGAAAGGCTCGCCCATAATGGTTTCGACTTGTTTCTCCGTATTATTAAGTGGATTTTCTAACAAATAACCCAATACCGCGCTTTCAGTGATAGAACCAACGATATTGCCATTATCCATTACAGGAAGTTGGGATATATCATTTTCTTTCATCAAGTGAAAAACATTGCGCACGGTTTCTGTTTTTTGCACAGAAATAAAGCCCTTCTCGCGTTTTTGTGCCAGAATATCTTTTACTTTTAATTCCGTTTCCAGGAAACCGCGCTCGCGCATCCAATCGTCATTATAAATCTTGCCCACATAGCGGCTGCCATGATCGTGAATCACGACGACCACAATATCATCTTTTGTCAATTGATTTTTTAGTTGCAAAAGCCCCGCCACTGCTGAGCCTGCCGAGTATCCGAGCAGCATGCCTTCTTCACGCGCCAAGCGACGCGCCATCAATGCGCCGTCTTTATCTGTCACTTTTTCAAATAAATCAATAATGTCGAAGTCAACGTTCTTGGGCAGAATATCTTCGCCGATGCCTTCAGTGATATAAGGATAAATTTCTTTGGGGTCGAAAATGCCGGTTTCTTTATATTTTTTAAAAACAGAACCATAAGTATCTATTCCCCAGCACTTTATACTTGGGTTTTGTTCTTTTAGATAGCGACCTGTGCCTGAAATGGTACCGCCTGTGCCAACGCCAACGACTAAATGTGTAATTTTTCCATCGGTTTGCCGCCAAATCTCGGGACCTGTACTCTCGTAGTGCGCCTGCCGATTGGAGAGGTTATCATATTGATTGCACCAATAAGAATTAGGAATTTCTTTGCTTAGCCGCGCTGCTACCGAGTAGTAGGAGCGCGGGTCTTCCGGCTCTACATTTGTAGGACAAACAATTACCTCTGCACCAACGGCTTTCAGAATATCCACTTTTTCCTTGGATTGCTTGTCGGTCGTTGTAAAAATGCAACGATAACCCTTCACACAAGCCGCCAAAGCCAAGCCCATACCCGTATTCCCGGAAGTGCATTCGATAATCGTGCCGCCAGGCTTAATGTCTCCACGTCTCTCGGCATCTTCGAGCATTTTGACCGCCATACGATCCTTGATAGAATGACCAGGATTAAAGGTTTCAAATTTGATAAAAACCTGCGCTGGAATATCTGCAGTGATGCGATTCAATTTGATGAGTGGCGTATTGCCAATAGTTTCGAGAATATTATTTTTATAATCCATTATTTTTGAAGACGTTATTCCGAAGAAATCCCTTCGGGAGGTTTTAGAAGATAGACATTAGGCGCCATTTTTCAGAAATACACTCTAAAATTTCCCGCAAATCTCGCTGATTAAATACAGAAAAAGAAGAAATCTATCGTCTAAAGTCTAATGTATGATTTTAATAATATTTCACTTTTACAAAAAAACGAGGATCGCGCGCGCCCAGTGTTTTTGCGGCTAAAGGCGATAGCACAACCGCTACATTATTATCATAAGCGGTGTCTGGTATTCTGCCGATTACTTTCACATAAACGGTTACTTTGCTCATCGGATTATTTACTTCGATCACCGAATTGATGGCCGCGTGGCGATGCAAAGCATAAAAATCAGAATCTTCCTTGCTTTGTTTTTGCCAAAAGGCGACGCCCTGATGCTCTTTTTCTTTGGCTTTGCCCTGTTCACGGAAATAAATCTTGCGCATAGCATTATTTCGCCGCGCCGAAGGTGAAATCCCTGTGTCGTGATAATCTTCTGGGACGCCTTCTAGGTTCATCCAACCCATCAATAATTGCTGACCAATGCTCAGGGTTTCTGATTTTAAAGCATTTCGCTGCATGACATCTGCGATGTCCATTCGAAAAAAACGTTTGGCTACACCGAACATCGTATCGCCTTTTTTTACAATATAAATGACCGGAATATGATTTTTTTCATCGAATCCTTTTTGTTTATACCGAATGATGGCCCGATTGGGAATAGGTACTTTGATCGCTTGCCCTATCGAAATGACATTTTCTTTCAAACCAGGGTTGTAGTAATACAATTCCTCCACCGAAAGCCCATAAAACTTACCCAGAGAGAACAGCGTTTGCTTGCGCTCGATATGATGTTCAAATATCTTTTCCCCGAATTCGTCCACACTCAAAAAAATTGTATCTTTCGGGGTAAGGTAGCGTAGGCTGTCTCCAGTGGCCTTAATTTTGTTGGGAAGCAACAGAATAAGTAGCCAGAAGAAGGTCGTTTTCCACATAGTATAGTATTTGGGTTTAGATTTATGTATATTTGATGTTATATATTGGTTTTTTGTTATTTGTAACCCAAGTTTATTTTGCAAAAATATAAAACAAATTTTGTAAATTGAAACAAACAGTCTGTTTGATTTTACAACAAAACCATTTAAGTAGTTTGACAGTCAATATTCAATAGTCAATGGTCAATAGTCGAAAGTCAGCAAAGTTGACAATCAGGATTTTAGGTCATAACATCAGAATGTGATAAAAATTATTATATAAATTTAATATGTTCGTTTAGTTATTTACAATTTATAATAATAAGTTCTAAAACACGATTGCACCAAAATACCATAACATTAAAACACCATTCCAGCATGAAAACCTTAGCCATAATCCCCGCAAGATATGCTTCCACGCGTTTTCCGGGCAAGCCCTTAACCAGAATCGGGGACAAAACGATGATCCAACGCGTGTACGAACAGACGGGTAAGTCGAGCCTTGTTGACGCAGTAATCGTGGCCACCGACGATGATCGCATTTTTTCGAACGTGGTCAATTTCAAAGGAAACGTGATCATGACCGATGCCAAGCATCCCAGTGGCACGGATCGCTGTGCGGAAGTGGCAAGGCAAGTGACTGACTATGAATTGATTATAAATATACAGGGCGATGAACCTTTCATTGATCCGACACAAATTGATATTGTGATTGAATTATTGAAAAAAGGCGCTTCTATTGCTACTTTGGCAAAAAAAATTGAGAAGCAGGAGGCGCTTTTTAGCGTAAACGTGGTGAAAGTTGAATTTAATGAACAACAAAATGCTTTGAATTTTAGTCGCAAACCAATTCCAGAAGTGAAAGACCAGCCTCAAAGTCAATGGTTAAAGCATGGTGATTTTTTTAAACATATTGGATTGTATGGATTTCAACGAGAAACACTTTTGAACATAACCGCCCTTGCGCCAAGCGCACGCGAAAAAGCAGAGTCGCTGGAACAACTCCGTTGGCTAGAAAATAACTATGCCATCGCCGTTGGCTTGACCGACAAAGAGACCATCAGTATTGATTCTCCGGAAGATTTATTAAAAGTAAAACTTTAAAATCAATTATAGTCATCGTCATCATCGTCGAACATGTCTTCATTGAGCATATCTGCCAGCATATCGCGGAAAGTAAAGCTGGATTCCACGATATCCTTATTGATTACATTAAATTCTGACAAGCCATGCAGCACCAACTCCATGTACGTGTAAACTTCATCGCCGTTCACATTGAGCGTCTTTTCTACGAATTTGCGTAAGCCGGCCACATTGTCTAAAGCTTTCCGAAAATCTTTATCACTTGCATCATTGATTAATTCTAATGTGTTTCCTCCTGAAAACCAGGCGCGAATCGTGCCATAAGGATCGCTCTCGCGGCCGCGCTTGAGTTTGTCGGGATTTGGAAAATGATCGAGGAAAACGGTTTTGACAGCTTTGCTTAGCAAGGCAATGGCGACAACATAAGGTCCTTCTTGCTCGCCTTCGTACACCAATTCCACTTTACCAGTAATGGCAGGCACTACGCCCCAGAAATCAATAATACGGGCATTCGTAGATTTTTCGCTATTAATCAGCATTCTGCGTTCAGCCGTACTTACCAAATTTTCATACCCGGAAATGCTCAAACGAGCGGAGACGCCACTTTTATCATCCACATACTCGCTTTCGCGCGCGGCGAAAGAGATTTGTTCCAACAGGATCTGCAGTACATCAGGCACATGTATCGTTTTGCATTGCTCTTCCGTCAATTTTGCTTCCTGCCGCGTGATTTGACGCGCAATTTCTATCGTTTTAGGATAATGTGTAAGTATCTGACTTTCAATCCTATCTTTCAAAGGTGTGATGATGCTACCGCGATTGGTATAATCTTCAGGATTGGCGGTGAACAGGAATTCAATATCTAAGGGCAAACGCAGCTTGAATCCTCGGATCTGAATATCGCCTTCCTGTAAAATATTAAATAAAGATACCTGAATTCTTGCTTGCAAATCTGGTAACTCATTGATAACGAATATACTGCGATGCGATCTTGGCACTAAGCCAAAATGAATGACGCGTTCGTCGCTCAAGGGCAACTTCATCGTAGCGGCTTTGATCGGATCGGCATCCCCAATCAGGTCGGCTACGCTCACGTCGGGCGTAGCGAGCTTTTCCACATAACGCTCGCTGCGATGCACCCATTCGATAGGAGTATTGTCGCCTTTTTCTGAGATCAAATCTTTGGCGTAGCGCGAAATCGGATGTAAAGGATCATCATTTAATTCGCTACCAGCAACGATTGGAATGTATTCGTCGAGCAAACTTGTAAGAAGACGCGCGATACGCGTTTTGGCTTGTCCACGCAGGCCTAACAAAAGAATATTATGACGAGAAAGGATAGCGCGCTCAATATCAGGCAGTACGGTATCATCAAAACCGATGATACCTTCAAAGATTTTCTCTTTCTTCTTAAGTTTCGATACTAAATTTTCCCGCAATTCTTCTTTGATAGACTTACTGCGATAATTAGTTTTTTTTAGTTCGCCCAGTGTTTTGGCTTGATTCATCAGTAAATGTATTGGTGTGTCTTTTGCTTTGACAAAACTAAACAACGTCTTAGCTAAAAGATAGTTTTGAAAAAAATGCGCTTATTTTATCTTTTACCTTGACCCATTCCTATTAAAACCATTACATTTGAAGACTTTTTATGGTCGTGCAAAAAGATGTATGACGATTGTGAAAAAAGACAATGAGGACGAACTTTGAAGAATGTGTCAAATAAAAATCAAAGTCCAATGTCCTCATTGCGATAGTCCTAATGTCGTAAAAAACGGCATAAAAAGTAGTGG
>JANRME010000236.1:0-6278 GCA_033761835.1 Saprospiraceae bacterium
CCACTACTTTTTATGCCGTTTTTTACGACATTAGGACTATCGCAATGAGGACATTGGACTTTGATTTTTATTTGACACATTCTTCAAAGTTCGTCCTCATTGTCTTTTTTCACAATCGTCATACATCTTTTTGCACGACCAAACAATCTAATATCTAAAAGTCTAAAAACTAATATCAATAAAATGAAAACTCGATCTATTATCCAAATCACCTTGACTATTACTGTGGCAATGGTACTGTTCTTTATGGCTTGCAGCAAAAAAGAGGCACCCGAAGAAGCGCTGCCGCCCAGCACACTCGAAGAAATCCCTGTAAAAGTGACCACTGTCGAACAATCTACATCCTCAGAGGCAGTCACCGCTACCGGTTCGGTCGAATCGGACTCCGAAGCCCGGCTTTCGTTCAAAACCGGTGGCGTGATTGACCGCATCCTCGTGGACGAAGGCACGAGCGTGAAAAAAGGGCAGCTTTTAGCGAAATTAAATTTCACCGAAATCCAGGCGCAAGTGACGCAAGCGCAGGAAGGCGTGAAAAAAGCAGAACGCGATCTGCAACGCGCGCAAAATCTCTACCGCGACTCGGTGGCGACACTCGAACAAGTGCAAAATGCGACCACCGCTTTGAACGTGGCGAAAGAAAATTTGCAAATCGCTCAATTCAACCTGAGTTATTCTGAAATCCGAGCACCGATCAGCGGCAAAATCCTGAAAAAATTGATGAACGAAGGCGAACTCACCAGTCCTGGAAACCCAGTATTTATGATGCACGCCGCCAGCCCTGGTGATTGGATTGTAAAAGCGGGTTTGACCGACAAGGATTTCGTGCGACTGAAAGTCGGTGACCGCGCTACGCTTGCTTTTGATGCTTATCCAAATCAAAGTTTTACAGCCCGCGTAAGCGAATTACCACAAAGCGCCGACCCCATGAGTGGCTTGTATCCTGTTGAATTTAAATTTGATACACAGGGTAAAAAATTTACTTATGGGATGTTTGCGACCTTGAAAATTGATGGTTTGAAAAACGGTTCTTACCTCAGCGTACCCATAGATGCCATCATCGAAGGCAACGGCGCGAATGCCTTTGTCTTTGTACCCGATGGTGACAAAGTGCAAAAAGTGCCAATACGCGTAGCCTTTATCCGCAACGGAAAGGCCATGATTTCCAGTGGTTTACAGTCTGGTGCAAAGATCATCACGGATGGTTCGGCTTATCTCACTGAAGAATCCTTGATCAAGGTAATGAATTAATTTTAGAAGTCAGAAGACGGATGACAGAAGTCGGACGAAATTGCAACTGTCTGACATCTGACTTCTCTGCTCTGTCTTCTCAAAATCCAAAGAAATGAAAATCGCTGAATTCTCAGTCAAAAACTACCAGTTTACACTGGTCATATTCCTCGGCGTATTGGCATTGGGTATTTTTTCCTTGCTTAGCATGCCCAAAGGCGAAGACCCGGAGCCAGTATTTCCGGGCTTTTCGGTGATCGTTGTCTATCCGGGCGCGTCGCCGAGTGATATGGAAGAGCAAGTCGTAGACCCTATGGAAAAGCGCTTCAATGAATTTGAAGACATTGATCAAATCATTTCCGACATTTCTGATGGAATTGCCATTATTCGTGTAGAATATGAATGGGGCGTGGATGTGGATGAAAAATACCAGGAAGTAGTGCGCGAAGTGGGCGCTTTACAACGCGACTTGCCGCAAGAAATTTACCGGATTGATGTTTTGAAAATCTCGCCAACCGATGTGAATATTTTCCAAATGGCAATCATCAGTGAAACAGCGAGTTATGCGCAGTTGGAGGAAGAAGCAGAAAAGCTGACCACCGAGTTGGAAAAGATTCGCTCGCTCAAAAATGTTGATACCTGGGGCTTCCCCGATCAGCAGGTGCGGGTGGAATTGAATCTGGAGAAAATGGCGCAAATGCGCATCCCGACGAACGCGGTGATGAATGTTTTGCAAACGGAGAATCTGAACATTCCAGGTGGGAATGTGAACGCAAGCACCAAAAAATTCAACGTCAAAACCAGCGGGAATTACAAAACCCTGGAAGAAATTGAAAACACCGTCGTTTATTCCGGTAACGGACAAGCGGTTTACCTCAAGGACATCGGTACAGTGCGCATGGATTATCAGAATGAAACGCATCTCACCCGATTGAATGGACACCGCGCGATTTTTATCACCGTTTCGCAAAAAGCGGCACAGGATATTTTTGCCGTGAACGATGAAGTGCAGCCGGTATTCGACAAATTTGAAGCGCAACTGCCGAAAAATATGGATTTCTACAAGGTTTTTGACCAACCGACCAGCGTGAAAAACCGCCTCGGACGCTTCGCCAAAGACTTTGCCATTGCGATTTGTTTGGTGTTGATTACCCTTCTGCCGCTCGGCACGCGGGCTTCGCTCGTGGTGATGATCTCTATTCCGCTATCGCTTTCGATTGGCTTGACCCTGTTGAATTTATTCGGTTACACGCTGAATCAATTGAGCATCGCAGGTATGATTGTTGCCCTCGGTATCCTCGTGGATGACTCCATCGTGGTGGTCGAAAATATCGAACGCTATCTGCGCATGGGTTTTACCAAACGTAAGGCAGCGATTGAAGCGACCAAGCAAATCGGCTTGGCGGTGCTGGGTTGTACAGCGACGCTGGTATTGGCATTTTTACCTTTGCTTTACCTGCCGGGCAACGCCGGAGATTTTATCCGCAGCTTGCCGATGGCGGTTGTTTCCACCGTTCTTGCTTCGCTGGCAGTGTCTTTGACCGTCGTACCGTTCCTTTCCAGCAGAATTTTGAGTAATCACGAAAATCCCGAGGGCAATTTTGTGTTCCGCGCCTTCAAAAGGGGCATCAACGCCAGCTACGCGCCATTGCTCAAGCGGGCTTTGCGCTACCCCATTATGACCTTAGTATTTGCAGTGCTGATTTTTGTCGGTTCGCTGGCGCTCATTCCAGCCGTTGGTTTTAGCTTGTTTCCCGCTTCCGACCGACCCATGTTTTTGATCAATGTAGAAACGCCGCAAGGGACGAATTTGTACGAAACCGACCGCGTGGTGCGCGATGTGGAAAAGAAATTAGCTGAAAAAGAATTGATTAAATATTACGCTTCCAACGTAGGTCGTGGAAACCCCCGGGTGTATTACAATGTGATTTCCAACGAAGAAGCCGAGAATATCGGGCAGATTTTTATTCAGTTACATGAAGTAGAATTAACTGAAAAGGAAGCATTTATAGATGAATTGCGCAAGGAATTTAAATACTATCCGAACGCCAAAATCGTAGTGCAAAACTTCGAGCAGGGCCCGCCCATCGAAGCGCCGATTGCCATTCGCGTGTTTGGTGAAAACCTCGACACCCTGCGCGCCGTCGCTGCCGAAATCGAGGATATGATCGCCAATACGAATGGAACAATCTACGTGACCAATCCACTCAAAACGCAAAAAACCGATCTGGCAGTTAATATCAACAAAGAAAAAGCCGCCGCGCTCGGTCTGCCCATTGCTGAGATTGACCGCACCGTGCGCATGGGCATCGCGGGATTGGATATTGGCAAATTTCGCAACGAAGCAGGCGACGAATACGACATCCTTGTAACGCTGCCAAAAGCAGGCAAAGGACAGGACATGAGCGTATTTGACAAATTGTACGTCAACAACCTGGCTGGAACTGCCCTGCCCTTGCGGCAAGTCGCCGATGTGGAATTTAAAACTTCTACCAATACCATTCGCCACTTCGACAAAGAGCGCTACGTGACGGTGACGGCGCTGGTGCAAACCGGCTACCTGACCAGTGAAATCAACGCCGAATTGACCGAGAAATTAGCAAATTTCGATTTTCCCGAAGGCTTCAGCTACAAAGTGGCAGG
Source organism: Saprospiraceae bacterium (assembly GCA_033761835.1). Taxonomy (GTDB): domain Bacteria; phylum Bacteroidota; class Bacteroidia; order Chitinophagales; family Saprospiraceae; genus JADJNW01. The sequence goes on from JANRME010000236.1 coordinate 3,871, forward strand.
CGAAGTGGAAAGTCAGGAAGATAGTTTTGCGGGCATTGGCATTATCATTTTGATTACTGTATTTGGTTTGTTTGGCGTATTGATTCTGGAATTCAAAACCTTCAAAAGCACCTTGATTGTACTATCGGTCATTCCACTGGGAATTATCGGCGCGATCCTGATCCTGCTGTTTTTCGGGGAAACGCTTTCATTCACAGCCACTATTGGTATCATTGCTTTGGCAGGGATTGAAGTGAAGAACTCGATTCTGCTGGTGGACTTTACCAATCAACTCCGAGAGCAGGGCAGGTCATTGAGCGAAGCCATCCAGGAAGCCGGAGAGATTCGCTTCGTACCGATTTTATTAACTTCCATGACGGCAATTGGTGGTTTGATACCTTTGGTGATCGAATACAGCCCCTTGTACTCGCCGCTGGCGCTGGTGCTGATTGGTGGTTTGATTAGCTCGACCTTGTTGTCAAGATTGGTGACGCCAGTGATGTACAAACTGCTACCGCCAAAAATTGAAAAAGATACTGATTTGGTTTAATGGAATATTGGAATGTGGGAAATTTGGAATACCGGGCATTCCAATATTCCAACATTCCATCACTCCAACATTCCATTATTCCAACAAAATACTATCCGCATTTTCTCGTGCCGGAGGTCTTCAGGGGCTTCCGGCTTTTTGTTTATGGGCTATACAAATACCGCTGAGTGATCCGCTCACATCGTCCGACCATTTGACCACACCGCCGAATGACTCGCTCACGCCGTCCGATCATTTGACCACGCCGCCGAATGACTCGCTCACGTCGTCCGATCATCTGACCACGTCGCTGAATGACTCGCTCACGCCATCCGATCATCTGACCACGTCGCCGAGTGACTCGCTCACGCCATCCGATCATTTGACCACGTCGCCGAATGACTCGCTCACGCCGTCCGATCATTTGATGCACGCGTCGGATCAATTGAATAAGCCCTGCGCGAACTGGACGAGTTCAATAAAAGAGCTCAAGCCGAAGAAATGGAAGAAGAAAATGGAGTATCGCCGGTGACGGAGTGATGAGCAAGAAAAATGTCTGCGCAGAAAGCTAATCTGCGCCGGCTTTTTGTTTACCTGCAAGACCATCAAAGAGGATTTATACCATTGTAAAAGTAATCCGGCTAGCAGTGATCTAGTGATTCTAAGAATGGAAATAAATTTTTGAAACTTCTTAATTCAAAGCCCTATATTCATTGGGCGACTGTCCTACGCGCTGTTTAAATAATCGAGTGAAATGCTGCGGATATTTAAAACCTAATTCATACGCAATTTGGCTGATGGATTTGCTGTGGTCAAATATGCGCCCTTTTGCCACCTCAATCACCTTAGATTGTAGATATTCTTGTGCGGTTTTGCCGGTTTCTTTTTTTATCAGGTCTCCAAAATAATTCGGCGACAAATTCAAGGCACTTGCACAATAGGCGACAGAAGGTAAACCAATCGTCTGTGGTTGGTCTGTCTGATAATAGGCGTTCAGCAAATGCTCAAATCTTTCTAAAATGCCTTTGTTAGGATTTTCTCTTGTAATAAACTGGCGGTCGTAAAAACGCACGCAATAGTTCAAAAGCAGTTCGATGTTTGATACAATCAGTCTTTTGCTATGCTTGTCAATGGCGCGTTCCAACTCGTATTCAATTTTTGAAAAACAATCCAATACAATCTTTCTTTCCCGTTCGGATAAATGCAGCGCTTCATTCGATTGATAACCAAAGAAGGTATAATCTTGAATATTGCGTCCGAGGCTAGTACCAGGTATTAAATCAGCATGAAAAACCAGTGCATATCCTTTGGGCTGATACATTTCGCCACTGTTGTCAACACTCACCACCTGTCCGGGTGCGATGAATACGAGCGTTCCCTCCTGATAATCATAGGTGTTTTTTCCATACCGCAGGTCACCGCATTTCACTTCTTTTAAAAAGACCGTATAAAAACCAAAATACATATTGGAGGCTTGCCTTGGGTCTGCTTTTGACAAATCCACCACACTCACCAGCGGGTGCAGGGTTTCATGGTTGTTGAAGACGTTGTAATCATTGATGGTTTCAAATCGACACAGGTTATCCATATCCTTATCATTTTTTAAGTATTCAAAATTAGCACTTTATTTCATGCTTCGCGGTGTCGTATTCGCTCATCCGTAATATTGGTAGAACAATCCGTAATTGGTATAACATTCGGGTAGAAAAAAGGTGAGAACTTTGCGATGTGAAAGAAAATCATGTTTATAAAATTTATTTAAGTACAGGACAAAAGTCCAATTTCAAAAAATAAGCTCAAAAAGTTGAGCAGTTTATGTTTGATAAAATCAAGTCCAAGTCGAAAGATGCTAAAAAGCTTAGCCTTTCGTTCTCTGAGCGATTTTATGGTTATCTGATGT
>JANRME010000237.1:0-12261 GCA_033761835.1 Saprospiraceae bacterium
CTCCTCACTCAGTAATCCCGCGGGTTCACCAGTCTTCGGGTCAATGTAATGGTACAGCGCCTTCATCGTCTTCGCAAAAGACTTATCCGTATTCTTGTGCAAATTCGACACCGCGATCCGCGCCGCCAGAATCGCATAATCAGGGTGAATCGTCGCCATCGTCGCCGCCGTCTCCGCCGCCAGGTTGTCGAGTTCCGTCGTGCTCACGCCATCGTACAAGCCCAGCACCACTTTTTTGGAAATCTCAATATAATCCACGTACCGCATGTCCAGCCCGTAACACAATTTCTTGATCCGCGCGGTGATTTTGTCAAAACTAACTTCTTCTTTTTTTCCACTCCTTTTGATGACCTGCATTATTCTTGGGTTTTTATGGTTCTTGATATTTTTTTCTTTGCGCCTAGCTTTTCGTTTAGAGGGTGGAGGGAGTTGAGGAGGTTTATCTACAGCCTACATAGCTCAAGCCCATTGCTCCAACTCAACCTCCTAAACCCTCTCCACTTTCTAAACCTTTAAAAATCCTCCTCCAACGTAAACACCTGCTGCTCTCTCGTACTCATTACACCCGCTTTTTGATAGTCGCCCACGCGCTTCTCAAAGAAATTCGTCTTGCCTTGCAGCGAAATCAAATCCATCCATGGGAACGGGTTTTCGGCGTTATACACTTTTGGCTGACGCAGGGCGACCAACAAACGATCTGCCACAAACTCAATGTATTGGCACATCAAATCCGCATTCATCCCAATCAAATTCACCGGCAGCGCGTCGCTCACGAATTCCTTTTCAATCTCCACCGCATTGGTAATAATATCCCGCACGGTATCCGGCGATAATTTATTAATGATATGATCATTATACAACAAGCACGCAAAATCACAATGCATACCTTCATCCCTGGAAATCAACTCATTAGAGAACGATAAGCCCGGCATCAAGCCCCGTTTTTTCAGCCAGAAAATAGAGCAGAACGAGCCACTAAAGAAAATCCCTTCCACCGCCGCAAACGCGATCAAACGCTCCGCAAACGAGCCATTGCTGATCCAGCGCAGCGCCCACTCCGCCTTTTGCTTCACGCAGGGCACCGTCTCGATGGCGTTGAAGAGGTAGTCCTTTTCCTTCGCGTCCTTGATATAGGTATCAATCAGCAGCGAGTAGGTCTCGGAGTGAATATTTTCCATCATAATCTGGAAGCCGTAGAAAAATTTCGCCTCGGTATATTGCACCTCCTTCACAAAATTCTCCGCGAGGTTTTCATTCACAATGCCGTCGCTTGCCGCAAAAAACGCCAGCACGTGCTTGATAAAATGGCGCTCCTCGTCATTGAGGCGCTCGTTCCAGTCCGTCGTGTCCTGCGACAAGTCAATCTCCTCCGCCGTCCAGAAATTCGCTTCCGACTGCTTGTAAATCTGCCAGATATCCGCATGCTCTATCGGAAACAGCACAAAGCGGTTGGGGTTATTGAGGAGGATTGGTTCGTTGGTTGGTGTCATGATATAAATCTTTATAATTGAGTTATTGTATTTGAATTCCAGCTTTTTGAGCTTTTGCAATTAAATAGTTAATAAAGGCACTACATGATACAAGCATATATTTTGCTTCTTCAAAATCAGGTCTTGTACCTTCTTCAATAAGCGCATGTCTGATACCAGATTCTTTACTATTTGTATAATGATAGGTATGCTCAAATCCTTCTTTTAGTTGTTTATTAATTTGAATTCCAAATTTTTCAAGCTTATTAAATGATTTTCCTAAAGTGTTCTCTCCGGTAATAACTCTACAACACGTTTCAACAGCTGAAATAGCTTCCTTAATTGAATTCCTATAATCTGGATTCTTTTTATCAGAAATTTTTTCAAGAGATGAAGTAAGATGAGTGTTAGCTCCATCTAAAGCTGTAAACCTTTGTGTATTATAAATTGCTTCATTTACTTCTTCTACTTCAATTGTATTCGATACAGGAGCAATCACGCCATTAATAAATCTATATGCTGAAAATTCCCTCTCCAGAACCATGTTGCAAGAGTTTATAAAATCTTCACTAAATGATATTTTAGAACTTATTCTTGATACTTTTTCAAGCAAATCATAAAGCTCAAACCATGCCTTACCAAAGAAATAGCTTCGAATAAATAAATTTCTTGTAACAGGATGAGTCGACATTTCATCAACAGGAAGTTTAAAATAATGTATCCATAACAGTCTACATAATTCCTCGTGAGATGAGACCGATTCTTTTTTTATCCTATCTAGAACTGTAATTTTTAGGACATTCCAAAGACTATTTCTTAAATCATCATCCATACTTTCAATTTGGAGTTCTTTGAAAGCTGGCTTTTTTCCAATTCTTTGTGAAAAACTTAGCATTTTCATTTAGTTTATTAGGAATAAAATTTAATCGCCAATTTAATTTTTCTCATCTAACTTGATTTGAGCAAATTGCTTAGCCTTTTCTTTTAAATATAATTCTCTTACCGTACTTTGCAAGTCTTGTAGATACCAATCTTGGAATAAAACCGCTTTTTTTAAAAGAATAAATGATACTACTATACTGAATAAGGAAATCAAAATCCATCCAATAGAAAAGCCAAATATGATAAGTTTATAAAAAGAAGCCCCCAATAGTATTAAGAATCCAAGTGATAAGTTATAAGACATTGCACTCTTTGCAGTCCATTCATCTATATAACTGAGGTTTTTCGGGCTAAATTCTCTAACTAAAATGATATCGCTTTTATAATCTGTATAATCCATTAAGGGTCTTTTGAAAATCCTTTTCCCTACATTTTTGTATAAAAAATATGCTGCGGAATTAATAGAAAAACTTAAAATAAATGATGCTAATATGCTAAGTAAAATCTGATTTGTAGTAATTTGTGAAAACGCATCTACTGCATCTGATAAATTAAGAATATTATTATTAGCTAGAATTATCAAAGCTATAAGTTGTAATAAGCCAGGTACTATTTGTCCAAAAACATCAAAAATACCTAATCTAATCTTTTCCATTTTAAAGGGTTTATCTTTATTATAATTCCGTTACACGCTCGCGCCGGACTGCGTCCGGTGATTTTATTTTTCTACTTCCTATTCCATCGGTCTGCGTCCGTTTTGTACCGGCGCACTTCAGTCGCCGCGCCACCTTCTTACATCGGCGACTAAAGTCGCCGGTACATTGTGCAACCGTTTTTACTACCTCCGTTTTGTGTCACCCTTCTAGGGTTCCCCCCATCCTGCCATTGCATTTGCTATAATTAGGTCAACCCTACGGGTTTTCGGGTGCAGCTTTTGATTGAATAGGTTATCCAATTTTAAATCTTTATTCACCCAAAGCCCCAGCGGGGCGATATAATTATAGCAAAACAAGCATTCCATTTTATTGAACCCCAGCGGGGTGACACCTCCGAATCTCAAAATTTTAGGCTATTTGGTCAAAATTTTAGCAACGTAGCCTAAACCTTTACGTTATCAGGGGTAAAATTTTACGTTCCGAACCTAAACCTTTAGGTTGTCAGGGGTAAAATTTTACGTTACAAGCTTAAACTTTTACGTTATGCAGGGTAAAATTTTACGTTGCTGACCTAAAGCTTTACGTTGTTGGGGGTAAAATTTTACCTTAGGGAGGGTAAAACTTTACATTCCGAACCTAAACGTTTACATCACCAGGGTAAAATTTTAAGTAATGAACCTAAAAGTTTGACCTTGGAGGCTAAAAATTTGAGTATAAGCCCAGCAATTAGCCTCCCTTTGTTGATACTTCGTTTTGTTTTGATCGTTCGACGAATGAATCCGCCGCTATATAATGACCACAATGTCAAAGAGCATAAGCTCAGCAGTCCGTATCCGGTGTCCAGATACCAGCCATTTTTTATTTCCCTGCTGTTTTGGAGATTGCTTCCTGTAGTACCCTACAAAAATTGCTTTGGTGAGGAAGTTTTCTCATCACAAGAGCTTTTCACGGCTTTTGTGTCCACTAAATTAAGCTTTTGACAAGCGTTTTGCAGGAAAAGTTTTCCACAAAATGTTAGTAATTAACTTAAATAATTGTTTATCAATAACTTTTGAGTTACCAACAATGTTGGCAAGTTTTTAAACAATGTGGAAAACGGCTTGTGGAAAACTTTTTGCATATCATTTTTTTGCTAAAATTCCTATTTTATTTCTGGGACAAGTGTGACTTCAACAAAAATATTCGTCTCAAGAACCAACAGCGTTAAAAAAATTTCAAAACCGAATTTAATTTTGTACCTTTGCGAGCAGAAATTTCTCCCTGACGCCCCGTGAACTCTGACGCTCCTATAAATGTTATAGCACATTGATTTACAATTTACAAGACGAATTAGGTGACGCTGATTGTTGAAATGTTTGTTCTAAAACTCAAAAATTTTTAAAGCCATCGAATCCGCACTTCCTACTCCTAAGCAACGCATCGTTTTTATAGATGCGATCCGCGCTTATGCTATCTTGATGATGCTTCAAGGGCATTTCATTGATACGATGCTGGCGCCGGAATACCGCGATTATAGCTTGCCGTTGTATTCGCTCTGGGCATTTTTCAGGGGCATGACCGCTCCGATTTTCTTCTTTTCTTCCGGTTTGGTGTTTATGTATCTGTTGGTGAAGGATACGCGCCCACTCAAAGAGAATGTAAGGGTGCAAAAGGGTATCCGTCGGGGCTTGATGCTCATCGGGTTGGGCTATGTTCTTAAATTGGGATTGCCGAATGTCGTTACGTTGCGCATTTATCCTTATCACTATGCGGTGGATGTATTGCATTGTATTGGTTTGGCGATTTTATCGCTGATTGGTATTTATGCTCTGCATCGGAAATTTCAGTTTTCTTTGCGGGTGGTACTGGGGGTATTAGCCATTTTAATATTCTCGTTGGAGCCTTTCTTGGAAAAGCTTGATTGGACGGTAATGCCTCGTTTTTTGGCGAATTATTTTACGTTGAATTATGGCTCTACCTTTACCTTAGTACCTTGGCTTGGGTACGCTTTTTTTGGTGGTATCCTTGGTGTATGGCTCAATCGTCAGCCCAATATGGCGTTTTCCAAATGGTTTCCTTGGATGGTATTGACAACAGGTTGGCTACTGCATCAGTTTTCCTCTCATTGGCTACAATCATTACACGAATTGACGGGTTGGTACACTTTCGCTGAGTTATTCAAAAACAATTACTTGCTGGTTCGGCTTGGTCATGTGCTGATAGCGATGTCAGTGGTTATTTGGATCACGCGCTGGTGGAAAAATATGCCTGCGTTGGTCACCAAAATTGGTAGCGAAACGCTCACGATTTATGGTGTACATTATGTGCTTTTGTATGGAACTTGGCTCGGTGTGGGGCTATCCACTTTCTGGAAACAAGAATTAAATCCGCTCCCTGCAGTGATTGGCGCATTGTTGTTTGTGATTAGTTTTATTGTGTTGATTGCTCATATCGAAGCCGTTAGAGAAGTGGTAAATCGTCAAATCCCTGTGCAATTACGCATTGCTTACCGTTTAGCACGTGTAAAAATCATTCGCTTCTATCTGCGGGTATGGCGGCCAGTACGCAAGATTTTGCTAGCATTCGGGCAATAATTGATTATAAAAAATATTCACTCGAAAAATCCATTGGTGCAAACTGATGGATTTTTCTATTTTTGGTGGGATGACTGAAAAAACAAGCGTTGGTATTGTCTAATCAAAAACTTGAACCTAATACCTTATAGCATGAATCGCATATATCTTTCGCTTTTTTTCTTTTTTGGAATATTTCTTGCAAACGCACAAGTAGAAAAAGCACCCAACCGTAAAGTCGGTGAAGGCAACGGGCCACATTCGCAATTAATCATTCGTGGTGTTACGCTTATTAATGGCAACGGTGCACCGCCCGTTGGTCCTGTTGATATTGTGGTGGAGGGCAATAAAATTGTGCAGGTGCAAAATGTCGGTTATCCCGGTGTAGAAATAGAAGCCAATCGTCGCCCTAAACTCAAGGCCAGCGGCAAAGAACTCGATTGCAATGGTATGTACCTGATGCCTGGCTTCGTGGATATGCACGGCCACATTGGCGGCCGCGCGCAAGGCGCTGATGCAGAATATGTATTCAAACTCTGGTTGGGGCATGGCATTACTACCATTCGCGATCCATCGGCAGGGAATGGCCTGGATTGGGTATTGGATCAAAAGCAAAAAAGCGAAAAGAATGAAATCGTTGCGCCCAGAATTCTTGCTTATACAGCCTTTGGTGCAGGTAGTAACGAACCTATCAGTACGCCTGAGCAAGCCCGCGAATGGGTGCGTCAAAATGCCAAGAACGGCGCAGACGGGATCAAATTTTTTGGCGCCCGCCCTGATATCATGCAAGCAGCATTAGAAGAGAATAAAAAACTCGGTTTGCGCTCGGCTTGTCATCATGCACAAATGGATGTAGCGCGTTGGAATGTCGTCAATTCTGCGAAAGCAGGACTCACTAGCATGGAGCATTGGTACGGCTTGCCAGAGGCTTTGTTTACCAATCAAACTGTACAAAACTATCCTTTGGATTATAATTATTCCAACGAACAACATCGCTTTGAAGAGGCAGGAAGGCTATGGAAACAAGCGGCTGCGCCCTATTCCGAGCATTGGAATAGTGTGATGAATGAATTGATTGCTCTCGATTTTACGATTGATCCTACTTTTAATATTTATGAAGCGAACCGCGATCTGATGCGTGCCCGTAGGGCTGAGTGGCACGAGGAATACACCTTGCCTTCGCTTTGGCGATTTTATATGCCGAGCCGCATTTCGCATGGCTCGTATTGGCATAGCTGGGGTACGGAACAGGAAGTGGCTTGGAGAGAAAATTACAAGCTTTGGATGACCTTTGTAAATGAGTATAAAAATCGCGGTGGTCGCGTGACTGCGGGTTCCGATTCTGGGTTCATTTATCAACTTTATGGCTTTGCTTATATTCGAGAGTTAGAACTTTTGCGCGAAGCAGGTTTTCATCCTTTAGAAGTAATTCGTTCGGCCACGCTCAACGGTGCACAAGCGCTTGGCATGGGAGATAAAATTGGTACAGTGGAAGTGGGTAAGCTCGCTGATTTTGTTATCACTGAAGAAAATCCTTTGCAAGACCTGAGTTTGCTATACGGCACGGGCGCGATCCGCTTAGATGAGAACAACGAAGTCATTCGCGTTGGTGGTGTGAAATATACGGTAAAAGATGGCATTGTGTATGATGCGAAAAAGTTATTGGAGGATGTAAAAGAGATGGTACGTCAGTCCAAACAGAAAGAAAATTATGAAATTGTACAGCCTGGTTTGAAAATCAAGCCTTGATTGATAAAATTTCTTATTTCTAAACCTATAAGATTTTTTGAAATCTTATAGGTTTAGTCAATTTAATTATCCCAAGGAATTTACGTATGCACCTCAAAAAACTTTCAGGAATCCTCTTTTTCCTTTCTTTTTTAATTGCTTTATCAGCCCAGCAACCTTTTAAACTTCACTGGCAGCAAGAAAAAATCGCACCGGGGTTGTATTGGCAATACATCCATACCGAGCAGTTGTATGAGTCCGAACAAAGTATCAATGTACTGAAAGTCAATACCAAGAAGCGACAACTTGCACTTGCTTTTGTGAGCGATACTCTTCTGCGAACGAGTGAGTTGGCGATAAACAATGGCGCTATAGCAGCGGTCAACGCTGGTTTTTTCAAAATCAGAGAAGGCAAAGGTTCTTCTACTTATATAAAAGTGAAGGGAAAAACGATTGAAGATATCCCAACACAGGGGCATGAATTACTCAAAGGCGCACTAATTATTGTAAATGACGGTGATCTCGCAATTGAATACGCGCAGCCAAACGAAGTTTATAATACGAGCCAAACAGACGAAACGGTGTTGGTTACTGGGCCGATATTGATCTTAAATAATATAAAGGAAGTGCTTACAAATAACGCTTTTAACGCAAATCGCCACCCACGTACTTGCGCCTGTATCTTGAGCAAGAACAAAATCCTGCTCGTGACGGTGGACGGTCGCCACATGGAAGCTGCCGGAATGACTTTATTTGAACTTACTGATTTAATGAAATCCTTTAAATGCAAAGCCGCTATCAATCTCGACGGCGGCGGCTCTACCACCATGTGGATCAAAGGAAAACCAAGTAATGGCGTTGTGAATTATCCTTCGGATAATAAACAATTCGATCATTTTGGTGAGCGCGCTTGTGCGAATGCAGTGGTTATAAAATAAGCGTCCTAGAGCATTGAGCCATAGGACGCTTATCATTATTATTGAATAAGAATTTTAATTCGCTGCAACTGCTGGTTACCAGTCATTTGCAATAAATAAATGCCCGGACGCAGTTGGTTTAAAGGAATTTGACTCGTGTAAGTGCCAGGTGTAAAATCACCTAAAGGAATGGTTTTCAATAGCTTACCAGTTAAATCAAAGATATTAACCTGCAACTGGCTTTCCTGGATAATACGAAACTCCAGCGATAGTTCGTCGTTAGCGGGTTGCGGATATGCTTTCAGATTCAAATCCAATGCAATATCTTCATTTGACGGGAGTAAAATACCCTCCACGATCAACTCATCTTCGCTTGGGAGTCCAGCGGTATTGGTCGTGGTGAACGTCCTACTGGAAGACCAGGTAGTCCAGGCATTATTACAGAAAACCTGCACTTGGAATTCATAGCGAGTATTGCGGGTAAGCCCTGTTACATCCCGATAATTGGTAGTGGTAGCAGCCAGCGTCGTCCATGCGCTTGTGCCACTGCGACGATACCGCCAACCGTAAGAGCTATAACCATTCAAACTATGATTGAGGCGCACGGTAGTATTAGTGATGTTCGTTGCACTAATTTGCGATGTAGTCGGCCGTGAGCATGATAACGCAGTTGTTGTAAATGTACGCGAAGGCGACCAATTACTCCAAGTAGTGGTGCCGCATCGTACCCGCGCCTGGAATTCGTAGCTGGTGTTTGAAGTTAAACCCGTTACATTATATACATTTGCTGCGCCTTCCGGCAAGCTTGTCCAAGTGGTCGTGCCACTGCGTCGGTATTGCCAATCGTATTGGTTAACACCCGTTACTGAACAGTTTAGTTGAGCGCCACTGCTGGTGATATTACTTGCTGAAATCTGAGTACTGGTCGGGGCATTACAAGTTGCAGCAGTCGTTGTAAAAACAAAAGAAGAAGACCAAATACTCCAAGTAGTCGTGCCGCAGCGCACCCTAGATTGGAACTCATAAGCAGCACCTGCTGTCAGACCTATTGCATCGTAAAAATTAGAACTACCTTCCGCTACATTAATCCAAGTAGCCGAACCCACGATTCGATATTGCCAGTCGTATTGACTCACGCCCGTCACTGTACAATTAAATCGAGCACTGTTGGTTGTAATATTAGTAGCCGAAATTTGCGAAGCACTTGGAGCAATACAACTCCCTTGAATGGTGACTTGTGGGCTATTCCAATAAAAAATATTATCATTTTCATTCGATTCGCTAACTACATTGTCTTTATCAATAGAAAATAAGATATAATAAGTCCCTGTTGGAATGCCGATTACTGTTGACAAATCCATATTCACAATAATGTCGGTGGAGGTGGCACCATTAGCTAATGCCGATGCCGATCGCGTTGTAAAAAGATAATCCGTTGCATGAAAAATATTATCGGTAGAAAGATAATAGCCCACCGTTGAAGCACCTGCTGAGGCTGTGCCATTATTAGTGACCGTAATCGTGGCGTTGATGCTCGTGCCATTCACCGTTAAGCTACCGGAACCAGCTGTCAAATTAGGACGAGGCGTTGCACCACTCAAACAAGCTGCAACATCAACTCTGTTCCGAATCAAATCACCAGGCAATGTTCCGAATCCTGCTGTAAAATTAACACCTGGATTGCTGCCAGAAGGCAAGGTACAACTAGTCGTGTTGCCACTCAAGTGACAATAACTCATGATCGTACCGCCAGTGGCAGGCGGCTCAGGGCCTGCGGCACAAGAACCTTCGGGGCAGTAACAGTTATCAATCGCGCCACCTGGCCAATTACAGCTTTGGGTATGGGGTGAACCCAAATTATGACCCATTTCGTGGGTAATTACATTCACCGTCCAGGAATAAGTTGGAAAGTTTTGATAGGTACTATTAATATTGCTATAAGCATAAGCATAACTTCTATTGCAAAGCACATCAACATAAGCCACGCCGCCAAGGTTATTGGAGGTGCGCGACAACAAATGCGCAATATCACCATTAAATCCATTTGAATTCAATCGACTACGAAAATCGGTCAGCGCATTCGATGAAGAACTGGTTCGGTAAGGGTCTTGACTCGTCCATACAAATATCTCCGAAATTTGAGTATTAATAGATTCGTTGCTATAAAGTGTAGAAACCGCATTATAAGCGCCGCTTACAAAATTAGCGACGGTGGTAGCATTCGAACCCTTTTCTTGATACATCAAATAATCGCATTCAAAATACACTTTTACGACCGCCGTTGCCAAACTCTTCTCGTGCGTAGCGCCCGTATGTTTTTTTCCCTCAACCTCCGGTAAGTCATCTGCATAACAATCAAAATCATTTGTTATTTTCAGGTTACTTTCTTTATACAAAATATATTCATCAGAAGCAATGCCGTTCACCGTTTTCAGCGGCCCAATCACATAGTTTCCTTCCTCGGTTGCAAAAACGCCCATCACAAAATCATCAAAAATACTGATCGCTGCCAGCGAATTCGATGCTCCTTGCACTGTGCCTTTCAAATAAAGCCCAGGCTTGTAAGGATATTTTCCGGCAGGCGTATTGACCGAAAAACCTTCCGCCAACAGATTGTTAATTTCCAATTGAAAAGCGATTGCTCTTCCATTATCATAAGGAATTTCCAATATCACTCGCCCCTGCTCTGCTTTGACTCGATTCGTCAATGCCGCTATATTTTCTTTTTTCAAACGCAGCAGCACCGCATTAGAAACCATTTCATTTTCAAATTGCGACTGAATCATATCAAAAATCGGAGGAAGCGGTTTTCCCGGCGATACCGTAGGGGCTGGTAAAGCAATCCTATCGGTGCTTTCCTGTTGCGCAGTAAGCGGAAAGGTAAGCATAAAAGAAACGACCATGAACAAAAAAGGTAAGGTGTAAATTCGCATATAGTTTGGTTTTAGTAATATAAATAAATCCGAATCGTAAACTTGCGTTTACCATTCCAAATAGAATATTTGTTTGAGTGAATTTTAAAGTGATACCTAATAGATATGGCACATTTCGCAAGAGTGCCATATTTTGCCTGTTAGAATAATGCCTCGAAGCTCTGATTGCAGCGAATATGGGAGGTAATAAGGGCTGCTTTCTTTTCAATGACAAAAATAAGCAATTGCCAGCAGCAAAGCAACCACTGAGGTATTAAAAAATAAGATTATGAAATGATTCATAAAAAATATAACTAAAAATTGATACAAAGCTGAGCACCAAGATCAGCGAAGATTAGATTGATGGCATAAAAAAGATTATCGGAGCAAGCATATTCGCTGGGTTTAATCTATGTTTTTATTTATGGGAACAATTTTTTCAAAACTAGGGTTGGTGGCTTTGAAAAAAATAAAAAGAATGGAAATACCCGAACGCAACTATACCGACATCAACCGCGAGTTGTGGAACGCCAAAACCGAAGTCCACGTAAAATCTGAATTTTATGGCTTATCCGAATTCAGACAAGGTAAAAATGTGCTGACGCCCATTGAATTGGAGCAAGTTGGCGATGTACAAGGCAAAACGCTGCTGCATTTGCAATGTCATTTTGGGATGGATACGCTATGCTGGGCGCGACTGGGCGCAGAGGTGATTGGGATTGATCTTTCAGATAAAGCAATAGATTTTGCAAAACAGTTAGCGAAGGAATCTGATTTAGACGCGCGTTTTATTTCTTGTAATATTTATGATTTGCCACAGCATTTAGATGAGGAATTTGATATTGTCTTTACATCGTATGGTACAATTGGTTGGTTGCCTGATTTGAAGCCCTGGGGAGAGATTATAGCTCGCTACCTCAAGCCTGGCGGGGCGTTTCACTTCGCAGAATTTCATCCTGTTCCCTGGATGTTTGATAATGATTATCATTATATTCAATATAGTTATTTTAATAAGGAAACAATTATAGAAGAACTGGAAGGCACGTATGCTGACCGTAATGCCCCGATTAAAAAGCAATCCATTTCCTGGAATCATTCATTGAGTGAGGTTTTTGAGGCGTTGCTAAGTCAAGGATTGCGAATAG
>JANRME010000238.1:0-4182 GCA_033761835.1 Saprospiraceae bacterium
AAAACAGTGTAATCGAGCGTTTCATATATTCTTGGTTTTTAAAAGGTAATTTACATCTTTTGTCGTTCTTGCGAAATACCTTGCAAACTGAAAATCAAAATATTGTTTAAAAATCAAGCTTTTAAGTAGAATTTTTTAACAGAAAGAACGCTGTTGGGCAAGAGAAATTTGTTTTTGGACGTGTTTTTTTTTGATTATTCATTAATTTTCATAAGGAATTTGTAACTGAGTAAAATTTTATTTTAAATGATTAATTTAAAATTAAAATAAGAAAGGGTTGCAGTTTTTGAACCACAACCCTAATCGAGTAATCAATTTTTTAATAAAACCCTCTTTCTTGCTCTACGCCGGAACCATAGCCGACTTAACCGTTTTTATGATTCGACCAGCCACTTTGTAAGGATCGGCGGCTGAATTCGGGCGGCGATCTTCGAGATAACCTTTCCAGCCACGTTCAACCGTAGCAATTGGAATTCTAATAGAAGCCCCTCGGTCGGAAACACCATAGCTGAACTTATCAATAGATTGCGTTTCATGTTTACCGGTGAGGCGCAAGTGGTTATCTGGCCCATACACTGCAATGTGCTCAGCAATAACTGGGCGGAAGCTCTCCAATACTTCTTCATATGCTTCTTTACTACCTGATTCACGCAAGAGCGAGTTGGAGAAGTTGGCGTGCATACCAGAACCATTCCAATCGCCTTGTACAGGCTTACAATGCCAGTTAATAGCAATTCCGTATTTTTCACCGGTACGTTCGAGGAGGTAACGGGCTACCCACATTTGGTCACCGGCAGCTTTAGCCCCCTTAGCAAAAATCTGGAATTCCCACTGTCCGGTAGCAACTTCTGCATTGATGCCTTCTACATTCAAGCCCGCTTCCAAGCAAAGATCGAGGTGTTCTTCCACCATGTCGCGTCCAAATGCTTTGCCGTAACCTACAGAGCAGTAATAGGGGCCCTGCGGCGCAGGATAGCCACTTTCAGGGAAACCCAGAGGCTTATTAATCGCCAAATCCCAGAGAAAGTATTCCTGTTCAAAACCAAACCAGAAATCGTTATCGTCATCATCAATTGTAGCACGACCATTTGATTCATGCGGTGTTCCATCAGCATTCAATACTTCGGTCATTACTAAGTACGCATTTTTACGGCCTGGATCAGGGAACAAAGCCACTGGCTTCAGCAAGCAATCGGAAGAATTACCTGGTGCTTGTTCGGTAGAACTACCATCGAAAGACCACATCGGTACATCTTCGAGTTTACCACTAAAATCCTTCACAATTTTCGTCTTGCTGCGCAAGCTTTGTATCGGCTTATAGCCATCCAGCCAAATGTACTCTAACTTAAACTTAGCCATTGTTATACAGTATTTTACGTTATTAAATGGAATTTGAAATTGTTTTCAAAAATCATATACTGCTGCAAGCAACAATGCCGGCGTTGTTTTTGTGAGCTTACCACCGTTGGATACATCCGTAAATACTTCTTTATTAGCTAAGTCAATTCTAAATTCAGGAATGAAGGTCACTGGACCCGCTTTCAGATTGCCAGAAAAGGTCAAAGCCAGGACGCTGTTATCAGTGGTGCCCAGTATCAGTCCATCGTCATCACCCAAATACTCCCCCCGGAAACCAAAGGTAAACGCATTGCTGAAAGCATATTTGGCGTATAAAGCCGCTCCAAACCAACTCGTGCCGTCCCCCTCGCTAGGGTCATTGGAACGCAAGGTTGTATTCAAACCCAAGCCGAATTTTTCGGTCAATTGGTAAGCAGTCGTTAAATCCACCTGATGCCCTGTAATGCTTGGGAAAATAGAGTCTGCTTCTACGTTTTTACCGCCGAGATAATTAAGATAAGCCGTGAAATCACCTTTGGTAAAAGATAACTGCGCTCCAATATGCTTGCCATCTGTGAAATCAACCTTACTGTCGGTATCATTAAAAATGCCAATCATCGCACCAAAAGATTCTGAAAAGGTCAAATTCGCCTTCACACCGGTGTGATAAAACGGCCCATACGAAAACATATACGACATCGAATAATTCACGTTTAATGGCGCATCAATCAATTCATAGCCTACGTGCGTTGCAAAATTACCGGCAGTCAGTTTTAGCCACTCTGCTGGCGCATAGGTAATAAATAATTGTTTGATCGCAGAAAGCGTAGTGCCGGTAAAACCATTGGCAACCTCCGCACGCGGGCCAACTCCCAGGTCAATCATAAAACCAACTTTTCCCATTTCTTTAGAAAAAGCCAGGTTAGCCATTCCCAAAGTAAAAGCATTGTGCGTATTAGTAAAACTGGTCGGAGCAGGCGATTCGATAAAACTGTACTGGTAGTACACATCTACAAAGCCGGAAATGTCAAAAGGCAACTTTGATTCTTCCTCTGCTACGGCCCTTGTTTCACTCGTGCTTGTAGGAGGAGGTGTTGTGTTAGCTGCCACTTGCTCTTGAGCCTTTGCCGAGAGCGTAGATATAAGCAATACTGCTACTGCTGTTAGTTGTAACAGAGCTTTTTTCATAATGCCAAGTTTTAAAAGTCAGGAAATAAGATTTACGCAATCTGTTTTAGCCGGTTAGTGCTTGTAAAAACGGTAAACCTGACCCGGCGCTTCAAAATGTTTGGCAAAATGACAGCTCCGTCGTATATTTGTAATTCCTTCGAGAATTCGGTTTACCGTGTTCTTGAGATGGCCCCTGAGTGTTGCCGCACAGCAGGGGCTTGTTTTTTTTATTAATAATTGACTATTAAAGGTTTAAGTATTAAAAATGCACATTAATCTCAATTAATAATCTATAATCAATCAATTTGCCATACTGAATGCTCCTTGTTCAGTAGTACTTTCAGCGTAAGCTTGCATTTCATGTTCGCCAATATCCAATCCTTCCATTTCCTCTGCTTCACTGACACGAATACCTATTGTTTTCTTCAGAATGAACATGACGATATAGGCAAAGGCAAAGCTGAATAAGCCAATCGCTAAAGTGCCATACAGTTGTACCCACAACTGCGCCAAGCCTGCTTTTGCACCAAAAATACCCACTGCCAGCGTACCCCACACACCGCAAACCAAGTGTACCGAGGTAGCACCTACCGGATCATCAATTTTCATTCTTTCAAAAAACAAGACTGCAAAAGGAATAATCACTCCTGCGATTGCTCCTATCAAGACCGCATCCATCGGCGTCATCTGGTCTGCGCCAGCGGTAATACCCACTAAACCGCCCAAGATACCATTGAGTACCATTGAGAGATCGTGCGATTTAAATAAAGCATAAGAAGTGAAAAAGGCACCAACCGCTCCTGCTGCCGCGGCCAAAGATGTGGTCACAAATACTAAGGAAATAGCTACAGGATTCGCCGAAAGTACAGAACCTCCATTGAAACCGAACCAACCAAACCACAGCAATAACACCCCCACCGTGGCTAATGGCATACTGTGACCAGGGATAGGCTTTGCTCCATCTTTGGTATATTTGCCACGGCGCGCCCCCAATAACAAAACACAAGCCAATGCTGCAAAACCACCTGCAGCATGCACCAAGGTAGAACCAGCAAAGTCATAAAAACCAGCCGAATTGAGCCATCCTCCACCCCATTTCCACATACCAGTGATGGGGTAGCTGATCGCCACAAAAAGCGTAGCAAAAATCAAGAAAGAATTTAGTTTAATACGTTCTGCAACCGCTCCCGATACGATGGTAGCGCAGGTAGCAGCGAACATCGCCTGGAATATAAAATCTGTCCAGTAAGTATAGCCACCAGCTGCATACGCATCGAATTTGCCCTCGGTGTAAGCGGCCGCTACATCATCTGGAAAGGAAATACCAAACCCAGCAAAACCAAAAAAACCACCTGCATAGTCACCTCCAGGATACATTAAGTTGAAACCCATGATCCAATAAGTGAGTAATCCAATGCAAACAATCATTACATTTTTAAAAAGTATGTTGACTGTATTCTTTTTTTGAGCTAACCCTGATTCCAAGGTGGCAAAGCCCAAGTGCATGATAAACACCAGTGCTGTTGCTAAAAGCATCCAGATGTTATTTGCAGTAAATAATGCTTCGTTCATTGTATTTTCCGTTTTTGAATGAAACCATGTACTTCTGAGCAAGTCGCCGTGCCCGAAGAGAAATAGATTTTGTAATTGAGCAAATAACTTGGAAAATGGTTA
>JANRME010000239.1:0-19717 GCA_033761835.1 Saprospiraceae bacterium
CAAGTTCCGCCCAAATGAGGAAAAATACGCCTAAAATAACGGCAATTATAATGAATCGGCGCTCGAAATTTTTGATATTCCTTAATACAAGCTCACACGCGAGACCAGTGCCAAGCAAAAGGATGCCCATGATGACAAAATCTGCAAGTGTCCAGTTTACTTCATCTGTGAACTGCATCGCTATGAATGGTATGAGCAATAGAATTGCTACGGTGAGCATAATGCCAATTAATCTTTTGTTCTTCATGGTTTTATCTGTTTCTTGTATTTGTAGTGCAAAGTTACATAAAGTACTTTGTTTTTCAAAGTAAGCCCTAAAAAAAAATTTATCTGCCTGCTTTTTCAAAAAAAACTTGCATCTTTCCAATAGCTGATTTATCTTTGTAAGTAATTACTCACTTTTTAAATGACAGATAAAAAAGAAAATATATTAAATGTCGCTTTGGAGCTCTTTGCCAATGAAGGGTATAATGCGGTTTCCACCAGCAAGATCGCCAAGCAGGCGGGCGTGTCGGAAGGCTTAATTTTCAGGCATTTCGAGCATAAAAAAGGTCTATTGGATGCGATTGTAGCAGATGCAGAACAAAGATTAAATGAGATTTTTGCGCATATTATATTTGAAACCGACCCGAAAAAAGTGATCCGAAAAACGATTGAATTGCCTTTCTCTATTGACGAATCGGACTATGATTACTGGAAATTACAATTTAAATTAAAATGGGAACAAGAATATTATAAACCGGAAAAAATGAAACCTTTGAGGGATAAATTGACTTGGGCATTTTCGGAATTGAATTTCGAATCGCCTGAAAATGAAGCAAAACTGTTGGAACAATTATTAGACACCATTTCCATTGGCATCTTGAGAGATGGCGTTCAGGAACAAAAACAATTCAAATCATTTTTATTAAAAAAGTATAAAGTTTAAAAAAATTTCTCAAAATAAAAAGTGATTACTCACTTAAAAATGTAAATAAAATGAGCAATAAAAAAGTAATTCTAATTACAGGAGCATCTTCGGGCATGGGGAAAGAAACTGCCTTGCAATTAATCAAGGAAGGGCATATCGTGTATGGCGCTGCTCGCAGAGTTGAAAAAATGCAAGATTTAGTAAAAGCTGGAGGTTATGCTTTGGAATTGGATGTAATCGATGAAAAACAATTGGAAAACACTGTTAATCAAATTATTACAGAGCAAGGAAAAATAGATGTATTAATTAATAACGCCGGTTATGCCACTTATGGCTCGGTAGAAGAGACGCCGATTGCCGATGCCCGGAGGCAGTTTGATGTCAATATCTTTGGATTGGCGCGCTTGACGCAATTGGTGATTCCTTATATGCGCAAGCAAAAATCCGGGAAGATTATTAATATTTCCTCGATGGGCGGCAAAATCTATTTCCCACTTGGGGCCTGGTATCACGCGACCAAGCACGCGCTGGAAGGCTGGAGCGACAGTCTTCGTCTGGAATTAAAACCATTTAATATTGATGTAATTATCATCGAACCTGGCGCGATTGCGACCGAATTTGGTGATGTAATGACCCAGCCTATGCTCAAACGCTCTGGTAACGGGCCTTATAGCGCGGTCGCGCAATTGATGGCAAAAGCAGTCCTGGATTCTTATGAGCAGAAAAATGCTTCATCTCCGCCTTCACTTATTGCCAATATAATTTCGAAAGCAATCCAATCGAGCCGGCCCAAAACTCGGTATCGGGCAGGAAAATTAGCCAAGCCACTGGTTTGGATGAGAACTTATCTCGGCGATAGGATTTTTGATCGGGTGGTGATGAGTCAGGTGAAATAATAAATTTTTAAGCAGCATAAAAATCTTATAATCAAATTATTAAGACTTTTATGCTGCTCATCAAAACAAGGATAAACAGCTCCCTCTCAAAATATCCACCTCAAAAGTTAACTTGCTTCCAACTTCTGACTTCCCATTTCCGACTTCCAACTTCCGACCATTGTGTTAATCTTTTATTAATCGTCCGCCTTGCGTCGGCTGAAACGATATAGCAAGTGTATTTTTGTGAAAATCATCACCAACACATGAGAATTACATTCGTACTTTTGTTTTGCATAATATCTTTGGCAGCTACAGCGCAATTGGATCCTGTGACGTGGTCGTATAAAGCGAAAAAAGTGAACGCCACTGAATATGATTTAATATTGACAGCTGACGTTGACAATGGCTGGTATATATATTCGCAATTTTTAGAATCCGACGAAGGCCCTATCGCCACGAGCTTTACATTTGAGGAAAATGAAAACTATGAATTAGTGGGCGAAGCCAAGGAGCAAGGCAATAAAAAAGAGGGTTTCGATGAGATTTTTGCAATGAAACTCGTTAAATACAGCGGGAAAGTGAGCTTTACACAGCGCATCAAAGTGAAAGAAAAAACCGATAAAGTGACCGGCAATCTGGAATTTATGACTTGCGATGATGAAAAATGCTTGCCACCCAAGATGCTTGAATTTGCTATTGTTTTGAAATAAAAGACCCGATTCCCTTGAACAAATATTCAATTTTGTGATTATGAAAAAAATAGTACTGCTACTCTACGCATCGGTATTGGCTTTTAGCCTTTCGGCGCAAATCCTCACACCGGTATCCTGGAGTACTTCCTATAAACAAATCAGCGAAACAGAATTTGATCTTATTTTCACCGCTGCCATCGACGATGGCTGGGTGATTTATTCTCAATATCTAAGCAGCGACGACGGTCCTATACCGACACATTTTTATTTTGATGAAGGCGATCATTTTGAATTCGTTGGTAAAAATAAAGAATCGGGTAATAAGAAGGAAGCTTTTGATAATGTGTTCAAAATGAACCTTGTAAAGTTTTCAAAAAAAGCAATATTTACACAACGTGTAAAGGTGAAAGATTTGAGTGAGCCAATCAAGGGCTACTTGGAATTTATGACTTGCAACGACGAACAATGCCTGCCGCCTACAGAAGAGGATTTTTCCTTTGAATTGGTTTCGAGCTTGACTAAAAAAACAGAAGAAAAAAAGGAGGATAAAGCTTCGACAATTGCTGGCAAAGAGAAAGCAGCCGAGGATTTGAATACGCAACCAGCCGAAGAAAATATTGCTTTACAATCAAATGAGACTCCTCAAAGTGGGGGTATTTTTAATCCTGTGAAGTGGACAGGCGAAGTAAAAAAAATCAGCGATACCGAATTTGATTTGGTTTTCAAAGCTAAGGTGGACGATGCCTGGTATATTTATTCTCAATTGATTGGTGACGATGGCCCGATTCCTACCGAGTTCGATTTTATTGGAAATGAACACATTACAGTTAAAGAAAAAGCCAAAGAAGAAGGCCCGCAGCGCATCGAAGGGATGGATGATATTTTTGGTATCAATGTTATCAAATTTAAAAAAGAAGTCACATTCACGCAGCGCGTGCAGGTGAGCGATGTGAATAAAATAGCACAAGGTGAAATTCATTATATGAGTTGTAATGAATCGAGTTGCATTGCTTTTGATGAGCCTTTCCGTGCCGATTTTGCAAATCTGACTTTGGGCATTGGCGATGAAATGTCAATAAATACGGGCGTTGCAGCGACTGATAATGCTGGGTTGTACGGCGATTTTCCAAAACCGGATTTGAATAATCCGATTGCAGATTGTGGCGAAACCGTCGAAGCCAATGAGGGCAAGGGGTTTTGGTCTATTTTTATGCTGGGTTTTCTGGGAGGATTTATCGCGTTGCTTACGCCTTGCGTGTTTCCGATGATTCCGTTGACGGTGAGTTTTTTTACAAAAAGCAGCAAAGACCGCAAGAAAGGTATTGCCAATGCGAGTTTCTACGGGTTTTCAATTTTTGCGGTGTATCTCGTATTGAGCATTCCGTTCCACCTGATGGATAGCATTAATCCTGATATTCTCAACGATATTTCCACCAATGTGTGGCTCAACCTCTCGTTCTTCGCCATATTCATGTTTTTCGCATTCTCGTTTTTCGGTTATTACGAATTGACTTTGCCAAGTAGTTGGGCGAATCGCGTGAGCAATGCCGAAGGAATTGGCGGGATAATGGGCATCTTTTTTATGGCGCTCACGCTGGCTTTGGTGTCGTTCTCTTGCACTGGCCCGATTCTCGGCTCACTGTTGGCGGGTGCTTTGAGCGCTGACGGCGGCGCGATGCAACTCACGGCGGGCATGGGTGGCTTTGGTTTGGCTTTGGCTTTGCCATTTGCATTGTTTGCAGCTTTCCCGAGTTGGATGAGTTCGCTACCGAAATCCGGCGGCTGGTTGAATACAGTGAAAGTGGTGCTGGGTTTTGTAGAATTGGCTTTAGCCTTGAAATTCCTATCGAATGCCGACTTGGTGAAGCACTGGGAAATCCTGAAAATCGAGCCTTTCCTGGGCGCATGGATACTCATTTCGATTGGCTTAGCCTTGTATTTATTTGGAATTATAAAATTCCCACACGATTCGCCGATTAAAAAATTGTCGATCACTCGGGTTGGACTTGGCGTGGCTTCGGTGGCATTTGCGATTTATCTGGCAACGGGATTTATTTATGACGAAAAAGCAGGCTCGCTGCGACCCCTGACTTTGTTGAGTGGTATGGCGCCGCCGGCTTGTTATAGTTGGTTTTATCCTTGCGATTGCCCGCAGAATTTGAATTGTTTCAAAGATTTAAAAACGGGCATGGCTTATGCCAAAGAAGTTGGAAAGCCCGTCATGATTGACTTTACGGGGCATGCTTGTGTGAATTGTCGGAAAATGGAAGAAAACGTTTGGCCCAAACCGCAAGTATATAATTTATTGAAAGATGAATATGTTTTGATTTCTTTGTACGGCGATGAAAAAATAGAACTACCTGAAAATGAGCAAATTGAAGTACCAAAAGCGACCGGCGGCACACGCGTTTTGCGCAATGTGGGGCATAAATGGCAGCATTTTTCTACCGAATATTTTGGTACGAATACACAACCTTTCTATGCTTTGATTTCGCCGGATGGGCAGCTATTGAATTATCCCGTCGGCTATACGCCCGATGCCAATGAATACGCCAGTTTCCTGCAATGTGGATTGGATGCGTACAAGCAATTGACTCAAAATCAACAGAATACATCCAAGCAAATTGGAAGTAAATAAGAGATTTAAAATAGGAATGATGAAAGCCCGATCAGGTGGACTGGTTGGGCTTTTTGTTTTAGTATTTTATCTCGCATTTTGCTGATAACAAATGTTTTATATATTCAATATCCTTTGCAGAAAGCCGATTAAATAATAAAGTCAATTCCTGAAGATTACTCAATTTTCCTAGAAAATCCCAGCGTTCATCGGGCAATTGGGAAAGTTGGTTGTAACTCAAGTCGAGGGTTTCGAGGTTGCTCAGGTGAGCAATTATCGGTGAAAGCTGGTATAAATCATTATGACTCAGGTTTAAATGCTTGAGATTATTTAATTGCGCGACACTTTCGGGTATTTCAAATAAACCATTAGCACTCAGATCAAGCGCCTCCAAACGCTGCAATCGCGCCATTTCCAGTGGAAGCTTAGACAATTTG
The DNA here is from genome assembly GCA_033761835.1 of Saprospiraceae bacterium. Taxonomy (GTDB): domain Bacteria; phylum Bacteroidota; class Bacteroidia; order Chitinophagales; family Saprospiraceae; genus JADJNW01. The sequence goes on from JANRME010000239.1 coordinate 5,535, forward strand.
TTGCCGGCCAAATCCAGGATTTTTAAATTGACCAGCGAACCAATTCCTGTTGACAATTCGTTCATTTGATTCTCGCTCAAGTCTAATATTTCCAGGTTATTTAGTTTTTGAATGGCGTCGGGCATTTCTATAAGCTGATTGCCACGTAATCTAAGTTCTTCTAAATGAGTTAATTGGAAGACTTCAGCGGGTATAGTATTCAATTGATTATAACTTAAATCCAATGTTTCAAGTCTGTTCAATTTGGCTAAAAATTGCCAGTTTTGTACGGATATTTCCGCTAAATCATTCTCACTCAAATCCAAATAGAGCAATATTGATAGCTTGGTGAGCAATTCCCAGTTTTCAGGCTGCATTTCCAAAAGATGATTCTTGCTGATTTTCAGGCTTTTAATGCTGCTTAATCCTTGTATTTCCTTTGGAAAAAAGTATAAAAAAAGCCCATTAGCTTCGTCGCCGCTGGCATCCAGAGCATCTATCGCCGATAATTTTCGACTGCCTAAAGCCCGTCGCCATTGAGTTCTGGAGGATTGAATCTGCATCAAACGCTGCGTTCTAAAATCCGTGCTATCCAAAAAATTAACTTTCGCGTAAGCGACAAAAGCGCTATCCAAATGCCCTTGCTGCGTAAGCCATTCGGCGCGCATGGCTTGCCACACTTGATTGATCCATCCCAGGATTTCCCTGTTTTCCTTCGTAAAACGGGCAATCGCAAAATCCTGCAAAGCCGATTGGAAATCACCGATTTTAAACTTTTCTTTTCCTGTTTGCAAAAAAATAGCATAGGTTTTATCCCCTTCAAGATAACTTTGGAGCGTATCGGCTTTGGCTGCAAGACGTCGAGCTTGGAGGCGAGCGTCATTCAGCGCTTTCACCCATCGATCCTGGGTTTGTTTGATCAAGTCATCCAAATCATCTTTGGCGGGTTTGTTCAGACAATATCGCGCCGCAAAAAAATGATTGATCGCCTCTTTATAATGCTGGCGTTCCAGAAAACGCAAGCCCATAGCGCGAAGCTCGCCGTAGCAGTCGTTTTGAGCGGGCAACAAGAAAACATTTAATAATAAGACTATGCACAACAAGAATCCCTTCATCGTTTTTGGGCAATGGATGAACCTCTAATGTAGCAAACCGAAAGATATAAAATGAAAAATTTAAAATGAAAAGGAGAATCCAACTGACAATTTTCTGCTTTTAACCAAATTTAATTGCCTTCACCTACAAACTGTATATCATATTCTTTTTTCACTTTTTGATAATGGCTGTCATTTTGCCAATTTTGAGATGTAATATTTTGAAACACTTGCGATGGAATCGGGTATTTTTTAATAATTTGATTATTATTTTCAACGGTTATGATATAATGATTATCCTTGGAAAACTCTGCAGGCAAAGGGTTTTCGCTGTTTAGTTCAATATTCATAATAATATTTCCTTGCAAATCCCATAATATAGCGCTACCATCTTTAGAAGTGGTCAGAATATGTTGATTATCAGCGTTTAAAATTGCAGAAATGATTTCAGCATTATGACCTATAAAGTCGGTGATACGAGTCCCTTTTGAGTCCCATAATACCGCTGTTGTATCTTTCGAAGCACTTAGAATAAGGCTTCCATCGGTATTATAATGAATATCGGTTATGTGATCATGATGTTGTAAAGTGGCGATTAATTTACCTTGCAAATCCCAAACTTTAGCGGCGTTGTCCAACCCAATAGTAATAATTTGCTGACCATTTGGCGAGAAAAATGCTTGTTTGACGGGGCTTCCGTGCGGCAGCGTGGCAAGGAGTGTACCATCAATATTCCATAATTTTGCAATACCCGACGCGGCTGCGGTTACTAAATGATTATCATGTTTTGAAAAAGTGACGTCATAAATATAAATTTCATCTTTACCTATGGAACGAAGATAATTACCATCCGCATCCCAGAGGCTGACCGTTCCGTCGGAAGAGCGCAGCAAGGCATATGTATCATCATAAGAAAAATCGGCTTTATAAATATTACCCCGATGGTGCGATAAAGTCTTTATTGGCTTGGCCTGGGCGTCCCAGAGAATAGCGGTATTATCGCGGGAGCAAGTGATTACTTTTTGACCACCGTGCGAGAAAGCAGCAAAGGTAATCCAATCCTGGTGTGGCGTGGCAACATTTTGCGTAAGTCCATTTGCCGTAGCAATAGCGAAATTGGTTTTGGAGGCGTATAATATTATATTTTCATTATTTATCGAGTGAATAACAGGGTCATTAGTATTGAATTGAGGATTTATTTTTAATAATTGTTCTTCTTTGTTTTTAAGCACTCGGACGCTGCCATCGCTCAATTTTGTAATTAAAACCTCATTATTATACAAATATTCTAATGATTGAATCGCAATATTACTATTCCAAATAACTTCTTCCAGCGAATCTTTTACCGCTTCGCCGAACGCGCGAAATGTAGCAACTGGTATATCTTCGGTTAGCAATTGTAAAGCACTGAAAGACAGCCAGAAAGCATCGCTTTTTTTATTTTGCAAACGGGCATTATCTGATAATAAGAGCAAGCGCAAGCCTTCTGACCGACGACCTTGTTCCTGGGCAAATTTAGCGTTTGCTTCTGCTTCTTTTGCAGCGACTGCTTCTGCTTCTTTTGCAGCGATTGCTTCCGCTTCTGCCTGGCGGGCGGCGTCTAAGGCTTCTTGCAATTGCTTTTTGCTCAATTGTTGCGCGCGACGAATCTGCTCATCCAGATCATCCTTGGCGGGTTTATCCAGGCAATAGCGAGCTGCAAAAAAACGATTGATCGCTTCATCATATTTCCCCTGTCGCGCCAAAGTCAGACCTTCATTTCGGATGCCATTATAACAACTGGTTTCCTGAGCTATTGTCACATTCACAAAAAATGAAAAGATTATAATAAAAACCGCTGTTATTGAAATAAACTTCATGTATTTAAAATTATAATTATATTAAGAGAAGTATAAATTTTATAAATTTGGCACATTTCAGAAATGCGCCAAATTGCTTAAAAGCGAATCGTTAGCTTTGCTCCTAATTGCCCCGAGCTGGTAAAATCAGGCGTTACATTCGGTGAAATGCTCCAGGTAACATCTTTTTTAGCGCAATATTCATCGTATAATCGTTGTTTTTTCTTAGTTTTTATAAAGTCAATAATAGCGGCCGTTGCCCCAATTCCAACAGCGCTCCAGCCAATATATGCTGACCTTTTAGCTGATCTTTCCTTTTTTTGGGCATCCTGAAAATCATTTTGCAATTCTTGCGTTGATGGTTCTCCATTTTCCCAACGAGAACGATAATTATCGTAGAGATTATCTCTTTGTTTGTAATCTTTATGGCTATCTAATAGGAAGGCTGCGCCCAAAGAAATAACACTTACATAGGGAAAAGACTTATTGAAAGTAAACGATGGTCGCTTTTCATCACAGTTTACGATACCCCAGAGTTTTGTCTTCAACACTAAGGCATATTTTCTGCCGTATTCAAGTAATTGTTCAGCCGCATCCTTCCATATAATTTGCTGGTTTTCAATACTTTTTACTCGAATGGTCATTACATCAGATTGAATCAACGCTCCAGATTCGGATGAAAGCAACGTTTCTAAGGTATGATAAAAATCTTTTTCTTTTTTAGATTTAAAATTATAATGCAATATCAAATCTGCATCACTTAATTTTAATTCTATGATATTCAATAAGTCTTTTTTAGTAGAATTATTAGAAGCAATTTGATAAGAAATGCCAAGTTTGCCATCGGTTGCACTTAATTCCAAGTAAATAGAATCCATATCCTGCTGTAAAGCATAATAACTTTGTGCCGACAAGCATATTGGCAAGAAAAATATTGATAATAAAAAATATTTCATATCCTATTATTTTTCTGGCGTATAAATCCAAAAATCTGAGAATAGCAGATCTACAAAATTTAAACCCTCTGTAAGTAATGTTCTTCCCGTACCAATGTATCCTTTTTCACCAATAGAAAAACCAAGTGCTTGCCATCGCTCAAGCCCTGTAAAACTGGTTTTATTTGTCCAGGAATTATTATTGGGATTAAATTCCCAAAGATCGGACAAGTATTGCAAGTCATCATTTTGCCCAGTACATAAATACCCTTTCCCATTGATTGTAAAGGCGACCGCACCTTTCCGGCTCAGGCTATTGTCAGGCAGATACCCTGCTTGTTCCCACTGTTTTGTGGCAGCGTCAAATACCCAAAAATCACGGAGCCTTTCGGTTAACCATTCGCCGGTACCTACGTAACCTTTATTGCCAATCACAAACGAAACCGCATCCTTTCGCCCGAAAAGCCCAACTTCAATATTATCATCACCATAAATGACAGCCGGAAGGCTATCAACCATTGCCCAACTGCCTTTCCCTGCGTTCCCTTCCGGATCAAATTCATAAAAATCATAATAATAATCCTCGTCGCCAGCGCCCGTGCCTACGTATCCCTTGCCATTGATCGCAAAAGCGACGCTTTCCCAACGCGCTTTGCCAGGAAAATCGGTCGTTTGTTCCCAGTTATTTGTTGAAGGATCAAAGCGCCAAAAATCTTTATAATAATTAATTCCACCATTATTATTGGGCAGGCCGCCTAAACCTACGTACACCATTTCGCCGATGGTAAAAGCAGTCGCACCGTAGCGGTCGGCGCCGGGAAAAGGTTTTTTCTCGATCCACGATCCTTGACCATTATTGCCGTTAGGGTCAAATTCCCAAAGGCTTTTGATCGTGCCACCATCTACATTGCAAGCACCATTAGCACAGCCAATGCCCACATAAGCTCTGGTTGCCGTAGCTACGCCAATCGCGTTGCGCAAGGGTAGAGGTGCATCTCCGATCATTTTCCAGCCATCTCGAATGCGAATATGAATCGTGTCGCTATAAAAATAACCTTCATTCAATTTGATATAAGCTCTTGCATAATAAGTTGTGTTGAAAGATAAATTATTAAAAGAACTATTAAAAATACCATCATCATTGATAAGCCCCAAACGAGACGTTATATCTTTCTCCGCTTCCGGGAAAGGATTGACCGCTGAAATGACGTGTCCATGCTCCGGCAAGGTGACGCCAAATCTTTGCAAACCAGCAATGGTAGCACTCATATTAAGACTATCATTAATAACTACAAAATTTTTACTTACAGAAAGAATAATTGCATCGCTGAAAGTGAAAAAAAGGACTTCTCCATAGGTAATGCGCTCGCCAAAAACGGCGTAAGCCCTGGCATAATAGATGTCTTGCAGCGAAAGCCCGTCGAGTAGTTTTTCAAAGCGACCGTTGGAGGCCAACTGCCCCAAGCTTAATTTGACCACGTCCTGGCTTTCTAAACTTAAGTTGCTGCCGGTGTCCGACAAAATAAATCCGTGATCTTCAATTATTCCTTCCCGCAATCCTTTTAGTTCACCTTCGAGGTGGACGCTACCCAAACCCGTTTCTACCGCTCGGATAGTGGCAACTTCTACAAAATCCAACTCTTTGATAGCCGGTTTGATGCAAGCATTCAGCGTCACCGCTAAAAGAAAAATAAATAAATAATGCCGTTTTATCATATTGTAAATAATTACCTACTCAAAGTGATCTTTTGTGTAATAATATGCTGGTTTATCTTTATTTTCAAAAGATATAATCCGCTTGGGTATTGGGACAAGTTCAATTCCTGCGCTTGTTTTGATATCATTTTCGGCTTGGTTTGTAATAATAATTTGCCCAGCATATCATGGATTTGTATAATAACTTCTTTGTTTTCATCAAAATCAAATTGCACATACAACTTGCCGGAGGTCGGATTCGGGAAAATCTTTATTTGTTCTTGCAATACTGGGTCATTCACTGCTGTCGTCATGCCCACTACAAGGCCGCCGCTGCGGAACGTACAACCATTGGCATCCGTGATTTCCAGCGTGTAATTTCCAGGATTTAATCCTTGAATATTTTCTAAAGTGCTGATTATCTGATTATTTTGAAGCCACTTAAACTGATAAGGCGGTGTGCCGCTGCCAATGATCACTCGAATACTGCCATTATTATTTGCATCAGCAGTAGGCATTATTATAATAGAATCAACAGTTAGCGCGGGATTGACAAAAACGGTGATTGTGTCGGCAGCAGTGCAAGCGTTGGAATCGCTGACAGTCAAAGAATAGGCGGTCGTTTCCTCAGGACGGATGGTGCGATTGTCGCCGCCAGTACCAAGATTATTACCCCAGTTGTAACCAAAGAAACCCGCGCCACCATTGATTTTAATCTTGATAATGGCAGAATCCCCTTTGCAAATGCGCTGATCTTCTCCAAAATTAATCGAAGGCGTAGGTTTTACGTTAATTGTAATTTGATCACTGGCGCTGCATTGATTGGCGTCAGTGACGGTAACGGTATAAGTGGTATTTGAATTAGGCGTGACCGTTTTATTCTGACCTGCTCCAAGATTATTATCCCAGGCGAAAGTATAAGAACCCGCGCCACTATTGGCTTGTGCGAATAAATTAGCGCTTTGACCCTGGCAAACGGCTTGATCTGCACCAGCATTTGCAATTGGCAACGCATTAACAGAAACCGTAATTTGATCACTTGCACTGCATTGATTGGCGTCTGTGACGGTGACGGAATAAGAGGTATTTGAATTGGGACTAACGGTTTTATTCTGACCCGATCCAAGATTATTATCCCAGGTGAAAGTGTAGGAACCCGCGCCACCATTGGCTTGTGCGAATAAATTAGCGCTTTGACCCTGACAAACGGCTTGATCCGCGCCAGCATTAACAGTTGGTAACGCATTAACAGAAATCGTAATTTGATCAGTAGCGCTGCATTGATTGGCGTCTGTGACGGTGACGGAATAAATGGTATTTGAACTCGGCGTAACGGTTTTATTTTGACCCGATCCGAGATTATTATCCCAGTTGAAAGTGTAAGGACCCCCGCCACCATTGGCTTGTGCGAATAAATTAGCGCTTTGACCCTGACAAACGGCTTGATCTGTACCCGCATTTGCTATCGGCAACGCATTAACAGAAACCGTAATTTGATCGCTTGCGCTGCATTGATTAGCGTCTGTGATGGTGACGGAATAAATGGTATTTGAATTGGGGCTAACGGTTTTATTCTGACCTGCTCCAAGATTATTATCCCAGGCGAAAGTATAAGAACCCGCGCCACCATTGGCTTGTGCGGTAAGATCAATACTCGTACCTTGGCATACAGTTTTGTTTTCACCCAAATCAACAATCGGCACAGGAACAACGGTCACTTTGACGGTATCCATATCGGTGCAGCCGCTATTGGTAGTAGCAACGGTATAAAAAGTAGTCGTATTAGGTGAAACTGTAATATCTTTGATCGTAGCTCCTGTACTCCAAAGATAATTATTCGCAGGGCTTGCGCTGGCGGTCAAATTAGCGCTTGATCCTTGACAAATGGTTTGATCGTCGCTGGCAACGACACTCGCCAAAGTACAACCCGCCTGCCGAATAATGATACGCCTTTGCTCATTATTTTCACCAAGAACGAAAAGCGTATCAGCGCGGGGATTGGTACTGCCATTTTGGGTCAGTTGAATGCTCACCTGCGCTGCGCCTGTACCCGAAGAAGGATTGATCTGAATCCAGGTGCTTTCCGGCTTTTTCTGAATTGCCCAGTCGAGATTAGAAGCGATAACAAAACTGTACGTACCCGCACCAGACGCCGCATCCTTGATGGAAGGCGCGACCCGTAGGGTAGTGGGCTGCCCAATTTGCGTTAGATTTTGAATCAGACTCGAAGCATTTGGCGTAAACGTGCCGCCAGGATTTTGGTTTTGATAAGCCGCGGTTACTTCGTAGGTTCGATCATTCGGATCTACCACTTTTATAATAAAATCTTCACCTTGTTCGTAGCCACATTTTACATTATCGCCATCAAAATCTTCATAAAAATTAAATTTGATCTCTTGCCCATTCCAGGTTTGATAACTCTCTTGCACAAGCGTACTGCTAGAAGGGTTCTGTAAATCAGGAAGATAGAAGAAGAAAACGCGATTGCCGGGCGCAATGGCTGCGCCGTTCAGCCTGGTATTGGTTAAGCCCCGAAGCGTTACTTCATGTTTTGACGCTTGATCTTTTGGGCAAGTTCCTGCGCCAAGATTAAAAAATATCGGAAATGTTTCATCTTCTTGACATTCAAGCGTTAATGAAAAATTATTACTTCCATTATCATTAGCTTTATCAATAATGATATAATAAACTCCTGCATCCAATGAAAGATTATTAATAAAAGCAGCGCCACCATTATCACTATTTTCGGCATAAGCAATGCAATTTTCACCGCATAAAAAATCGTATAAAAACAATCCCATTGGAGCGGTGGAATTCATCCGAATGCTGATAATACTGGGTTTGTCGAGTATCAGTTTATATTCTACATCTTCGCCATTATACGTACGCGGCCCGGAATAGCAAGTTTGATAAGGGGTACTGGTAAAGTCTTCCCCGAAAGTAGAGTAATTATTAAATTCATTTAGTACTGTGCCGTTTTCGGTGGCATTACAAGCAATCAATTTAGTATTGGTAACACAAGTACCATTTGGTATAATATTAAATTCGTATGATTCTTTTTCTTCGCTAAAAATCGCAATATAATAAAATCCTTCGGCTGCATTATTAACATCAGGATTAGAACCTGCATTCAGACAGACTTGCCGACAGGTAGTAACGCCTTGAATCTCTTCGCAAAAGCATCGAAAAATGGCAGCTCTTAGCGTATTATCGTCATCATCAGGGTCAGCGTTATTTAAACTTATAGCAATATCCGTTCCAGGATCATTATTATAAAAGACATAAATATCAGCAAATAACTTATTGGGTACAAAACCATCATAGGTCTCTTGTACACAAGCTTCTTGTCGGATTAAAGCCGGTATAAATTCATTCGTATCCAATGTTCCTGAAAAATCAATACCATCGGTTCGATAAATAAATGTACCGCCAAAATCACAAATCGTCGTATTATCCTCTCCAGGGCAAAAACCTAATTCAGCGTTGGTGTATAAATCGCAACTAAGTATGCCGATATTATCATACTGACGGCCGTTTTTTAGGCAAACGGGCGTTATGATTGTATTAGCAAAACAAGCAGGATTTTTTTGCCATACACAAATGTTATCAATGTAAAAACTATTGTCATTTGCGTTTGCAAAAAAAGAAAGGAAAGCCATCCGGTTAGAAGTACTTTGCCCAATATTAAAAGCCCAGGAATGAACCAATTCATTGTTAACCCACAATTCTGCTACATTTGCATCAATATCAATGATCTGCATAATATTATTCCAAGCATTAATCGTATAAGGAAATTCCTTTATATACTGATTATCACTCTGATTGCCCAAGCGTAGCCGTCCGATGCCATTTTTTTGAAAAAAAACACGGTACGCAAAATTGGCATTATTTCCACTTGTGTTTGGGCCTTGATGCAATAAATCATAATAGCCAGTTTGGTCTCGATCAACAAACATTTCAAAAGAAATGCGATAGCGCCCGGAGCTTTTATTATCTAAATTATAGAGCACATCTGGTCTGGGATTCGCATTACTGCTTATAAACAAAGCCTTACCGGCAGAAGACGGGTTCTCCCCCACTTCACCATCACCTGAGCCAGAAGTCCACTTCGACCAGCGCAAGGATTGTGTGTCAATACCTCCATTATTATAAGATTCAAAATTTTCGCATAATATTAAATTTCCATTTACTACATCAAAATCATCCTCTATGCAGGTGCAAGAACATTGAAAACTGATATTGAACCGTCCTTGGAATGTGGAGTTCGTATTCTCGCCATCCACTACAATATAATAAGTGCCAGCTTCCAGAAAAACTTCAACCGCTTCTGTAAGCCCTGCTTGCGAAGTATTGGCGGATACTTGCTGCACACAGGCTGACAAACCTGAGCCTGCACCTGTACAAGCATTAAAAATTATTAGATCCAAGTCCTTCCCTGCATCCAGTATCGTAAGGATAACCTTCAGATGAGAACGCTCCTCCAGTTGAATTCGGTAAACTTTATCGGGCCCTGTAAAGGGGAAATTATTATTAAAAATGTTGCTGCAATTATTATAATCACTATTCACGACAGCATTCCCAGCCCCAACGGTAGTTTGGTTGGACAGTGTGCTATTGCAATTGACCGTAACCGCTTTAGCACAAAAATTTCCAAAGAGATCATCGTCTGAAGAAGTAAGTTTTTTGGAAGCCAGTTTTTCATTAGGATCGGAATTTCCAGCAAAGATAACAGGAGTGGCGCTCCATAAAAGAACGCATAACAGTAGCAGCGTAATTGGGTTTTTCATAGGGGTTATAAGTTTAAAAGGTCATAAAGGTGTTGTTCTAAATTTTCAGTATTATATCAAGATATTTATTTTAGTTGCAAATCCTACACTTATCAAAATATACGTCAACTTTCATTTGGTTTATTCTGCTACCACAAAATATTAGTTCAAATATACTTGATTTTTAGAAATATTTAAAAAAGGAGTATATTTTTATTTGGATACAAAAAGCGAAACCTATTGACATCGTTGCAACGCTGCCACTATCTCTGTATCGCCAGGCTTGAGCGCTTGGGCTTTTTGGAGTAACTCCAGGGCTCGGGTACAACCGGAGAAAGATAAAATATTCAAAGCACGATCTTTGTAATCTGCAAAAAGGCGATTGATTTCACTATTGGTTTGATTGACTTTGCCTTGCAAAATATTATCAGGGCTTAATTCGTAAGCAGTTTGGTATTTTTGAAGTGCGTTTGGCAATTGATCTTCCTGACGAGCCAGGCTATCTGCGGTTTCAACCAGCGTAGCGATTCGTTCTAAAATATTGGTAGTGCTGTCTAACTTTGATTTTAGTGTTGGATTGGTATCTCCAATCAAGTCTAATGCTTCCCGAATCGGGTTAGTAGCTTCGCGGTATTTGCCTTCGTTCTTGAGGCTTTCGGCATTTGTTTGATAGTTCTCTATTACTCTTTGCGTCAGTTCCTTAGTGGCTTGCACTGCTTTTTGTTGCAATTGCAATGCCCATACAAATAGCCCCAATGCTACGGCCGCTACCAAACTCACCACGATCAAAAATTGTCGGGTTCTTCTCAATTCCCGTTTTTGGCGGGCGATTTCCTCTTGTTCTTTGGCTTCTACGTATTGTCGGCTTTCTTGAATAAACTTCTGAAGTTCTTCATCCAATTGGATTTGCGGCAAAAATTCTTCGTAAACATTGAGTTGCTTGCGGGTCAGGAATTCTTTAGTCTGTTGAAATTCGATAAAATTATTGCGTAGCCGACGCTTGATTTCATTGAGTTGGCGCTGTTGATCACTGCGCTGCCGGTCAATCAAATCCGCCAGACTATCATGCGCCAATTCAATATTTTCATCGGTGAAACGCAGCAGGCGATTGTGTTCCAGCGCTTCGAGGCAATCCGTTAGTAAATATTCTGGTAAGGAAGGTAATAATTCCTGGATTTTTGCTTCTAATATGATATTCTTATTTACACGTTCAAAACGAATGGGTCGTTTCGTGCCTTCTTCGCTTACAAAAGCATCCAAAATCTGATGCACGATTTGCGGCGGCACATCGCGGTGTTCTTGAGAAAGCTGCACTTGAATGGCGGTCTCTTGCTCGCGCAGAAATTTTTCCAGCACATTCTCAATCTGCCCAAAGTCTTGAATTTCCTGGCGGGTGAGGTTTAATGGCGGCAACTCGTCATCCTGGCGCTCGCGCCCGTAAGTACGCACGAAATCCTCGCGGTACAGCATATCAAGATACACCTGCAAATACGGCAACTGAATGCTCGATTTTTGTTCGCTCAAATTGTCAATCATCAGTTGTAGCAAGTCTTTCTGATTGCCTTCGGCGTCCGTTTCTTCTATATTTTCCAAAAAAATATTAAACCGTGCAAACGATTGCTGCACCACGTCGCGCACCTTCGTATTATTCATCGGTTCTACCCGCAGCCGAAAATCAAAAAGGGTAGGAATCACTTTTTCAAAATCGTATAATTGCCCGATGTATTCCTCGCGCATAACAAGGATAATCTTGAAAGCAGTCTGATTTTGAATCAATAAAGTATTAAGATTTTCTATGAATTGTCTTCTCTCTTCGGCACTTCCGAGTATAAAAAGTTCTTCGAACTGGTCGAAAATGAGATAGATCGGACATAAATAATAACGATGTAAATAAAATAAATCTTCGTTCAACCCACGCGGCGTGCGGCCGCTGAGTGCCGTATTTACTGCTTGTTGTAAAGATTCATTAATATTATTTTGGCGACGAATAAATAACGGAAACCAATCGGGCCCGTCAAATTTATTGCCCAAGCCGCACTGAATCAAACTCGTTTTGCCTGTGCCGGAAAGCCCGTACACCAATAATAGCGGGGTTTTGAACACCAAACGGAAAAGCTCCTCGGTTTCGTCCTTGCGCCCGAAAAAAACGTCGCTATCGTTGCGCGTGAAAGCATCTAGGAATTTGAAGGGGCTTTTCATAAGGCTTTCATCGGTTGGTGAAACAACAATTCCGCCAGGGCTCCAAATTGCTCTTTGATGATGGCAAAATTTTCCTGATTGCCGATCATCAGCTTCATTTTGTCAGGTTTATGTATTTGTTTAAAACAATATACGTCGGCTGCTTTTTCGTAGCGTTCAAAGAAAAAAAGATTCGAAACGGTCGCACTTTTCACAAATGCATTTTCATCGATTACAAAAGGGGAGAGGTTCAGGAATTCATTTTCCCGATCCTGACGATACATCACCACCGACGAGCGGTCGAGCAAATATTCCTTTTTCTTTTCCTTGTCGCCCAGGCCACCGAGGCGTTGCACGAGTTCCACTACCTGATGCCGATAAGTAATTTTATTGGAATGACGATATTTTAATACATCTATATCCTTGATTGACGACATTTTGTACAAAGCCATGAAACTTGCTTGCTTCAAGATAAGGGCCAGTTTTTCTTCTGCAACCACACATAATTGTGCGGCTTCTTGCTGCTCGATTTGCACGCGCTGCGCGAAGCGCCGTTTGAGCGTTTCCATAAAAAAACAAGCATTATAAAAATCGGATTGTTCATTGAAAGCCTTGCTGACCTCGCCCAATTCCTCAACGAAATAAGGGATTTTATTTTGGTCAAAAATCTCGCGGATAGTTTTAATTAATGGAAAAAAATTATACGTTAAGCGCTCATCATAGCGCAATTGAAAAAAATAACTTAGTAATTTGCGCTGATCCTCCTCGATGTTTAAATCCTTATTATCCTGGAGTGCATCCCATAATTGAGAAAACATTACAAAACTGATTAATTCGATGATCGTGCCATAAGTAGCGGTCAATTGCTCCAATCGATCAAACCCGGGTTCATTGTAAAATTTAGCATCCGAGCCGCCTTGCCGAGGCGCGAAAAGATTGCTTAATTGCTCGCTCACAGGATTCGGCAAGCTTTGCAAAATGGCGTCGCGTTTGTCGAGATCGTCTATGTCTTCGTTATTGGCTTCTTTGGTTCGGATTTTTTTTACATCTTCGCTGTCTAAAGCATCAATTAAAGTACGTATTAGTAATTCATTTGATTTATAATCATCAGGTAACCTGTTAAATACACTTGGAAGTTTCCATTGCAAATTGTGCTCACCTGCAGGGGCGTAGTACAATCCCCATAAGGGTTCGTCGCTTTTTTTAGCATTAATTTCTTTACGGCCGGCGCGGATTTCCTTGGATGCACTCATTTTGGCTGCGCCCAATCCTGCTTCAAATGCTTTTTCTATCGTATCAAATTGAGCGCTTAGCGTTTGAAAAAAAGCAATCGAAAACTGGGTCGCCGCAAAATCATTGACCTCTGCGCTGGTGGCGACGACGATAGGATGATTGGGTAATTCGATTAAACGTTGAACTTGGGCAGCCGTGGAGCAGCCATTGAGGATAATTAATTTTAAATTTGGACACTGTCCCAATAAATGCGCTACGCCTTCGGCATTGGCGGTTTCGGCTTCTAAGAAAAGTGCATCCCGGCCCGCATGGCCGCTGAACAAAAAAACGCTGAGAAAATCACGATAAAGGATAAGATAATCGGTGATTTTACGAAGGGTAGAAAAAGAATCGCGGTGAACCGTGAAATGCTGTTGCACCTGGCGCTGTGCAAGGGTCGCATAGACCTGGTCGTCTTCCATACTG
>JANRME010000240.1:0-22746 GCA_033761835.1 Saprospiraceae bacterium
CCCCATCATTGTCGTTGTCTCCTAATTCTCCAACGATCTCATATACCACCGATGAACGCTGTCCATAAAACTTATCACTTGGGCAGTATTCAAAGATCGGAGCGCTCTTGTCTTCTGCGTTCACATAGCCCCAGCATACTATATCGCCGCATGATCCATCATCATTTTTTACATACACGCGATAGATATAACGCCCACAGCCGCCATAGCCATTCAGCGTTTTCCCTTCATCATTTTCATTATCATACACGAAGGGTTCATTGATTTCTCCTTCATAATTAATGTATGAGCGCTCTCCAACCACCAAAACGGTATGTACACAGAAATTCTCATCGCAAATTCCTACTCCTTTTAATATTTCAGAAGCAGTCAATTCTGCTTTGCATTCCTCATCCAAGCGGATATTCACTTCGCTTGGGCAGCTCAAACTTTCATAATCGGTATTGGGCTGGCTGGCGATGATCTGAATTTTTGGAGAAACATCTATACATTTATCATGCGTATTATCATTATAAGCCAAATTAATAGAATGAAGCCCTGCATCTTCGGGTGAAAGATTAAAACAATATTCTACAAAAACGCTGTTTTCGCCAGATATTTCAACATAAGGAGTAGTGGAGACCAAATTGTCTTGCAATGCCCCAAAATCTACATCTAATAAATTATCAAGCAGTGTTAAATCGGCAGGATTGCAAAAATCATCTATGAGAAGATTAAAACTATAACAAACCTGTTGCTCTTCAGCACAATCCGCTAAGGTCCAAGCGGCATCATTAGCAAGGATGGTCGTTATAGAAGGTCTGACGTTGACATTAACAGTAGTGGTATTTCCAAGGCAATTATCAATGCCATCATCATAAGCACAGTTACCATTTAAATCCACAAAAGGAGTGATCGCAAGTTGCAAACTACCAGGTTGATTACAATCTACTAAAAGGACATCAGAAGGTTCAAAAAGCATTTCTAAGGCCTCGAAGTCATTAAAACAAGCTTGTATATCTACGATAGGCAAGCCATTGATGGTAAGGTTGTTAGATGTAAAATCCAACATAAGTCCTACGTTTGCCCCAGTTGGGAGTCCTAAGTCATCTATATTGACAATATTAAGTGCGTTCGGATCGCAAGTAACATTATTATTAGCATCGCACACATTAATGGTGACAGTTTCATCGTCAATCACATCTACCCCATTAATGGTGAAACCAATCTCAGGCAATATATCACAAGTGTAAGCAACAGGCGCAGGAGGTGTTAACGGACAAGGAGTATTCGCAGAAGCGCTATTCGGATCCGCATCAAATCCAGGGTTTGCAGGATTATCTGTAAAATACTGATTACCAGCCACATCAAATACAAACATTTGATTAGTCGAGTAAGCCGTATTAAAGAAATCAAGCCCGCTGGCCATTGCATTAGCATTGGCAAGGCTGGTCGTCCATGCACCGTCGCTCGATGTGCAAGCACCCGAAAAATACATAATCGGCATCCCAATGCTTACGTTGCTAATATTGGGAGAAGCGCAGGCGTCCGTTTCGTTATCTTCTTGATAAACCAACACCAGTTCTGAAATATTAATCGGTGCGTTTATTTGGACGCCATCAGTGCTACATGGTGTGTAAGCATCGCTAGAAAAAATACCTATACCAGCGCTAAAACCAGTATAAAAACTATTGCCAGAGGTAGTTACGCCATTGATAATCACATTCTGCGAAGAAGTGATAGAAATACCGTTACCTTTATTGTTCGTGGCACTTACATTCATCAATACAGCTCCATCAACGCCTGTAATGGAGAAACCAGAGCCGGATAATCCGTTCATTGGCACCAATCGCCCACTGTTATTAACGTGTACGTTGGAGAAAAAAACGTTATTAGCTCCTGGCGCAACCTGGATACCAAAAGTACCCGCATCCTCTACTATCAGGTTCTGAACAGATACCCCCACAGCGCTGATGACTATCCCACGATCTGGGGAAGTAGAAGTCAATACATGGGTCACACCATTATACTGCCCATCAATAGTAACGGACTTATTTACAAGTACTATCCCTTCAGAAATATCCTCTGTTAATACGATGATATCATTGGGGTTGGCAGCCGCTATGGCAGCAGAAAGCGATGCATATCCGCCTCCGCCAACATATAATGTGGCAGCCTGTATTTTCAAGGTCATGGCTAGCAGACTAATCACTGCGAAGACCTTAAACATTCTCGAATTAAGTGTATAAAATTGCTTCATAATTAAATGTATTTGGTGTTGCCAAATAAACTATTATAATTTAATGTAATATTTAAAAGCCTCTAGCTCCAAGACGAAACAAGCAAAAAATAAACCTATGCAAGGATTGCCGCATGGTGACGACAAAAAATTGTATCAACAGCCGAAAGCAACATGAAGATTGACTAAATAGGAAAGCTCCTGTGTTCCATACACAGAAAATAGACAAGAACAATAGCCCTCTCTCTCGGGCATCACGCAGATTACCGGTCAACTTCATGAGATATATGACTTGTTAAAATATAATTCGTATAACAAGCAGGATCAAATCCTTACATTGATACGAAATAAAAGGTCGTCAAACATGCCTTAAAAAGCCTTTGCGTAAAATACCTTAGTGGGTTAATATTAGTGAAATTCTAATGTTTGGGTTGGAAGTAGTAGTAAGGGTAACAGTCGTCAGAAAATAAAAATGTTACCTCTTGTAGTTTTTGTTGCTACAAAAGTATTTAAAAAAAATTATAAGATCAATAAAGAGATGTTTTTTTTTGAAAAAAAAAAGAAAAGCCCGAATAATATAATAATTCGGGCTTATTTCAATTATAAAGTTAGTTTAGCAGAATCATTTTGCGGGTAGCCGTATATTTCAGAGACTCCAGTGTATAATACAAAACTCCACTACCAGATAAAGCTGCCCGATCAATTGAAACTTGATGATAGCCTTTAATAAAGTCTCCTTCTATTGTTTTTAATAAGCGACCTCCTGCATCGTAGATATTAAGAGAGACTTTGGTGGATTCCGGCAGGTAAAATCCAATACTTGTGCTGTAAGAGAAAGGATTGGGTATATTTTGATACAATTCAAACACCGGATTGTGGATTTTTCCATTGCCAAAATCAATGGCTACGTCCTTCTTTTCGTATTGAGTATCATAAGCTTCTGCCGAAGTGTATCGAGAACTGATTTTTATCAAATTGCTCAATTTTCCATTGGCTCTGGCAACAAAAACTAAACTGAACATTCTTATTTGCGAATCATCAGTGGAATTTATTTGCTTTACTTCGTGCCAGCTTGAAGTGATATGCCCTTGAGTTACCGCATGCAAGCCAAAGTTTTCAGCCTGGGCAAGCCCGTATTCAATATCAATGAATTCAAGGTGTTGCTGATCAAAATCAAGCGTCCACTGATAGCCTTGAATGGTTGAAAGATCAGCAGCGAAATCTACTTTATACGTTTCCCCTGCTCGAATGTCGCGGTCTTCCACATAGAAAGCGAAGCCCCCTGCCCTACCGCGCGGTTCGGTGGAAAACGCTTGTTCTACCGTTGTAGCATTGAGATTGACATCGCCGGTTTTGATCGCAATAAAATTGGCATTGCTAAGTGTGCCAAACAGGTCGTTGACGCTGATGACTTCCGGGAATTCCTCGAACCAGGGATTGGTTTGTACCGGAAAAATGTAGGAGGCGCGCACAAAGCGCCAGCTGGTAGTGGCTGGAAATTCAAGATCAATTCCAAGAATGATCTTCCGCATTTGAATAATGTCCAGAATGGAAATACTCTTAGAATTATTTACATCAGCGGCAATCATTTTATAAGGGGAATCCAGATATTGTACGCCCAGTATATGTTTGGTAATTATAATTAAATCCACCGTATTGACGCCATTGCGATGCAAAGTATCCATATAAGGTGTAATCGTATAATCGTATCCTTCTTCTAATAATGTAAAACTGTAACTACCATCGAATAGGGTATTGGTTAAACCTGAAGCTTGTCCACTCAAAGAAACTTGCGCTTTCTCCAACGGTTTGCCATCTTCGGTCTTAATGATGCCAGTCACAAGACCTTTGTTAGGGGGTACACAAGCCAATAGCTCCTCATCGGATATATTAATCGTCATCGCGCAGAAGCTGTAATTAGGGCCCCCCACCGTACCATTGGGTTGCAAAGCGTAGGGGTTAGCCGCGCTATCCCAGGCATATACTTCCACCACAACAGAAGTGCCGATGTCGCCACAGGTAAATATCACGCTATCCTTATTTATATTAGGGATTTCGCCCATTTTGTTTAAAGAATAACGCACTGGGCCAGAACACTCTGTAACCATACCATTCAGTAATTCCGAGGCTTTTACCGTGATCGCGCCAGGATCTTGATCCCCGTCGCCGTCCACGTCCATCAGCGGTTTTACAGGTCGCAGATTAACCGTTTTGGAAGCCAGACAAATAGGTACAGGCGCTTTGCAATCAACCACTTCAAAGAGAATTTTTTTGATACTCGTGTTGTCACAACCATCTCTCAGAGTGATAGCGAATCCATGTTTTCCTTTCGGAAAAGTACCTCGGATTTCGTAATTTGGATAAATGCCAACAAGGTTTCCACTATAATTGGCGAGCGATCCATCTGAAATACCGTCGTTATTGATATCTATGGCAATCTGAATATCGAGGGAGTTGGGAGTGCAACTTTCCACCACGACAAATGGCACAGCCAACTGAGTATTGCAATTATCATTGGTCGAACAGAAAGGCGTAGGCGGTGTAAAGAGAACATCCGGTGGCGTAGTATCAAAAACCCTAATAACCTGCGTATATTGCCAATAGCCCAAAGAGCTTGCGGTACGCCAGTAGCCTTTGGGGTTCGTAGGTGTACAGCCGCGTTGATTGACAGCAGGAATGTTGTCGGTTTCCGAGTTATTTCGGTCTACATAAGTATTGTTAGGGCGCCTGATCACCCAAATATCTTCATCTCCAGCTTTATTATCACAATCTTCATCTCTGCCAATCACCACCGGCGGCGAACTGCCATCATATTCGCACCAATTGATCACTCGATACGTTCGGAAGATGCGGTAACATTCATCGCCAATAGCGGAAAACTGATCTTCGGTAAATCCTATGGAGATTTGGTCGCAGCCCAAAGCATCAAATTGCAAAGTATCCGCGAAAGGAACACCGCATTCGGTGTCAGTATCCTTGGGAAATTTGATCGTATAATGATTTACTTTCGTAATAGTAATAAGCTGTTGGCAAGTATTCACCGAAACATTCCCAACCCGATCAATAGTACGGAATCGGCGAGTAATTGTTCCTACCAGGCATTCCGACAAATTAACAACCGGTTCTAATTCTTCCCAACTGGCGATACAATTGTCCGTAGGTGTAGCCACTCCAAATAACGTGCGCAATTGCGCAGTATCCATCGGGTTGAACTCTTTCGGTAAAGATGTACAAGGTACTGAAATCGGCGGCGGTGCTATACAAAATGGACGAATCATATCGTTGACCTGCACGTTGACCACGCAAGTATTGGAATTACCGGCTTTGTCTGAAACTCGCAACTCAACCGTCACTAAACTATCGGCATCGCAACAGGCAATGTCCACAAATGTATTCCATTCCGAGAAATAAGGCGTCACCGGCTGACAAGTAAGCGGATCTTTGGTATAACGGCGACGAACTAAAATACTGTCAATCGCACAATTATCGCGGCTTCCAGCATCAATGTCGGTAGCCAACACTCGAGCCTCACCTGTTCCTCCCAGCGATACGACTAGGCTATTTTTGCAAACGACCGCCGGCGCCACTTGATCTTCTACTTTGAATGGGCATTCAATGATCGTTTCGTTGCCGCAAGCATCGGTCACGGTGTATCGAAAACGATGTGTGCCGATGGGAATATTGCTAACTTGCAATGAACCTGTGGATTGTGCGGTCGCTCTTACAAATACCTGCTCTTCGTAATCAATGATAAAGCCAAATTGATCTAAAATCGGAACAAGTGTGTCACTCAACACCTCGACTGTAAACGTTGAACTCGAGCAGTTATCAGCGATCAGTGGGGTTGGCGCATTAAAAGTAGCCGAACAGGCAAAAGAAGAAGTTGAGAATACCAACGTATCCAGCGTACCATCATTATTATAATCAACCGTAGGGCAACTCACAGTAGGTTCGACGCTGTCGCCTACGCGAATGATCTGGTTGAATTTGAGCAAACTACCAATATTACAAATATCCTGTATCGTCCATTCTCGAATAAAATTATAGGTCTCAGAGCAACCAACCGCTCTGGGTTTATCTATATAAGTCGCGCTGATATTACAATAACTGGTGGCTAGGTTATAATTCCCAAAAGCCGTTTTCACCAAAGGATAGCCCGTTACCATGGGGTGCGGATTGCCATTTACATCTACCGTGAATTCATCGCTGCATTCTAAGAAAAAAGTTAATTGCGGATAAATAATATCAGCAAAAGTGGGCTTACGAACACTAATCACTTGCGAACACTGCGCAAAATTGCCAGCAGCATCGCGAACCGTAAAAGTGCGCGTAATCACATCGCCGGTGCAACTACTCCCTTCTGATAATTGGTCAACGAATGTAATATCTGTTACTGGATGGGTGCAATTGTCGGTCACGATAGGCGAGCCAACAAACGTAAGGCTTTGGGGTTTATTCAGAATCTGGCTGATATCGGTGCAAATCAAGTCATACTGTGCCTGGGTTTGAATAGCAGGAATCCCTGTAATTAAGCCATTTCCATCGCTATAAGCCGCCCAGAAGTATGCGCCCGTCGCGCCCGGAGCACGAGAAGTCGTAGCTAGTGTATAAATTTGACCCGGGCGTAGCCGCGAGGTAATACGGATGATCGGGTTTAAATTTGTAAAAAAAATGCCGCTGGTAAAACTGGTATAGCTTTGAGCGATCAAATCTTCACAGAAGGAGCTACCGACCTGTTTGTTACCATCAAATAGCAAAGCGGCGCCATCACCAAACTGGGTGGACAATTCAAACGTATAAACATCCTCTTGTGTAACGGTGAAGGAATAATATTCGTAAAAATGGTTGCCGCCGCCAGGATTTACAATTGGTTGATAACAACTAATAGAAGATAAGTTTGCGGCGCTATTCAACACCGATAAAGTGCTGTTAATCAATTGAACTTGCTGGGCATAGCCAGCTTTATTGGTATTTGGAGGGCAAGTGACAACGGGTTTTCTTTGATCGAAAATGGTGATATTACTACTGCAAGTTGCATTGGTTTGTTTGTCAATCACCAGCGCCAACAAAGTCTGCCCCACGTGGGCACTCGTCAAGGTGTTGCCAATATTCATGCCCCGGCTATCGCGGATACGCACTTCGTAAGTGGATAAACATGGCGGTGCGGTCGTAAGCAACATATCCGGTGTCACTACCACTTGACAATCCTCTCCCATATTAATGTTCACACTTCCTCGACAGGATAAAGAAGTGGAGGGTGGACAAAACGTATACCCCCCATCAACGCTGAGTTCCTGCTTTTGGGATTGTACCGTGTAGCAATTTGTAAAACCATTGGCATCGGCATCGCTATCGAGCGCATCCGTTCCTATATTCGGAATCACTCGTTCGTACACACTCGTTGTCGGAAATCCAAATTTCACTTTATAAATTCCCGGCGCCAATCCGCTAAAAAGATATAAGCCATTTGCGTTGGTATTCTGCATAGCCAAAGGCATAGTGGCCAAAGAATCAGAACATTTGTATAGAGTAACCGGCACGCCTGCCAATGGTGTATCACCACCATCAAAAAAGTTATTTCGATTTCTATCTACCCAAGCCAGGTTTCCAATCTGAGCAGGCACGTACACTCCAGCATCCCAATCTGAATTTTGTTGTCCGGCTTCCAAAACAAAGCATGGTGTTTCCTTTGTAACAACTTCTATATCCGAATCCAGCGCGTCCGAGGTAGCATCTTTGAGCGTAGTAACCGCATTGGCAAAGGCAGGAGCAGCCGAAGTAAAATTGAAGCGTAATTTATACTGTCCAGCCGGTAATTCGGTAAATTGGTACAATCCGCTCGCATTCGTAAGCGTCTGGGTAATCGGTTGATTAGAACAATCCAGCAAAACTACAGTAACGTTGGCGATGCCGTTCGGTCCATCGTTTTGAATGCCATCCCCGTTCAAGTCTTCCCAGACGCGATTGCCAATGATGCCGCAACCCGCTGGGGCAGTGAAAAGAGATGGTACGATCAAAATACATTCCGGCAAATCGGAATAAAAAGCTTTTACGTCAATCATTTGTCCATTGGCAGGAAGCAAAATCGCAATCGTTTGTTTATTGGTATCAGGATCAACGGGTGCTTGAAAGGTTTGTCCGCCGGCTTCTATAACCAAATTGCCCGTGAGCGGAGCGCCATCACTGTTGACTGTAATGTTTACGCTATAATTATTGTTGCCACCACAAACCGGTACATCGGCAGTGATGCCGATGATGCTACAGCCCAACACGGAGCTTAGGGTTGGGTCATTGGGATTGGGTGTATCGGGATCGTCGCTGAGAATCGGGCCTGTATTTTCACCTGTAATCGAAATTTGGTCGGTAACCGTCAATGCAATACGTGGGTCTAAAGGCTTGTTAACACTGACTTTATAAGTAATCGTAATTTTCTTACCTTTCGGTAAAAGATCAATTTCAACCGGAAAAGTTTGCGCTTGTAGCGAAAAAAAATAGCCTGAAAGAAAAAACAAACTGAGCAAGAATTTGGGTCGAAAATATAGCATTTCTCTTTGTAGTAGCCTTTTGTAGATTTTTGTCATGGGATTATGGATTTAATCGAATCGGTTTTGGATGAAAAATGTTCTCAAAGCTCTTAATCGGAATGTTTGCCGCACAAAAATTTCAACAAATATAAGTGCTTCTTTGCTGCATTTCAATGCTTGCCAGAAAGCTTGTTTTGCCGATTGTTTTACTTGGGGGTAAGGTGATAAATGAAGAAGGGTAGAATACGAAGGATTTCTCAATAATTTTAATAACGTAAATTTATAGTTGTCCATTATCAAATCAAATAGATAAAACATAAATAAATTACTCAATTGCGCTGTTGGGCGACAATCAACACAAAATTAATTGCTTTTGAATGCTATTCGATTTGAAAAGCAAAGATTAAGCCAATTTTGGAAGTTGGAAGTACGAGGTTGGAAGTTGAAAGTCAGGGTGCTCATGGTATAATACCATTTTCAATAGTAAAAAATTCCGATAATTATCTCTTTTTCAGTCTCTTCTTGTATCTGTCATCTATAAATATGCGTTTATTCCAATGTAATTTCTTCCCCAAGTCTTGGAATGACCACATCTTTAAATCCTTGCTGCAAGAGCATACCCCGGAAGCTTTCTTGTGGTTCTAAGATGCCGTGCACCAAAAAGATTTTTTTGACGCTGTTTTTCTGGTTTTCTAAAAAATGCACCAATTCCCACCGGTCGGCGTGTGCAGAAAAAGAATCCATGATTTCCACATCCGCATTGACAGGCTTCCATTGTCCAAAGAATTTCAAAGCTTTTGCGCCTTCCCGCAGCATTCCGCCCGGCGTTTCCGGCGAGCAATAACCTACAATCAGCACCGTATTCCTAGAATGCTCGATGCTATTGAATAAATGGTGTTGAATGCGCCCAGCATTCGCCATGCCCGAAGCGCTGATGATGATACAAGGGTCTTGCATCGAATTGAGTTTTTTGGACTCTTCGGTATCGCGGATATAATGCAAATTATTGAATCCGAATGGATTATCATCAGAAAGCATATATTCATTGAGCTGATCGTCGAAGCATTCCGGGTGCGCCCCGAAAATCGTCGTGGCGTTCACTGCCAAAGGGCTATCCACGTACACTGGCACGGGCGGCAGCTTTCCAGCAGCAAACAATTGGTCAAGGATATAAACTATTTCCTGGGTACGCCCAACGCTAAAGGCAGGAATTACAACTTTGCCGCGTTTTTCTATACAAGTATGGTTGATAATCTCCAGCAAACGGCTTGTTTCGGCAGGAGCTTCCTCATGGTCGCGGTCACCATAAGTGGATTCACAAATCAAATAATCAACCTCTGGCATCGGCTGCGGATCGCGCAGAATCGGGCGGCTCGGCCGTCCGACATCTCCAGTAAAACCAAATGTAATCGTCTTGCCATTTTCGCGGATTTTCAAGGTAACACTGGCGCTACCGAGGATGTGCCCCGCATCTTTGAACAACACTTCTACATCGTTATGTATTTTGAACCAACGATCGTAACCGTAGCTAACAAAAGATTTCATTGTTTCGTCTACATCTTGACTCGTATAAAGTGGTTCCCGCAAATCATCTTCATCAAAATCGGCGCTTCTTTCTACTTTTCTATTGAAATATTCGGCGTCTTTTTCTTGAATTTTAGCACCATCCAAAAGCATAATCGAACATAAACTCCGCGTCGCATGGGTACATCGAATCACACCTTTGAAGCCATCTTTCACCAGTTTGGGCAGGCGCCCGCAGTGGTCAATATGCGCGTGTGACAATACGACACTGTCCAATTCTATTGGGTCGAACAGCCATTTTTCGTTAAAATCCTGCATCTCTTTTGCACGTCCTTGATACATTCCACAATCCAAGAGGATTTTTGTACCATCATTTAAAATAAGTAAATGAGCACTTCCAGTCACTTCGCGCGCTGCGCCGCAGAATTTAATTTGCATGGAATATTCTTTTTTGTGATAAGAACCAGGCGCAATCTACAAAAAATGATGATTTCTGTAAGCAAATCCTTAAATTTGGAGGTAGTTGTCAAAAAACTTTATAGGTTTATTTTCTAAAACAAGCAAAAATGAAAAAAATAGTACTCCCAGGGCTGGTCACAGGTGCAACTTTACTGGCTTTGAGCTACGCTGTGCTTTATTTAACGATTAATTTCTTTCCAAAATTAGTGGAAGAATATTATAATCCGATTTTCTGGCCAGGTAATGATCGAGCGATGCTGTTTTTTGCGCATCCCTTTGTACTGAGTTTTGCATTAGCTTGGTTTTGGGAACGTTTCAAAAGTTTATTCAAAGGCGCTTTGCTACTGCGCGGTATCGAAATGGGCGTAGTGTATAGTGTGGTGGCTACCCTGCCATCCATGTGGATTACCTTCAGTGCTATTTATGTGTCGCTTACGATGGTATTGAGTTGGTTTGCCTATGGCATTGTGCAAGCCACCATTGCCGGTTTGATTTTCGCTAAAATGAATCCTTGAAATTAATTATACATTTGTTCTAAATAAAATATAGGTTTTCATTCAGGTAAATGATTAATTTTCAACCAAATGCAACTCTCGACTATTGACTATTAAACTGTTGACTACTTATACTAAATTATTTTATTTACTTTCCACCAAATCATACACCAGTCCGAAGGGATCGCGGAATGAGATCCATTTACCCATCGGGCCATTTTGAATCTTTGATTGCACAAAAACATACCCTGCATTTTTCATTTTATCCAAAGTACTAACCAGATCATTCGTTTTAAATATAATTACTACGTGTTCATCATTGGAAGTATTATAATGAATATTTTGTACCCCGTCTCGGTAATGCAACATAAAGCCAAATGTTTTGTCAGGATGCCCCAGCGGCATATCCAAAGGCAAGTAGCGTTGGCTTCGCTCTACAAACCCGAGTTTTTTAAAGTACTCCCTACTTTTATCCATATCTGAAATAAGTATGCCGTAATTATAAATTTTCGGTTCGGCAAAATATTCTTGTTTCATAATAGTGACGTGCATCATAGATAGCCGCGTACCAAAGGGATCTTCAAATGATATAGCATAACCCACGCCCTCCTTGCGTTTCATCTGATTGCCAAAATCAACGCCCTTGTTTTTTAGTTTTATAATGGCGCTATCCAAATCATTTACTTGAAAAGTAATCCCTGTTTTTACATCCGATACGCTTTCGCTAATTAGGTTATTTACTTTATTTAAAATAATATCTCCTTCGTCGCTATTACTATTTAAAATAACCATTTGAGGATAATGCTGTTTTGATTTAATCAAAAAACCAAGCTTATTGGCATAAAAATCAATAGCTTTGTCCATGTCAGCTACATTTATTTTAACACCAAATGTCCGAAGGTTTATATCAGACGTATTATTTTGGGTAAAGCCAATATTAAGCAATAGTAATAAAGTTAAAATAGAAAGTAAATTTTTCATAAACAGGTGATTTCAATGATAGAAAAATACATGATAATTAATAAAGTTCTCTTAATTCAATTGTTCCTTTATATTTCAAGTGTGGACAAGTTTGAGCAATCTGCAAAGCTTCCTCTTTATTATCTGCTTCAAAAATAAAATAGCCGCCTATCCCTTCTTTGCCTTTAAAACTGGGTACTTCCCTGATCTGAAGTCCAGCCAAAGCAGATAATATCCACCCATTTTCCCGTAATTGTTCTCCAGAAGCAATCCTGACCGTTTTCATTTCGGTAAGCCATTTACCGTACTCTTTAGCTTGCAGATGCGGGTCGGCGGGCGGTATATCATCATTATGAACGATAAGCATATAATTATTTCGGTTGGTTTTCATAGCTTTATGTTGATTTTTTGATGCCGTGTAATAACCTGTAAAGAAAATCAATATTGCTACAAGGAGAATCATACCTCGTTTTACAAATATTAATCCCGATGAACCGCCTTTAGACATAATATATCCAGTTGATTTTAGTTTAGAAACGATATTATGATACAAATAGGATGGAATTGCATTTTTTTGATACATTTCTTTCAAATGCTTTTTTTCTTTTTTAGAAAAATAAAAACGCATAATACATGATTTGATTAATGTGATACTAATTTGCCAAACCGTTTTTTAAAGGCACTCCTGGCGTCACTCAACCTGCTTTTGCTCGTCCCTTCTGCTATGCCAAGCATTTCAGCTATTTCTTTATGTTTGAAACCTTCTATATCATAAAGTGTGATTACTTCTTTATATTCTAAAGGTAATGCTTCAAAGGTGCGCTCAATATCCATCTTGGTTTCGTGAGGGATTTCATAAACCTGATCTTGTAGCTTTATATTTACTTGCATTTTTTCTAAATATGAATCTTTCCTAAGTTCCTCGCGCCAGCGATTGATAAGAATCCCGATCAACCAGGTTTTGAAAGATGATTGCCATTTAAATTCTTGCACTTTCTCTATTGCCCGTATCCAGGTATCTTGCACGATTTCTTCCGCCTTAAGTTGGTCGCCATTACACAGACGAATCGCCACCCGCCAAACTGCGTTTTTATGGCGATAGTAAATAAGCCGAAAAGCAGCCTCATCTCTCGCAATCAGCCAGGTTTCTACTAAGACCCGGTCTATGGGATTCTTCATATTATATGAGTGACATTTGAGTAGCAGATGGTTGTCAAAAATGTAAAAAAATTTGTTGGAATGATTGTATCAGCATACGTATTTGAGTATCAATCCATACTATTATCGCCCCTTTTACTGTCGGATTAATTAAACCGAAAGCTTTTCAAAAATCGAGCCAATATATTTGAAGCATTTTCAGAATAATTGATCCGTATCATGTTCAAGAATTTCCTGCTCACTTCCTGGAGAAGCATCAAAACCAAACCTGGCATCAGCATTTTAAATGTATTTAGTCTCGCTATTGGCATCGCCGTTTTTCTATTCATTTTTTTGTACGCGCAAAGAGAATGGAGTTTCGACCAATTTCACAAGGATGCCGAGCGCATTTACCGAGTTGTATTTGTTCGTTATAATCCTGGGCAAGAGCCATATCGAGGGGCTGCTGTTTTTCCTGGCGTTGGTTCAGCGCTCAAAAGAGAATTAGGAGAAATAGAAGAAGTCTGTCGGGTCGTGCCGGTTTGGGGTGGCAAGGGATTACTGGTGTATGAAGAAAAAGCCTTTGAATCGGAGCATATCAACTATGTGGACACTTCTTTTTTTCGATTTTTTTCTTTTCCCTTGTTGGAAGGCAATCCCAATACGGCTTTGAAAGAAGCGCACACTGCTGTGCTTTCGCAAATGATGGCGCATCGAATTTTTGGAAAAGAGTCCGCCATAGGAAAAAGAATTACATTGAGAACCAGAGATGGTGAGCAAAACTATGAGATAACGGGTATTTATGATGACACAAAACCTTCTCACATCAAGGGTGATATTTTGCTTTCGTTTTCGACCTTGTACACGATTATTGATGTGGGAACAGTCATAGATAACCAATGGAATTGGTTCGATTATCCTACTTATGTAAAATTACATGCGCAAACAAATATTGATTTATTGGATAAAAAATTTCCACCGATTATTAATAAATATGGTAATGAAAGAGTAAATAGCAAAGTAGTTGATTTTGATTTACAGCCACTTACAAGCATTCATTTATATTCAAATTTAGAGCAGGAAATCGCAGTGAATGGCGACGGGCGGGTCGTAAATTTTTTAATGATTATCGCCTTATTTACTTTGGGCATCGCCTGGATTAATTACATCAACTTATACACTGCAAAAGCAACCGAACGTGCCAAAGAAGTGGGCATCCGAAAAACGCTAGGCGCAAATCGCTCCAGCTTATTGGTTCAGTTCTTTCTCGAAGCCGCTTTGGTCAATTTGGCAGCGATTTTGGCAGCGCTTGTTATTCTTTGGTTAGCTATTCCTTTGATTGCAAATATGAGTGCAAGTGAGATGCAAGTGGAACATTTTATTAAACCTCAATTATTTCCAATTGCATTTATGATATGGTTATTAAGTACGGTTTTTTCCGGACTTTATCCTTCTTTGTTTTTATCCAATTTTAGCCCCTTAAAAGCATTGACCCAGCGAGGCGCTATTTCTGCTTCGGGTAATCTGAGAAAAGCCTTGGTCACTCTGCAATTCATGGCGTCGGCTATTTTGATTGGTGGTACGATTCTTATTTATCAGCAGCTTCATTTTATTAATAATAAAGATTTGGGAATCAATACCGAAAATGTAATGATTATTGATACGCATAATTTTGAACGCGACGACCATCAGCATTATCAAAAAGTAAATGTTTTAAAAAATGCATTAAGCAATTATAATGGCGTTCATAAAGTCGCTTATTCATCTGATGTAGTCGGACAGCAAGTGGGATGGCGCGGTTCTTCTGCCAGAATTAACAAGGCAAATGACCCAAGCGAACGAAAATTGGTGTATAAAATGGTGGTCGGCGCTGAATATCTTGATTTCTATGATGTAAAATTTTTAGCAGGTAGAAATTACCAATATGCAGCAGATTCTTTAAATGTTATTATAAATGAAGCCGCTTTGAATTTGTATGGTTTTGAAAATGCAGAAGCGGCTCTTGAGCAACGTATGATATGCTCCGGTGTTCAAGATACTTTGAGGATTATAGGCGTAGTGGAAAATTATTTTCAGGAATCCCTGCGCGAAGGCTTTAAACCAACGGTTTATTTATTGATCGCTCCAGAGATTGCGAAGGTTTCTGTGAGAATTGATAATCGCTTTCTTAGTAATTTTATATCATTTAGTAAAAATGAATTTGATAAAATTTTCCCTCAAACACCCTTTAAATATGCACTGATTGACGAAGTCATTGCAATGCGACATCAAGTAGAAAATAATTTTTTCAAATTATTTAATCTATTTGCTTTGTTGGCAATTTTTATCGCCTTTTTGGGCTTGATTGGCTTGTCTCATTTTGTGGCTTTAAAACGCCAAAAAGAAGTGGGCATCCGGAAAATCCTGGGTTCGAGTATGTCGAAGATTGTCTGGTTGGTTTTTAAAGATTTTGCCAAGTTGGTTATGATAGGTAATATCATTGCCATACCCATTTTATATTTCAGCGCTCGGGAATGGTTGAATCAATTCGCCTTTCGGATAGATTTTAATTGGATGATTCCCATTCTTTCTATGATATTCAGTATCATATTCGCTTTTATATTTTCTTTTTTCAACCTGCGTAAATTGTCGAGGGTCAATCCGGTAGAAGTTTTAAAATATGAGTAAAGAGAATATCATTGTTTACATTTCTTTCAACAACTCCTTCACAACGAAAGTCAACTTTGGTTCGGCTTTTTCTACTACCGCAATCACGTCCTCCAAAGATACTTCCCGAATAATTTCTGGTGGATAAGATTGATTAGAAACCACCGATGCCACAAAAACTGGCAATCCACTATGCCGCGCCACCAGCACCTCAGGAATGGTGGACATTCCGACCACATCCCCGCCAATGCGGTGTAAAAATACATACTCGGCGGGCGTTTCCAGATTCGGACCTTGTAAGCCTACATACACGCCCTCATGTGCACGAATGCCATGTTTTTCTGCTATTTGTAAAGCTCTGATATTCAATTCTCTATCGTACGTTTTTAACATATCGGGAAAACGCGGACCCAATCGCTCGTCGTTCTCGCCGCGCAGCGGATTTTCCGCGTGCAAATTGACATGGTCTTTAATAAACACCAAATCGCCGCCGAAGATGTGTGGGCTGGTGCTGCCCGCTGCATTGGAAATGAATAACTGTTTGATTCCCAAAAACTTCAATACCCGTACTGGAAAAGTCACTTGCTGCATAGAGTAGCCCTCATAGTAATGGAAACGCCCTGCCATTGCTACGATTGGCTTGCCTGCGAGGTGTCCAAATACCAATTGTCCCTTATGACTTTGCACGGTAGAAACGGGAAAATGTGGAATATCTTTGTATGGAATAGTGGCAACGACTTCGATTTCGTTGGTCAAATTACCTAATCCAGTACCGAGAATAATGCCGTAAAGTGGTTGAAAATCAGTTTGTTGCCGAATGTAGGTGGCCGCTTCTTGTATTTGGTTGTATAACATTAGAAGTTCAAAGGTTTAAAGTTCAAGGATTCAAAGGTAAGCAAGTTTTGAACTATTGAACCTCGAACCTTTGAACTTTAATCAACGACTAATGCTATTCTATCCAATTCCTGCTGCCGAATCTGCTTTGGCAAATCGCGGAATTCATATTGTTGATTGCGTAATTGTGGCGTGAATCCTGCTTCCTGAATCGCTTTTTGAATACCATCCGCCGTGAAACGGAAATTCGCACCTGCCGCCGATACCACATTTTCTTCAATCATGATACTACCGAAATCGTTTGCGCCCGCGTGCAGACACAACTGCGCCACCTGCTTGCCCACCGTCAGCCACGAGGCTTGAATATTTGTAATGTTTGGCAACATAATGCGGCTCATAGCGATCATACGCACGTATTCGTCCCCTGTCACGGTGTTTCTGGCTCTTTTTATTTTTCGCAAAATCGTATCTTCATCTTGGAAGGGCCACGGAATAAACGCCAAAAATCCTTTCGCATCCGCCGGTTTTTCGGATTGCACTTCGCGCATAGCAACTAAATGTTCCATCCGCTCTAAATTGGTTTCAATATGTCCAAACATCATGGTCGCGGAAGTCGTCAAACGCAGTTGATGCGCGGCACGCATCACATCGAGCCATTCTTGTCCGCCGCATTTTCCTTTAGAAATCAAGCGCCGTACGCGGTCGCTCAAAATCTCCGCTCCTGCGCCTGGCAAGGAGTCTAATCCCGCTTCCTTTAAGGATTTTAATACTTCATAATGCGTTGATTTTTCCAGCTTTGTGATGTGCGCAATTTCGGGCGGACCGAGCGCATGTAATTTTAAAGTTGGATATAATTCTTTTAATTGTTTAAATAAATCCACATAAAAGCTCAAGCCCAAATCCGGGTGATGCCCGCCCTGCAAAAGCAACTGATCGCCGCCAAATTCAAAGAGTTCGTCAATTTTTTGCTTGTACTCATCAATCGAAGTGATATAGGATTCTTCATGTCCTGGGCGACGGTAGAAATTGCAAAATTTACAATTGGCAATGCAAACGTTGGTCGTATTGGAATTGCGATCAATAATCCAGGTCACCACATTGCTCGGCACATGATGCTGGCGCAAGGCGTTGCCAACGTACATCAGCTCGGCGGTCGTGGCATTTTCAAATAAAAACACGCCTTCTTCCGCGTTCAGGAATTCCAGGTTTAAAGCCCTATGTAGTAAATCGTTGATATTCATATTCTTGGACTTTTGGAAGTTGAAGCAGAGAAATCAGATTTTGACAAAAGCGTCCAACATCTCTGCTCTCGCTTCTTTTTCATTGAGAACAAAGATAAGAAAGTGGGGTTGACAAAACAATCAAATATTTTTCAAAAAATTCTGAAAGTTTAGAAACTGATTTATTTTGGTAAAATGAACGAATTGCTTTAAATTGGGATTGTAAAAAGGAAAAATCTTATGAGCGCCATTGAAGCTAAAAAAGAAGAAATTTATCAGATTTTAGATGAAATGCCGGAAAGCTTTTTAGATAATCTTTTAGAATATTTAAAAGAGTTGAAAGAGGAAACTGCTGAAGAGGAACTACTGATGCAGCATTTTGAAAAAATTTTGCAAAAAGATTATAAGCTCTTCAAAAGATTGGCACAGTGATTTCGAGAGAAATAATTTTTAAAATTCACTCAAGACTTATTCAGGAGTTTGGAGGGACTGATGGATTGAGAGATGCTTATTTATTGGATGCTGCTATTAATCGACCTTTTGGTGGACTTGGAGATGCTGAATTTTATCCTTTAATTGAAGAGAAAGCTGCTGCTATTGTCGAAAGCATTGTAAAGAATCATCCAATTTTAGATGGAAATAAACGAACAGGGTATGCTTTAATGAGTCTGATGCTGGAGCGAAATGGAAAGGAAATTGCGGCAACAGAAGATTAAAAATACGATTTTGTAATTCAAATCGCATCAGGAGCGCTTGATTTTGAGCAAATCCTGGACTGGATAAAAGAAAATATTATCACAACCTCAGATATTGATTGGAGCGACCCCGAAGATTTTTATAGTGATTTCAAGTAAAATACCATCCTTATTTTATAAAGGCTAATAATTTATGTTTTAATTGAACTAAGCAATTGATCATTGATAATGCCATCGACATCCTTTCGGGGTTAGTCATTGACCATTTCGCAGAGTATTAAAAATCAGAAACTTATTCTAAATAAAAGTTACAGTTATTTTAGAACAAGTGTGTAAATAATCTATTTTTATTAATACAAATAGA
Source organism: Saprospiraceae bacterium (assembly GCA_033761835.1). GTDB lineage: Bacteria > Bacteroidota > Bacteroidia > Chitinophagales > Saprospiraceae > JADJNW01. The sequence goes on from JANRME010000240.1 coordinate 19,076, forward strand.
AGCATCAAACCAACACTTGCATTTTATTGTTTTTGGTTGTATCTTTGCGCCAACGATGAAAAAAGACCAGAGGGAACGTGATGTTCCCTCTTTTTTTTACCTTGGTTTTTAGGATTGTCATGATTGATAGGGTTGATTTACAAGCTTTTGTGAAAATTATTTTGAAAGCATTGCTGCTGAAAGCAATTGAATCAATCCAATCCTTTAATCAAAAATCATGATGCAGCCGATGGAAGCACGAATCGCCGATTTGTTGGATGAAAAATTTAAAGACCTGGAATTTGCCGATTGTTTTCTGATTGATATAAACTATTCGGAAAAAGCCAATAAACTTGAAGTTTTTATTGATAGCGATAGTGGCGTTACTTTTGAAAAATGCCAGCGGATCAGCCGTTATTTGGAATCATTTCTGGATGAGGATTTGATGCTGGGTGATAATTATACACTCGAAGTATCGTCGCCAGGGTTAAGCCGACCGCTCAAATTACCACGACAATACCGCAAAAACATTGGACGAAACCTGGAAGTAACACTCAAAGCAGGTATGATAAAAACAGGAAAATTGGTTGATGCAAGCGATTTTGCAGCTACTGTTGAGGAATTGGTGGTTACCAAAGAAGGCAAAAAAAAGAAGAAAGAAATCGTACAAACGATTATTCCGTTTGAGGATATTAAAAAGGCAGTTATAAAAATTCAATTTTGAAATAAATGTTATCTGTTAACGGTTATCGGGGCTTTGCCCTTGACCAAATAACAGATAATCGATAACAATAATTTTTGTATGAACTTAGTAGAAAGCTTTGCAGACTTTAAAGCAGGCAAAAACATAGACCGCCCTACGATGGTGCGTGTGTTGGAAGATGTGTTTCGCACCCTGATACGTAAAAAATATGGCTCGGATGAAAATTTCGATGTGATTGTAAACACGACTACTGGCGACCTTGAATTATGGCGTGTGCGCGAAATCGTACCCGATGGTGAAGTAACCGACGATCGTAGCCAGATTTCGATTTCCGAAGCCTTGTCTATCGATGAGGATTATGAGATTGGCGAAGAATGCTACGAACAATTGTTCCTTGAAGATTTTGGACGCCGCGCCATTATGGCTGCCCGCCAAACGCTCATTTCAAGGATTATGGAATTAGAGAAAGACGAGGTGTATCGCAAATACAGCGAGCGCGTGGGCGATATGGTGAGCGGTGAAGTAAGCCAGGTAATGAAAAAGGAAATTTTATTATTGGATGACGCTACTGGCAACGAATTAATTATGCCGCGCAGCGAAATGATCAAGGGCGATTTTTTCCGGAAAGGCGATATGGTTCGGGGCGTGATCAGAAAGGTAGAAATGAAAAACAATACCCCGGTGGTCATTGTATCGCGCACTGATAATGAATTCTTGGCAAAATTATTGGAGCAGGAAGTACCCGAAATCGAAGATGGTTTGATTGCCATCAAAAAAATTGTGCGCTTACCAGGCGAAAGAGCAAAAGTTGCAGTAGAATCTTACGATGATCGCATTGATCCTGTGGGTGCCTGTGTGGGTATGAAAGGCTCGCGGATTCACGGCATAGTGCGAGAACTGCGCAATGAAAACATTGATATTGTAAACTATACAAACAACACTGCGCTTTTCATTCAAAGAGCGCTTACCCCTGCGAAGACCTCCAATATTGATTTTGACATGGAAGCTCGCCGGGCAGCGGTATATCTGGACGCCGATCAAGTATCTTTGGCGATTGGTAAAGGTGGAACGAATATTAAATTAGCGAGCCAGTTAACCGATTTTGAAATAGATGTATTCCGCAATACGCAGGAAATCGAAATTGACGATGTCGAATTGGATGAATTCTCTGATGAAATTGAAGGATGGGTAATTGATGCTTTCAAATCCATTGGTTGTGACACAGCACGCAGTGTACTCGCTTTGAGCATCGAAGAATTGGTACGCCGCACCGACTTGGAGGAAGAAACCATCCGTGAGGTAGTACATATCCTGGAAGAAGAATTTGAAGAATAATAAGCCCAAAAGTTGGGAACTCTTTCGTAAAAGTATTTGTTCCAGCGCTCGAACAAAGCAAAGAAACAATCGTTTTTTGTGAAAGAGTTACCGACACATGGTTTTTACTATTATCTTTGCGCCGGAAACGCGAAGCAACCTTATTTTAATTGTTTGATCGGCGAAAGCTTTCTAACAATGAACCTTTTGATTTTATTCATCCAAAACAGATAGTAAGATATGTAAAGGACATCACTGTGCATAAGTTTTTGTCTATCGGCAAGCGTTGTCAAAGCACTAAAAACTAAGAATGACATTACGTTTAGTTAAGATAGCAAAAGAATTAAATGTGGGTACGTCCACCATTGTGGATTACCTTAATAGTCATGGGTTTGAAATAGAAGACAAACCTTCGGCTAAAGTTACCGATGAAATGCATAACATCCTGATCAAAGAATTTTCTAAAGATCGGGATATCAAAGAACAGGCAGACCAATTGATTATTGGGAATCGCCCACTTACCAAAAAAGAATTCGTTTCAGCACCTTTGGTTTCAAAAATTGAAAAACCTGCCATCAAAGAAGAAACTGCCAAGCAGACCGATGCTTCTACTTCGCCGGAAGTAAAAAAAGAAGAAGCGCCGGAAGAAAGGCCTCGTTTGCTCAGATCCACGCTAAAAATACTCGGGAAAATAGACCTTAACGAGAAAAAAGGCAAACCAGAAGAGAAGCCGGTAGTAGAAGAACCCAAAGTGGAGCAAAAAGCGCCAGAAAAGCCGCAAGTTGAGGTTCAAGAAGAGAAAACAGAACCTGTTGAGGCCCACATACCCTTAGAGGCTACCCCTCCTAAAGTTGAACAAGAACAGCAGGAAAAACGAGAAGAAAAAGCGCCAGAGAAACTGGCTGCTCCAAAAATTGAAGCCCAAAAAGATACAAAACCGCCGGTACAAGAGAAAGAAGCACCCGCTCAAAATCAGAGCAATGGAGAGGAAGGTTCTTCTGAACAAGCTTATTTCCGAGCAGAAGCGCCGGAATTACGGGGTTTGAAAATTTTAGGTAAAATAGATACCGATAAATTTAAAAAACCGCAAAAGAAAAAAGATAGTCGAGATAATCGCCCTGAAAACCGTGACAATAAACCCAGGGATAACCGACCTGAAAATCGGGATAATAGACCTCGTGATAACCGCCCTGAAAATAGAGATAATCGAGACAACAAAGATCGGGAAAGGACTAAAACTGATACTCCTGTTGTTGATAAAAACAAATCTATTCCTTCACCTGGTGATGATAGAAATAAAAACCGCCAGGGGCCTCCTCCTCAAAATGATAACAGCGAAGATGCCCGCAAAAAGCGCAAGCGTAAACGTAAAAAGATAACCACTGCGTCAGAAGGTGGCGGGGAAAGGAAAACAGGTGAAAATCGAGACAATAATAACAGAGGTGGCGGCGGAGATCGCCGAGGCGGTGGAAATGATAGAAATCGCGATAGTCGGGGTGTGCCTCAACGTGATGACTCTAAAGAAGTATCACAAAAACAAGTAGAAGAGCAAATCAAGGCAACAATGGCGCGCCTCTCTGGAGGTGGCAAGAAAAAGCGGCAGAAGATGCGCCGCGACAATCGGGAACGCCTCCGGGAACGTCAAGAACAATTAGAGCAAGAAGGACAAACCGGC
>JANRME010000241.1:0-3791 GCA_033761835.1 Saprospiraceae bacterium
GGCGAACAAAGTAGAGATTTTATTTATATAAAAGACGTTGTAAATGTGTGTTATTGGCTCTGGAAAAACCGTCCAGCGAGCGGATTATACAATCTCGGCACCGGCAAAGCACGCACTTTTCTTGATTTGGCCACCAATACTTTCAAAGCAATGAGCTTAGCGCCAAATATTAGTTTTATTGATACCCCTGAGGATATCCGCGATACGTATCAATATTTCACCGAAGCGAATATGAGCAAGCTCCGCACGGCAGGATATGATGCAAAATTTTATTCATTAGAAGCTGGAATTGAGGATTATGTACAGCATTATTTAATCAAAGAGGAAATTTGGTAATGTAAACAGATACTATGGATTTTGTTGATATTATGAATGATTAGCTTAAAAAAATTGAGTTTTATCTAATTTTCTGGTTTATTTGAAGCAAAAATTCAAACTTGTGTAAAATACTATCATTAGAATTTATGTGTAGCCCCATATGAACACACAAACGCTTGAATATCTGAACAGAATCGAATATGGAAAACGAGTCGAAAAGCCGCCGCTACTGCCCAAATTGCTACTATCCTATTGAGCAAAACGACCATTTTTGTGGGCAATGCGGGCAAAAATATACGACCGGAAAAATTCCGGTGAAGGAGCTTTTCCAGGAATTTTTTGAATCGGTTTTAAATCTGGATGCCAAGATTTTTCACACCATCGGTGCTTTGTTTATCCCAGGTAAACTGACCATTGAGTATTTCAAGGGCCGCCACAACTCTTATTTTCGTCCGGTACGTATTTTCTTTGTTATGGCGATTATTCATTTTGCTATAATAAGTTTTTCAGGATTTGATGCATTTAATTTTAATTTTTCTGATAATGGTTCTCAGTTAGATATCAAAAAAGATAGTTATCGTGCCGTTTTTTTAGAAGAAATGGATACCACACAACAGCGTGTTCTGAAAAAATTTGATAATAATGCTACCGTAGGTCGCGCATTAGATTCACTTTCGAAAACGATGCGAGGAGGCAGAGAGGACAGTATTGAGATTGGCTACCTCGATTTTCAGCAAGATTTTACAATCAAAGGCAAGGATTTAAATATTGCGAAAAAAGATATGTTTGAACTCTCCAATGAAGCGTTATGCGATAAATATGCTGTAAACGGCTTTATGGAGCGCTTATTGATAAGGCAGGAAATCAAACTGCTTGCAGATAATGCCAGTTTTTCAAGGTATTTGTTAGGGCAAATGATTTGGATGGTGATTTTGATGATGCCTGCTTTATCATTGGTACTCAAATTATTATACATTCGTCGAAAACGCTATTTTGTAGAACATTTAGTATTTTCATTTCATTATCATGCTTTTGCTTTTTTAATTTTCACGATTGCATTTTTGGTAATAGATTGGAAAGTTTGGCAAGGTCAAACTAAAGAATCCGAATTGATGCCGCCTGTTATTATTGCTTTTGCTGTCGTCCTGATTTACTTATTTATCGCTATGAAGCGCGTTTATCAACAAAGATTTTTCAAAACTTTTTTTAAATACAGTTTCCTAAATTTTTCATACCTTATCATATTTGTCGTATTTTTATTCGGCACGGTCATCGCCAGTGCTTTATTATTTTAAAATCAGGTGTCTGGTATCTAAATATCCAGCATTTGGCATCTAAAAAAAATGTCATACGAGTCATACGAAACCGTCATCGGCTTGGAGGTTCATGTCCAACTTGCCACGCGCAGCAAAGCTTTTTGTGGAGACGACGCCAGCTTTGGTGGTGAACCAAATACGCATATAAGCACGATTTCATTGGGTCATCCGGGTACGCTGCCGCGATTGAATAAGCGACAAATCGAATTTGCGGTAAGACTTGGTTTGGCTGTGAATAGTGATATTAATCTGATTAGTACTTTTGATCGGAAAAATTATTTCTATGCGGATTTGCCTAAAGGTTATCAAATTACGCAAGATAAAAATCCTATATGTATAGGTGGTTGGCTGGGGATTTCGGACGAAAACAAATTAAAAAAAATCCGAATTCATCATATTCACATGGAAGAAGACGCCGGCAAATCCATGCACGACGCTGATCCGAAGGATTCACTCATAGATTTGAACCGAGCCGGTGTGCCTTTATTAGAAATTGTGACCGAGCCGGACCTGCGCTCCGCCGACGAAGTGGATGCTTTTATGACCGCCATGCGCCAATTGGTGCGCTATCTGGGCATTTCGGATGGGAATATGGAAGAAGGCTCGATGCGTTGCGATTGCAATGTCTCGGTTCGTAAAAAAGGCGAAACTAAGCTCAATAATCGTTGCGAAATTAAAAATGTAAACTCCATGCGCTTTGCGCGCCGCGCCATTGAATATGAAGTAAAGCGTCAAATTGACATCATGGAAATGGGTGGAACAGTAGAACAACAAACCTTGAATTTTGACCCGGAAACCGGCGTCACTGCTCCGCTGCGTAGTAAAGAAGATGCACAGGATTATCGCTATTTCCCTGAGCCTGATCTGCCGCCAGTAATTATTACACCCGAATATTTAGAAAATGTAAAAACAAACCTCGCTCCTTTACCCTGGGCGCTGCGCAAACGTTTCATGCATGATTTTTCTTTACCAGAATATGATATAAATCTTTTAACAGAAGAAAAAGCGACTGCTTTATTTTTTATAGAATTATCGAAACATGATACAAATTACAAAGCTGTATCCAATTTAATTATCAATAAAATATTGCCCTGGTGTCAGGATCAAAAATTGGAAATTGGGAAATTCCCTGTTGGCTTTAAACAACTGGCAGCTTTTATACAACTCATTGACGAAGGAAAAGTGAGCAATTCCAATGCTTACCAACGTATTTTTCCGCAATTAATAGAACAACCGGAGCGTTCTCCTTTGGAGATTGCGCAGGAATTAAATTTGATTCAGACTTCGGATGAAGATTTTTTAGAAAAAATAGTGGACGAAGTAATAGCCAAAAACCCTGTAAAAGTAGCTGAATATCAGAAAGGTAAGAAAGGATTATTAGGCTTTTTTGTGGGGGAAGTGATGCGCCAGAGTAAAGGAAAAGCAGAACCAAAAATGACGAATACCTTGTTGATTAAGAAATTGGAAGCAAGGGAATAATAAAACGGAGAAAATTTATTTCGAGTATCCATACAACAATCTCATTGGCACTAAAACACGGTAACACCAAGACACACCCTAACACACTTATGAAACAGTTGCCTATGTTTGAAGAGCAGGAAGAACAACTCAAGCGGTATTACAGCATCAGCGAGGTGGCGGAAATGTTCGACGTTTCCAAGTCGCTGATTCGCTTTTGGGAGAGCGAGTTTGAAATCTTGAAACCGCATAAAAATAGCAAAGGCGACCGTCGTTTTACCCAACAAAACCTGGAACAAATTCAAACCATTTATCATCTTGTAAAAGAACGCGGTTTTACCCTCAGCGGCGCCAAACAAGAGCTCAAGGAACGCCAGCTACGGGAGAAAGAGAAGAAAGAAGTGGTTGAAACCTTAATAAAAGTGAAGCAAGGCTTGCTGGAATTGAAAGAAAATATGTAAAAAAAAATAAATAATGATAACTCCATACAGAAATGGAGCGGTTGGTGCACTCATGGATGAGTACGAACGTGCCGCTAAAGAACTCAAAACGCTATTAAAAACAATTCCTCAAGATCAGTATGTCCAAATAGTTGATCCTGATACATCCGACCCGAACTGCAGGTCAGCCCAAACCATTATGAACCATGTAATAAAGGCAGGGTATAGTTATGCAAATTATATTAGAAAAGAATTTAAT
>JANRME010000242.1:0-27944 GCA_033761835.1 Saprospiraceae bacterium
GGTCGTGTTAAAATTCTCAGCAATGGCATTTGGTGTCATTGCTTGCAATGCAATTAAGACGATGATTGCTCGTCTTGTCGGGTCTGAAATTGCCTGAAAAATGTCTCGTCTCATTGTCTTATTGTTTAATTTGTGAAACTAATCGGTTGCAAATATATGTGCAACTATTCGGTTTCACAAATTTATTTTCATTTTTTGTCAGATGATTGAAAAGTAGGTCGGAATTGTCGGTTTGCAGGGTTGTCCTAAAATTGGTGCTAACGTTTCGGGGGTTTGCGATGGCGGGGAGTTTTGGCACTAAACTTTGTTCGGAGAACTGAACTTCCACCTTGCACAAATGTGTCTGCGAAGCACGGAACCCCCGCTATCGCAAACCCACTGTTAGCGGCTGCTCTAATGTCCGTTAGAAGATGACCACTATTATTACACGCAGTTAGTTTCAAACGATTAATACTTGTAGTAAAGTTACTGTGCTTGCTATAATTTGATATATAGCTAACTTAGTTGTTTAAATTTTATATCCGCAAAGTCTTCCAATAAGCGCAGTTAGCCTAATGAATGCATCGGGTGGTTGCCTAAGGATAACCACATCGGCAAATTTCACTGAATGTAGAGATAGGTATATCCCATTTCTTAACCCTGTCATGCCAGTAATCTTTCCATTTTTTATTAGCCGATCCATCGTTTCGAAATAATCCTGAGTTCGTAAACCAGGATTATGCACATTAATAGCCATCGCTGGTTTATCTCCCAAATTTCTAAAAGCATGCTCAGCTCCCTTTGGAATATGCACCTCACCTCCAATAACGAGTTTATGCCAACTACCGTTCAGATAAACTTCCATTTCACCTCCAGTCACTTTATAATGTTCATCCTGTTCAGGATGTATGTGAATACCTGATTTGGCTCCAGGCTCAAATGTTGCTTCCATTTCAAATGGTTCTGCCTGCTTCTGGTTGGCGTTATATGTCATCATAACGCCAAATACTTTTCTTAAGTCAAGTGTTGTTGTCATTTTTGAAATATGTTTGGTTTTAGAGTTGCCGCTAACGGTAAATGTAACCGAAGTAGCGGAATAGAAAGCAGAAAATTATCAAAATGCACTAAAAATTATAAATATGAAAACACTTAAATTACAGCGAGTAACCCGCTATTTTGGTTACATATTGTTAGTTGCCGTTTTATTTTCGGCTTGTTCAAATCCGTTTGAAAATCCAGCGGACAAATTTGAAAAACTAACACCACCGATTATTTTAGTTGCAAAATCAAAAGAAGGAGCAATTACAGTATGCGACTCAAAGAAACAATATGTTACACTTGGTCAGGAATGGTATTTGGCTCAAACTATTTCAAATTCCTACGAAAAAGGCGATACGTTACGTTTCTTAAATGGCAACTAACTCGTTAATATACGAAAGTTTTGTCGTACTTTTTGTATTCTTGGGTGTGTTTCCATTGAAGCAATCCAAAAAGTTACCTTAAAATTACGGCTCTTTTTTAAGATTCAAACGGTCAAATGGACTTTTAACTTTCTCAAGGGTTAAAGTGCTTACATGCGTATAGCGAAGGGTAGTTTTCAGGTCATTATGCCCCAATAATTCCTGAATCAATTTAATATCCGTACCTGCTTCGTGCAAATGGGTGGCATAGCTGTGCCGCAGGCTATGAAAAGTAACCGGCTGCTTTATGTTGGCTGCCTCTTTTGCCCGATGAAATACTTGCTGCAAACTTCGGGCGCTGTATGGGCAGTCTTTATATTGCCCTTCAAAGAGCCAGTCCTTGGGTTGGTAAGTCGTGTAGTATTTCCGCAAAAGCGCTAAGATGCCCTCCGACAAAGGAACGGTTCTGTCTTTCTTGCCTTTTGCGCCTTTGATATGGATGACCATACGCTCCGAATGGATGTCTTTTATCTTTAAATGAACAACCTCGCTCACGCGCAATCCTGCTGAATACGCCAGGTAAAGCATTGTTTTATGTTTCAGGTTTTCTAAGGTGGAAAATAGTTGTTCCACTTGTGTGATTGCCAGTACGTTGGGCAAAAGGACTTTTTTCTTGGGGCGCGGTATCTCGAAAAAAAATTTTTCTTTTTTCAGCACTTGCTCAAAGTAAAACTTTACAGCATTGATACGGCTATGCAAAGTATTCTCCGACAACTTCAAGGTATTGGTACAGTACAGAAAATAACGGCGCAGCTTCTCGGCATCCAGTTCTTCCACGTTTTTATCTTTGAGTATATAAAGCAACTGCGCAAATTCATTGCGATAGGTAAGGATGGTATTCAGGCTGTAAGCCTTTAGTTGTAAGGTTTCGATATATAATTGCAGCGCAGGTTGATTGATAGGGTGAATCTGTAACAATACCGCTTTCCCAGCCAGAGGCTTGGGCGGTAAGCCAAATTTTTCACGATAGTGTGCCGTATCCAGCACATACCATGCCTTTTGCGAATGGCTCCACCGCACGCCTACCCATTTTTTTACCTCCGCGTTGAGGGTTGCATTATATTCAAAGTGAATAAAAATAACCGCTTGTCCATGGTGCGTGGCAAGTTCGTATTGCATTTTTTTCTTTCAAAATTGCAGAGATAGATTGGAAAGAGTCAACAAATAAACGTTTAATGCCGTTTGTAGCCGTTTATAAACGTTTGTAATCGAATATGGACAGTAGTTTATATTATTTTAGGGTATTTAATTTTCAGAACAAATGCATACTGCTTTTTTATAGGCGCACGATTTGAATGAGCGGACGCATGATTTGAACGAGCAGACGCACGACTTGAACGAGCAGGCGCACGATTTGAATGAGCGGACGCATGATTTGAACGAGCAGACGCACGACTTGAACGAGCGGACGCACGACTTGAATGAGCAGGCGCACGATTTGAACGAGCAGGCGCACGACTTAAATGAGCGGACGCACGATTTGAATGAGCAGACGCACGATTTGAATGAGCAGGCGCACGATTTGAATGAGCAGACGCACGACTTGAACGAGCGGACGCACGAACACAATGCTTGAAGTCTAAGCTTCCACCAGCGTTCCTACGGCTTCACCGAGCACAATGCGCTTGAGATTCTCAGCATTATTGATGTCAAAGACAATAATCGGTAAGTTATTTTCCTGGCAGAGCGTGAAAGCGGTCATATCCATGACGCTGAGGCCAAGACTGATTACTTTTGCGAAGGTAAGTTTATCGAATTTTGTGGCGGTAGGATCTTTTTCAGGATCAGCAGTATAAATACCATCTACACGAGTCCCTTTTAGAATGACATCGGCGCTGATCTCGCTGGCGCGAAGCGCTGCAGCAGAATCTGTCGTGAAATAAGGGCTGCCCGTACCAGCTGAAAAGATCACAACGCGACCTTTTTCTAAGTGTCGGATCGCTCGTCGGCGGATATAAGGTTCGGCAATGGCTTTCATTTCAATCGCAGAGATCAGACGCGTGTACAATCCAATTTCTTCCATCGCACTTTGCAACGCCATCCCGTTGATGACGGTCGCCATCATGCCCATATAGTCGCCTTGCACTCTGTCGATGCCAGAAGCTGCTGCTTGCAAACCTCTAAAAATATTGCCGCCGCCGATCACTACGGCTACTTCCACGTCCATGTCCACCAGTTCCTTTATTTGTTGGGCATAGTAGCGCAGCATCACAGCTGAAATGCCGAATTTCTGTTCGCCCATCAATGACTCGCCGCTCAGCTTGAGCAACACTCTTTTGTATTTGACTGTCATCCTGTTTGATTTATGGAGTGAGTATGTTTGACTAACCCTAATACGAGGCTTTGGACAATTTTGTTGCGTACTTTATTCCCAAAAAAATAAGCACAAAAAAAGGCGAACTACCAAGTAATTCGCCTTTTGTTTTCATCTTATCCGAGAGTGACGTGTTTGAAATCTGTCACCGTCAAATCTTTATCCACACCTTTTAGGTATTCGCCTACTTTCTTACCGCTTTCCCGCACGTAATCCTGATTGAGCAAGGTCACTTCTTGATAGAATTTATTCAAACTGCCAATGGCAATTTTTTCCAAAATCTCTTTCGGTTTGTTCGCATTTTTTGGGTCGTTCATCGAAGCTTCCAAACGGATTTCTACCTCTTTATCTTTCACTGCCTGCGAAATACCATCTTCATCCACTGCAATTGGTTTCATAGCAGCTACTTGCATCGCCACCGAGCGCAACTCATCATATTTCTCGTTAAGTACTTTATTGAAACCAACCAATACGCCAGCTTTGTTGCCCATGTGGATGTAGGGAGCTACCATTTCGGCTTCTAATTTTTCATAATCTGCCAATTCGATTTTTTCACCGATTACACCTACTTGTTCAGTCACTTTTTCACCAATGGTCACATCATCATAAGGTAGCGCCAATAAGTCTTCTTTGGTAGCTGGAAATTTTTCCAAAGCCAATTTTGCAAAATCGGTTGCCAATTTCACAAAACTCTCATTCTTCGATACGAAGTCGGTTTCCGAACTCAATTTCACAATCACCCCACGTTTCTTGTCATCCGACACCAAGGCGATCACCGCACCTTCAGTGGCTTCACGGTCGGCGCGCTTCAAAGAAAGCTTCTGACCTTTTTTGCGAAGAATTTCAATAGCCTTATCGAAATCACCCTCGGCTTCTGTCAGGGCGTTTTTACAATCACTCATACCTGCGCCGGTTATGTCGCGCAGTTTTTTTACATCAGCAGCGGTAATAGTTACGCTCATTGTTTCGATTGATTATTTGATGATAAAAATCAGGATTTCTTGTTATACACGTTCTCTTCTTTTCCATTTTCACTTTTGAAATCCTACAGAGTAACCCTAAAAAATTTTAAAAAAACAGCATTAATTGCTGGCAGCCGCTTCTTTCTCGCCTTTCGCTCCTTGCTGCTTGCGTTCCTCCAAGCCCTGGCGGATCGCTTCTGCCATATAATTAGTGATAATAGCGATGGATTTGGAGGCATCATCGTTCGCTGGAATCGCAAAATCTACTTCATTTGGATCCGAATTGGTATCCACCATCCCAAAAGTACGCAAACCCAAGCGATGTGCTTCTGCTACTGCAATGTGCTCATGGTGAATATCAACAATGAAAATCGCTGCCGGCAGTCGATTCAGATTGGCAATACCACCCAATTGCTTTTCCAGCTTCTGGTATTCACGCGACATAGTGAGGCGCTCCTTTTTGGTAATGCTCGTCAACGAAGCGTCATTCAGCATACGCTCGATATTCTGCATTTTTTTTACAGAACGGCGGATTGTCGCAAAATTGGTCATCATGCCACCCAACCAGCGCTCAGTTACAAAAGGCATATCCACGCTCTTCGCAGCAGTCATCACGATGTCACGCGCTTGCTTTTTGGTAGCTACGAACATGATTTTTCTACCTGACTTGGCAATATTGCGCATCGCATTCGCAGCACGCTCCATATTTTCCAATGTACGGTTCAAATCTATAATATGAATGCCTTTGATTTCCTTGAAGATATAAGGCGCCATCTTCGGATTCCACTTTTTCTTCAAGTGCCCGAAATGAACACCGGCATCCAGCAAATCTTTATAGGTAGGTTTTTCCATTTTTTTTAATTGTTAGCTGTTATAAGTTATTGGTTATCAGTCATCGGTCTCATTATCCGATAACAGTTAACAGGTAACTGAAAATTTTAACGCTTAGAGAACTGGAAGCTCTTTCTCGCTTTTGGTTTACCATATTTCTTGCGTTCCACTTCGCGGGCATCACGGGTAAGATATTTCTTATCCTTGAGTGGCTTACGAAAATCCTCGTTTAGCTTCACCAAAGCGCGAGCGATTGCCATGCGCACTGCCTCTGCTTGCCCTTTGAAACCGCCACCCACCACATTTACATTCAAGTCATAGATATTCACTGCGTTTACCGTAGCAAATGGATCTGTGATCGAGGATTGAATATGCGTTTGTGGAAAATACTCTCTGAATTCCTTACCGTTTATCAGGATTTTACCTTCGCCCTTGGTCAGGTAAACTCGTGCTACGGAACTTTTTCTTCGCCCAATGGCATTAATCATTTCCATATTAATAACTTACGTCTTTAGCATTTAGAATTTAAAAGGCTCCGGTTTCTGCGCTTCGTGCGGATGCTCCGTTCCTTCGTACAAAAATAATTTTTTAATCATTGCCCTGCCCAATTTCGTTTTTGGCAGCATCCCTTTAATCGCTGTTTCCAGAATAGCTATCGGTTTTTTCTCCAATAAATCCTTGGCAACGATTCGTTTCTGACCACCTGGGTAGCCAGAGTAAGTGATGTATTCCTTTTGATCCATTTTTGAACCGGTGAAACGCACTTTTTCTGCATTCAATACGATCACATAATCGCCGGTATCCGTATGTGGCGTATAAGAAGGCTTGTGCTTGCCGCGCAATACGCTCGCGATGCGCGTACACAGGCGACCCACCGTTTCGCCATCGGCATCAATCACGTACCACTTATGCTCTACCTCCTCTTTTTTCGCCGACTTGGTTCTGTAGCTCAGTGTATCCACTGTTTTATGAGTTTAAATTGTGATAAAAACACTTGATCTTTCTCTAAAAAATCCTTGTCAGAAAACCCCTTCTGAAAAGGCGAGTGCAAAGGTAATTTTCTTTCTTTCAATTTGCAAACATTTTTTCTAAAAAAAGTAGAACCCAAAAATCATAAATGCTTGAAACACAGTAAAAATTTCGCACAAAAAAAATTATAGGCTCAAAAATTGCCAAGTCTCCAACAAAAAACTTCTCAGGACTAAGGCCGGATAATCAATTTCCCTTGCCCGATTTTAGAATTTCCACCAAGAACAGCATAATAATAAATACCGACAGCCATTTTTTGTAAAGAAATATTTTCGATATTGGCAAGCAATGGCTGGTTCAGCACTTGCCGCCCGAGCGCATCATAAAGTATAAAACGCAGATTGTCAGTGTCTTTTGAGAGGATATTTAGTTCTTCGCCTTGACTGATAGGGTTCGGGAATACATAAAATCCGTTCTTGCCTTCATAATAAATAGTAGCAGATTCGGAGTATAAAATAGCGCCGTTATTAAGATTTACCCTTGCGCGGTAAGTATTTACACCGGGCTTTAAATTAATATCAGAAAATTGAAATAAAGCTTGCCCGGAAACCGGAATAGTAGCAATAGGAATGTAATTGCCGGACTGTAGCTTTTCAAAAACGATATTATTTACTTCATAACTCGTGCCGAGTGATAATTGTAATAAAGCAGCGTCGTCTATTAAGTCAGCTAAAAAATTGCGAATATAACAAGCCGTTCCCTGATTTTCATATTGGATAGTATAACTTTTCATTCCATTATATGAATCGCTCAAAACGGGCGCTAAGGCTATATAAGGCGATGGATAAATATTTTTATACAATATCATAAAAGTGTCATTGGTCGTAATAATTGGTGTGAGGTATTCACTTTCTAAAGTGTAAATAATATAATTATTTGCATCGGAATTTTTATTCCAATATAATAAAGTGGAGTCAGGGCAATTAAAACCTACTTTTACATCAAGCGGTTGGGATAATGTAAATATTTCAGAAAGATAAATATGATTATCATGCGCCAGGCGCAACTGAGCAGTAGCAAAGTCTTTTGGCGATTGCCAGCGAAAATAGCCTTGCTTTATATTTATATTTTCAGCGATTAATTCCCAGGATGCTCCATTATTTATAGAATATTCAAGTGTATTATTATTTTCATTTAATATTGTTTCCCAGCGCAATACAGTTTCCTTCCCAGCGAGGATATTATCATCTTTCGCTGGAAATGCCCATTGGAAATAATTAAGTGTATCAAATTGATAAACAATAGAAAACTCTTGAATATTTGTTGTTATATTAAACCCATTTACTTGAATATCATAATTGCCAGGGATAGGATTTTCTAATGTAATTTGTTCTACATTATTTAAATGATCAGCTTTGCGCGTAGGTAATTGCGCTAAAGAATCGGGATGCGGAAAATGATTCAGCACCCATGGCAGCCAATTTTGTTGGCTTGGGGCGTGATATAATGTTAAATCCAAATCATTTACCAATGCTTTTTCAGCGTTGGGCTCGGCGGGTGCATCTGTCCACGCTAATGTAATTTTAAGGTTTTTAGCATTTGCTGGAATATTGATTGGAAAACTTAAAGTTTCACCCTTTCTTATAATTTCATTATAATATTGCTTTTGTTGTAATATTTGCATAGCTCGCCAGGCATTGGCGCGGCCGTAGCCGGATTCAAAATCAATACCTGAGTTCCCTACATCGTCGGCGCTATTAATAAGCGTCGCTTTTATTAAAGCAGCGGACGGATTTTTATCATTATTTAAAATCTTATAAGCTTCTTGTAATAATAATGCAATACCCGATACCATGGCCGCCGCACCGGAGCTGCCATCCAAGCCAAAAGCGACCAATTCTGGCTTTACCCGGCCATCATAAGCAGGGCCTTTGGAACTTAATGCTGGTACAATTCCTATCGAATCCATCGAACCTACGGCTAAAGTATTTTTTGACATTTTAAAACTGCCTGTAATATTAGCATAACCATTAATATTTTTATAATTTCCAATGGTATCACTGAGGTTTCCGCGATTGCCAGAAGAAAAAATATGTAATAATTCCTGTTGATTTATTACACTTGCATCATAAGCTGCCGCATCCGCACCATAATAATTTTCAATACCGACGCCATAAGAGTGATTTTGAACAGAAATATTTAATGTATCATAATAATTCGGACTTTCAGGTATCAAATTTTCAAAATCGGCAGATGTAAGTTGAGCGCCCCAGGCTACGCCCTTGCCCGTATAAAAAGTATTGCCACCGCCGCCAATAATGGTGGACATGGTGGTCGCGTGCGTCGAAAGCTTACCGGAAGCCGCGTCAGATAAGAGAATGCGCCCTGCAAAATCAATATCATCCAGATCAAAATCCTCTTCTTTGACGGAGACGGTTTGCCCCTTGCCATTGAGATTTGGATAAATACTATGCACCAGATTTACTTTGTTGGCGCTTATATCAAAATTAGACACCGCGCTTTCCACTTGGGGCTGGCGATTGGCGCGATCAATAAAGACAATTAAATGAGAATGTAATAATTTTTCATAAACAGCACGAAAAGAGGTATTTAGAAATATAATATTTGCTTCGGGATATGCGCGATAAGCGGCATTTTCCAGATTATTTTCTTTTAAGAATTGCTGAAAAGCAGTAAGATCGGTGACTTTGAGTATCCATTTTTGCGATTCATTGGAGCGCGGCATCAATTGATTGCGCAAGGGTGGGGCTAATTTTTGTTTCGCATTTAAAGCAGGTTGAGCCAGCATGGACTCCCCGATCAATAGAATAATAGCAATCATTAATAACCGCATAGCTGTCGATTCGCTTTGTGAAGGAATATTTGCAAGAGCAAAGTAAAAAGGTTTAATTTATGAGAATAGCTGAAAAAATTTAATTTTTTATAAATGGGTTATTACGAAATTATTGTACTTTTTTTTGATTAGGAAATGACAAAACCGCAATGAAATAATTGTGTTTCGATATCTATTTTTTGACATTTTACTATCGTAATTGGCTTTGCGTTGCTATTTCAATAAAACTAAGTCTTCTTTTTTTGAAATAATAAAAAAAAATTTTTTACGGAAAATAAAGTAAGACGCAATATATCTTTTTATAGAAATTTTCTTCTATGTTTGCATAGCAAAGGACAGCATTGAACAGAAATTAGCAAACGCCCAGACCCCCGTCCCAAGAAACAAGCACTTCAACAACAAACTTCAGCGTTCATCCGACCCTACAAACAAAAGCTATGAATTATTTTTTCTGGCAACTGCTGCCAGGAAAGCGACAAGAGCAATGTTTTTGTACAAATTTATTTACTAATCAATTACACTTAAAGTATGAAAAGGTTAATCAACACATTTGCAGTGCTTACACTGCTTTTTGCAGGCTTCAACTCCTGTACGCAAGACGACTCAACGACTAGCATTAACGATGAAATTTCAAATGCAGTGCTGGAGCAAATCAAAGCCTTGGGCTTTGGCACGGACAATGTCATCAAAGAAGATGATCATTACATTGTAGAGGGCGATATTATTTTGCACAAGCGCGACCTCGAAGAAGGTGCTCATAAGCAAACACTCCTGCGTATTGCCGGGGTAGAGCAGTATCACACCTTTAATCTGGTGACTGGCTTGCCACGGACTATCACTGTTACGACTAGCGGTAGTGGTATTACTACTCGACTTTCCAATGCTATCGATGGCGCGATTGCTCGCTATAATGCTGAAAATCTGGGACTTACTTTCGTGCGTGGTGGCTCATCAGGCGGTGGTACTATCAACATCCGGATAGTGAATACGCGCCAATACATTGCTTCTGCAGGCTTCCCAACCAGCAGTGGTAATCCTTACGGCACTATTAGCTATGCCAAAACTTATGCTTCTAATACTTATAGCGAGAATTTTATGACGACGGTGATTGCTCATGAAATGGGACATTGCATCGGTTTCCGTCATACCGACTGGATGAGCCGTGAATACAGTTGCGGTGGCTCTCCTGTGAATGAAGGTCAATCCACTACTGGCGTAGGGGCAGTACAAATACCTGGCACACCGAGTGGGCCTGACGCCGGCTCTTGGATGCTGGCTTGCTTGAGCGCTACCACCAATCGTCCATTCAATGCCAATGATAAAACGGCTTTGAATTATTTGTATTAAAATTGTTTTAAATTTGTAAGTGAATAAAGAAGCCCTTCCGCCGTCACGGTAGAAGGGCTTTTCCATGCATTTATCCTGAATTTTATTTAAGTACAAAGTTAGAGATACAAGGTGCGAATGTACTTCCGACTTCGTATTTCCAACTTCGTACTTTGAATCATACTCTCGGCATCAGCACGATTTTCTTAGAAATCATTTCCTTACCTTGTTGAACAGTCAGAATGTATGTACCGGGGGTCTTGCCACTGAGGTTTAGTTGTTTATTGTAATGTCCGTCAAAATTATTTAGTGATTCGTTATAAACCTCTTTGCCGGTGGCATCCATAATGCGTACAGTTGTAGGTACAGCTTCTGCCTGGAATTGCACATTGAATAAACCAACGGTCGGATTGGGATACAAATTGAAAGCTTCTACTTTAAGCTCGGAATTCAATTGCAACTGTGGCGCTGCTACTTCTTCTTTGGCTATCGGTGCATCTTCTACTGCGATTTCCACTACTTCTTCCACTGGAGTGGTTGTTTCTTGAGCAGTCGTCGGGCAAGATTTGAAGGTAGCGTCAATTTCCATATAGCTGCCATTGCGGATGATAGACAAAGTGAAATTATCGCCTGGCTTGTGCTTGTCCCTTTCAATACGCAATTCATTGTGCGAATTGGTTGGCACATCATCTAATGCAAGGATGACGTCGCCTGGTTGCACTTGACTCTTCCTGGCTGGTGTGTCATCAATCACGCCGGTCACGCGCACACCCTTATTGTCAATGCCTCTGTCGGTTGTATAAACGCCGATGAATACATCGCAAGGATCGCGCTGAACGCTATAACTTACAAAATCATTGGATGCAGAAAGGACTACATCGGTTTGCAATTGTTGACCATTGCGAAGGTAAACCACTGCTACTTTGTCACCGACTTTATGGCTTGATAGCACGCCAGCAATAGAAGAAGATTCACCAACCACTTTGCCATCTACAATCGTAATGACGTCGCCGCTACGCAAGCCGGCCGCTTCCGCGCCTTTGCCAGTTGTAACGCTGCTAATGCTAATGCCTTCTTCGGAGGTTTCATCTACATAAATGCCCAAGATCGGGCGCTCTTCTCTGGATATCTTTGCCAAGCCTTCATGGCGTAGCTCCCGCATTTCCTGCACGCGAGCCATTTTTTCCTGCATCCGAGCTTGCATTTCTTCCATACGCTTTTCAGCAGCAATCATTCTTTCTTCTTTTGCAATACGAGCCTGTTCCCTTTCTTCTTCGCTGCACTCGTTGAAACGAGCGTTAATTCTCATTTCTTGACCATCGCGCAAGATTGTCAAAGTAAATTCCTCACCTGGCTGGTGCTTGTCGCGCTCTGCAATTACTTCTGAATGCGTTTTGACTTTCACATCATTCATGGCTAAAATAATATCGCCAGCTTGTACGCCATACTTTTGTGCAGGCGTGTTTTCAATCGTGTAATCTACACGGCGCCCACCTTCCGCTACTTCCGAAGTACCCACGCCGATAAACACATCGCATGGATTGCGCTCCATATTAACAACGTTGTCGAAGTTGTAATTGAAATTGTAGTTGAATTTGTTGGCTTTCGCTTCTTCGTACTCCTTCAATTCTTCTTCGCTGCATTCTTTAAAACGCGCATTGATTTGCATTTCTTTGCCGTCTCGTACAATGGCAAGCGTGAAAGCTTCACCTGGCTTGTGTTTGTCGCGCTCGAATTCCAATTGCGACTGTGTTTTGACGGCTACATTGTCCAAAGAAAGGATAATGTCGCCTTCTTGTACGCCGTATTTTTTGGCAGGCGTGTCGTCAACGGTGTAATCTACGTGCAACCCTCCTTCACTACGAACAGAAGTACCTACACCGATAAATACTTTACAAGGGTCGCGTTTTACGCCAGTTGCATAAACCACAGCAGGGCTTCCAACTTTTGGTGCTACACCAAACACTTTTGGCGTATCTCCGTTTTGGTCGTGCCACATTACATGTACTTTCTCTAAATCTGCTTTGTCTCCGATTTTTTCAGAGGCAGCACCGCGAACAAAAATGAGGGTCTCCCCATTCTTCTCGTCCACTTCAATTGCTTCAGCGCCAGCGTCCATCAGATGGATTTTTACATCTTTGCCATCTATTTTCTCCAGATCTTTCAGATGCTGGAAAATGCTTTCGCCTTCAGCGATTTGACCTTTTTCAATGGTAGTAGTGCCGTCTTCGCGGGTGACTTTCTTTATAACGGCGATTTTGCCGGATTTTTTTTCCTGAGCAGATAATGCCAATGTACATGCAAGTACCAAAATGGCCATCAAACCCAGCTTTTGTAGGGTAAAATTCTTCATAAGCAAAACTTTTAGATGATGAATTATGAAGGAATGACAACATTTTAACAAAACCGTTGCACTTGTTAAAACTAAATTTTGTGTATGAATTGAAATTCAAATAGATTTTTTAAATAAAGCCTTATCTTGCAAGGGTTTATAACTCTTGTTTTTATTTGTAAAACCTTATAAACCAATTTAAAATGGAAACCCGTTTGGATGAAAAAAGCTATATCGAGCAGCGTGTACAAGATCAAATCAATTGGTTGGAAGGAAAATCTGCATTTAATCAACGTTGGTACAAACTCCTGAAGCGAATTGTATTATTGTCTTCCTTGCTCATTCCCTTTCTCACTGGTTTTCTTGAAGAGAACTTATTTTGGTTGAAAGTGACGATTGGCGCGTTAGGCGTTATTATTGCTTTTTGTGAAGGTTTGTTATCGTTGAATAAATATCACGATAATTGGCTTCAATATCGTTCTACAACGGAGGACCTCAAGCGGGAGCAATTTCTTTACAAAACAAATGCCGCTAAATACGCCGAGCTTGATAATCCTTTCCAGAAATTTGTCATCGAAATTGAAAGCATCCTGTCAAAAGAAAATGCGCAATGGAAGGAAAATTGGTCGGATACAGAAGCCGGTAAACCTTAAATTTGATAAAAATACTTTTGTGGCGCTGAATTTATGTGAAACACTACCTTTGTTGAATGATTAGTCAAAAAGAATTGCTCAAAGCATTGATTCCTTTGCTTCAAAAAGAAGGAAAACAATATGCCAAATACCGCCCGATTCATGCTAAACCTGCGGAAGAAGGAGAGCCCATTATGACCGTGACGGCGGATGGGCCTGAAACCATTAATACTGCCGATGAAGATGATATAATTGTAAAAAATACTACCTACGCCGGGGAGCAATACCTGATGAGCGAAGAAAAATTTAAACAGCGCTATCGTTGGTTGCGCGACCTACCCAATGGTTGGGCAGAGTATCAGCCCATAGGGAAAATCCTGGCAATAGAGCTTACCGATAGGATTTTGCAAAAACTTGGACAGCCTACTGAATTTCAATTTGAAGCGTCCTGGGGCGAAGCAATGGTCGCTAAAAAAGGAGATTACTTAGCTGTGCCGCTTGATTTGCGACAAACCTATCGCATCGCCCGACAGGAGTTTTTCGAGACCTATAAATTGGATGAGGCCTAAATTTAAAGCCTTATAGGTTTACTGGATCAAACTTTGGTTCAAAATGCTCCGCTTTCACGTACTTCTCAGCTGCTGCTTGCCCAATTTTGTATAGGCTTTCCCGCTGATCGGCGTCATCCATCTTGCGAAGCGATTCGAGTGTTTTTTCGTCGGCAAACTGTGGCAAGTTCAGTTCTTTCATCACTTCCGATTCCAACAGCACATTGTAGCGTGCGTACGTAAATAATTTTGAACCCAATAAATCCTCTTTTCCCAAGTCGCCCAACTCGCTATCAATCTTCACTGGTGTAAGGGCACGCCCCATGAGTTGCAACAAAGTTTGATTGTAATACGTCGCATCTTCCATAAAAAGATCGGGCAAAGAAGCAGCCCAACTCAGCATATTTTTACTCATCATGTCATCGGGGTCCAAATCCTTGGTGTAAGTGCCTGTGCCTAAAGAAAGTATAAAAAGATTCTCTTCGCCTGTTTGCCAGTTGAATCCATAAGCTTTCAGCGTAGCCATGAGGAAAAGCTGAAGTGCAGGATTGTTGTGCATACTCACGCCGCCATCAATAAAAACGGCATTTTTCTGGGTATCACCCACATCCATTTTCACTGGCAGGAAATAAGTAGGCGCTGCCGCGCTGGCCCGCACGATGTCGCGCAGTGGAAAATGTTTATTGCCGGGTACTATTTTACCAGTTTTTACATCCGTTTTATCGTCATAATATTTGGCATTTGGGTGATTATACATAAACCAGGGGCTGAATTTATCAGCGCGTTTGGCTACAACACAAAGCCCTGTTTTGATGCGCTCGTCGCCCAATTTAATATCGCCAAATACCTCTTTCAAAGCGGTTTCTAAAGGCGTGGCATCGTACATTACTTTCAGTAGCTTCTTTATTTCATTGATATTGAATACGTTGATTCGGTCGCCAAAAATAATACCGCCGAGATTCTGATAATGGTTAGCCAATTCCGATACCTTCATACCGGTTGCCAATCCTGCGGCGATAATAGCGCCGGTGCTGGTGCCACCAATCAGATCGAAGTAATGGGAGAGCCGAAAATCCTCCCCTTTGCCATAGCGTTTGCGGAGCAAGGTTTCAATCTCTTCCAGAAAACCGAGAGTAAGCGCGCCACGAATGCCACCACCATCCAAAGCCAGGATACGTTTGGCGCCTGGGGCTGTGAGTCGTTCGAGTAAAGTCATAGTGAAAATGGTTTAGTTTGGGAATTATGTTTACAAAATCGCGCCTAATTTATTCATTTTGAACGGATAAGAAAAGCTAAACGATTTAAAAATATATAAATAGACTTTCTGATGATTTTTCGGAATTTTATTTCATAAAACGCTGCCTCATCAAGAACTAATTCTATTCTTTTTTTAAGAAAATGTAGCCATCCGACTAAAAAATAAGTTAATTGTTAAAAATTTCCCTTTTCTCTATATAAAAACTATTTTCGTGCCGATTTTTTCACTAAAAACAGAATTAATGATGGGAAAAAAGCTGACTATCTTCGCACTGGTATTTGCATTCATAGGATTTGTAAATGCTTCTTTCGCGCAAGACGCACCTTCGGCGGCTTCTTTGTACAACGAAGGGCTTGCCAATATGAAAGCCAAGCAATATGCTGCGGCGCTCCCTCTTTTTGAAAAGGCGATTGCAGCGGCTGATTCTACTTCGGAGACTGATGCTCAAGTGCTTAAATTGTCTAAGCAGAACGGTGCTATTGCTACTTATTACGTGGGCAATGATTTGCGCAAGGCAAATAAATTTGATGAAGCGCTCAAGCTTTATAACGAGGGGATTGAGTATAATCCTGATTTTTATGCCAATTATATTGGACGCGCTCAAGCATTAGAAGGCAAAGGGCAAGACGTAGAAGCCGTAAAGGCATACTTAAAAGCGGGTGCGATTTCTGAAAAAGATAACAAACCCGACCGTGCTGCAGATATGTACAAAAAAGCCGAAAACCTGGCAGCAGTAGCCTGGGGCAAAAAGCAATGGAGCGCTGCTATCGCTTGTGCAGAAGCTTTTTTGGCAGAAAAAGAAACGGCGGATGCACATTATTATCTGTCACAATCGCTTTTGGCGAAAAAAGAACTGGAAAAAGCTTTAGAGCATGGCAAAAAAGCAGTAGAACTTGCTCAAGGCGAGGATAAAGACAAAACCAATTTTGGCTTAGGCGAAGTGTATGAAGCATTAGGAAAAAAATCAGAAGCAATCGCCGCTTATAAATTGGTAACCGGCACAAAGTATGGCGAACGCGCTAAATATGAAATTAAACAACTCGAAGGGGGTAAGTAAAATATTTTTTATTACATTTATATTAAAGTTGTTTAAAAATAAAAATACGCACATCTATTTTATTGATAGCCAAAGACTTGCTAAGCCTTTAAGATTTAGTAAATTTTATTCTCGAACAACTCTATTATAAAATGGTTTGTCAAATATGCTATTTGGCAAACCATTTTTTATTTCAAAAAATACCCCATTTCCGTTTATCTCTTTTGATTTTGTAATAAATATTCTCTCGCGCACCAAGATGTAAAGCCAATTCATTTCGCTTTTCCGTATTAAAATCCAATATCATAGGTCGATCCGCGTGCGTACGCAACAGCATATCAAATAATAAAGGCAACGCTCCAAATTCCGCGCCACGCGGCGACTCGACCGGAACGAGGCTCAACACTTTATTATGACTGTAAATAAAAAAATTCACAGCTAATAATTCGCCTTTTTCATCCTGAATGCCAGAAGCAAAGCCCCATCCCCGGTGCAACACATTATACATGAGACGCTGCAAAGCATAAAAATTACGCTCCAGACTGCGCCGATCTTTGGCATATTTATGATAAAAATCTGCGACTTTTTCCGGTTTTATATTAGTGGTGGAAATCAATTGATTAGCTGAAGCTATGGCGAGTTGATCTTTTATATCCTTTGTGTAATTATTTTGTAAAATATCATAAGATTCGGTTAATAACAACTGATGATTGCATAATTCTTCTACTTTAAAATCATGGTCTTTCGGCAAATTGATTTGTTCATTTACTACAATTTCTATTGATTTATACTCGCCTGGTATCGCATTTAAGAAACTTTTTATTCGTTTGATTGACAAGGCATTAATAGAGTACAAACCCAATTCACGCATCAATGGCGGCTGATGTAATTCTTTACCCCCGAAAAAACCTTTGCGCCACACCAACGGAAATACCGATTCGTAATCACCTTCCACCAAGCCATCCCAATCTTTCGCCACATGATCGAGAAACCATTTATAACCAAACACATTGCCATTATTCGCATAGTGTACACAACTGTTCCACTTGACTTTATCAATTTCTTCGTTTTTTATCAGTTTGATTTCCATGCGGATTTTAACTGCGCAAACATTCAAAATGTTCACTTACTCGATCTCTAAGTCTTTAAGTCACATAGTCTCCTGGTCATCCTCACCAAGTCATCCTTAAAGAAACACCGCCATAAAAATTGCGTGGTAGCCCAGGATAATAATAGCGAAACGCCGGTCCCAGCGCATTAATCTGCAACATAGAAGCGTATTTTTCATCCAAAATATTATTAATACCAGTGTAAATATTAAAATTCCATTTAGTTCCAAGATTTTTGCGCCAACCAATTTTACTATTCAATAATTTATACGCATTACTGTATAAAGAATTGGCATCATTTAATGGAATTACATCTGTAAACTGGAATGTAATATTTCCATATAAGCCTGTCCGAGATTCAGTAAAATCAAGCCCTGCGCTGGCGATATGCGGCGATGTGCCTGTCAATTTATTACCAGAATAATCATTATCCCCATCTACAAAATCTTTAAAATTATAATCCGCAAAAGTATAGCCCACAAAGGTTTGTAATATTTTATTATTAAAAATATCATAATGTAAATAAGCTTCGATACCATTATGTGTTGTTTTGCCAGCATTTACACCTACAAATTGACCAATATCGGTGCGCCTTGCCACGAGCAAATCACGGATTTGCATGGTATAAAATGTAATTTCATAACTCAATTTATTAAAAACATGATGCCCTCGGCTGCCAATTTCAAAATTCCAACCCTGCTCGGGCTGAATATCAGAATTGATCGCACCGCTCGGCGTAAGCGTTTCCTCCAGCGTTGACGGCGAAAAACCATGACTTACAGTACCGTACACATTAATATTATCTTTTGGACGATATACTAAGCCAATTCTAGGCGACAGAATGGTTTTAAAATTATATTCACCTGATAAATCATTCCCATCCTTTAAAAAACGATCTTCTAAATCATAATTGGTTTGATTCATATTTACACCGGCATTTAATGTCCAGGAGTCCAGTCTCCACTCAGCTTCCGCAAAAACATTATAATAAAAACGCTGTTCTTTATTATCTTGCAATAAAGTATCTTTAGTCGCATCGCTTCGGATTTGATAATTCTGCCAATCATAATGTTCAGAAAAAACTTCACTACCGAGGCTATAGATAATCGCATTTATAGAATTATTATAATCCAGCCTTGTACGAGCGCCAAAAGCCAGACTATTTTCATCTAAAATGCCGAAAGGACGCGGCTCGTAGGCATTGCGCCAGGTTGTAAATAAACTCGTCGTATTTTTTATTTTATTAAATGATTGCTGATGCGATAACCCTGCTAAAATTTTATCATATTCTTCAAAACCATTAATGTTTTTCCAGATAAATGCCGCCCGTTCGGGATTATTTTCAAAATCATTCTTGTTTAAAGAGCTGGGAATGAATCCTTTGACGTGTGTGTAATTGGCGAGTAAGGTTGTAATACCATTTTTAATGATATTTAGTTTGCTTAGCGCCGTGAAGCCCTCGCGGTCGTATTTATTATTATCGCGCCAGCCATCGCTATGCGTTTTATTATAATTTAAATCAAGCCGCGCTTTATTACTATTCAAATTCAAAGTTGTTACATTTCGTATTAAACCAAACGAGCCCATTTGAAATTGGGTCGATGCAGAAGATGGCAGATTCGCCTCATAATTTAAGCTTTTTAGATGAATCAAACCACCCAAACCTGCGCCGTACACGCTGGCCGTCGGGCCTTTATATATTTCGACTTCTGATAATAAGCTCAGGTCAATATCTTCCAGTGAAGTTTCGCCGACGCCATTGGTGACAGGGATTTCGTCTAAATAAGTCCTGATTTTAGCGGTGCTAAATAAAGAGCGACTCCCGATGCCGCGAATGCTGATGCGATTGGTGCTGAGCGTGCCGTTTTGCATATACACACCCGGAATGCGATTCAATGCTGGCGCAATCATCAGATTATCATCGCGTTGTAAATCTTCTGGATACATTTTCATTACTGGGGCAGGGGTGTTGAGGGTGACGGGAATGCGAGGGGCATAAATAACTGGATAATATGTGTCAATTATCACCTCTTCAGAAATCATTTCAATATTCAAAACTTCATTTAGATTGATTGTATCTAAATCTATAATAATATCAATATATCCAATAAAAGATATTTGTAACCTTCCATGGCTAGGTACAGTTAATAAAAATGCACCTGAAGAATCAGTTGAAGTGCCTACCTGTGTTCCAATTATAAGAATATTAGCACCATGTAAGATTTCCTTACTATCCGCATCAATCACCTTCCCCCGCAGCACCTGCTGCCCCGCAGCACTCGTCCATATTAGCAAGAGCAATAAAATCAAGTTACAAATTATTTCCGATTTCCGATTTCTGATTTTCGATTTCTCTTTCATTCAACTCTTATTTTAGTTAGGTGTTTTTGTAGTAAAACGATTTTTCATCGACATAAGATGCCGGATACCAGATGCTTGTTAAAAATATAAAATCTGGAATCTGGCATCTCCAAATCTGGAATCTACTATGAAGTTACAATTTAAAACCAATATCAACTGCAACAACTGCGTACGCACGGTGACCGGCTTTCTGAATGAAGTGAAAGGTATTGAAAAATGGGAAGTAGATATTAATAATCCTGATAAAATTTTAACGGTGGAAGGCAAGGATATGACCTTGGAGGCAGTGATAGATGCCGTGGAAGAAGCCGGATTTGATATTCAAGTGATAAATGTATAAAATTAAAAATTTTCTTAATGTTATAATTAAATCAATTAATAAAGATTTTTTGCTTGGAATTGACTTATTGTCAAGAGTTTATGATTTGATTTTTTTCTCTATTAAACCATCGATACTCCACGCGCCCGGGCCTGTAAAAATGAATAATAATCCAAAGAGCACAAACATAAATGGATGCTGATCTTCGTACCAAAACCTGCCGTTACCTACAAAAAATGTGATATAAGATAAAGTGCCTATTGCAATAAGCGCTCCAAGTCGCGTGCAGAAGCCAAATAAAATCAAGAGTCCTGCGATGAACTCCGAAGATTTGCCAAGATAAACCAGCAGCGCAGCATTTGAACCAGCAAAGGTATCCCAGGTCATATACTCGCTCATTAATTTGGGATTAAATACTTCCTGACCATGATACATTATAAGCGCACCTACGATGATTCTGATGATGGCAATGCCCTGGTTGAGATTAATAGTTGCTGTAGAAAAAAAGAACTTTTTTAGCATAGCCCTATTTTTAAGGAAAGAGGATAGAAATCAGTACTAATGATATGAAATTTAGCTTTAGTAAATATTTCCACATAAAACTATAATAAAAAGCCTACTGGAACCTCCGATGGGCTTCCCATATTATTTTCTATGCGAAAAATACTCAATTACTTTTATAGTTGGCAAATTCTTGTTCGATAAAACGATACAGGTCGTCAATATTGCCGAATTGCTCAAAAACTTCGCGCAATTTTTGCTGGGATGCAGCACTGGTAGGCAGTACATACATTTTTATGTCATCAGCAGTGATTTCATTACTACTCAGTATAATTAAACGCTCTACCACATTGCGCAATTCGCGGATGTTGCCGGTCCAATTCACTTGTTGTAATAGCTTCAGCGCCTCAAGTGTAATATTTTTGGAAGCTATATTATATTCACTACAAATTTGCATAATAAAATGTTCGACCAATAAAGGAATGTCTTCCCTGCGTTCATTGAGGGAAGGCACTTGCAGGATAATAACTGCGAGGCGATGATACAAATCTTCGCGGAAGCGCCCAGCCTCTATTTCCTTGCGCAAATCCTTGTTGGTAGCCGCTACTACGCGTACGTCCACGCTTATATCCTTGTCGCCGCCCACGCGGGTGATGCGATTTTCCTGTAATGCCCGGAGGACTTTGGCTTGTGCCGAAAGACTCATATCGCCAATTTCATCTAAAAAAAGCGTGCCGCCGTGTGCTTGTTCAAATTTGCCGATGCGTTGCTTGATCGCTGAAGTAAAAGCACCTTTTTCATGTCCAAACAGCTCACTTTCAATTAGTTCTAAAGGAATAGCTGCGCAGTTAACCTCGACAATCGGAGCGCTGGAACGATGGCTTTGCTCATGCAACCAACGGGCGACGAGTTCCTTACCAGAACCATTCTGACCCAAAATCAGTACCCGGGCATCGGTAGGCGCTACGCGCTCGATGGTTTCCTTGATCTTGATAATACCTTCCGATTCACCAATGATTTCCTGCACTTTCGACTTGGCAATACGTTGTTTCAAGACTTTAGCCTCACTCACCAGGCTCGATTTGTCCATCGCGTTCCGAATGGTAATTAACAAGCGATTCAAATCAGGCGGTTTGGCAATAAAATCGAAGGCTCCTTTTTTCACTGCTTCTACGGCCGTATCAATCGTACCATGCCCCGAGATCATAATCACCGGCGTATCCGGGGCGAGTTCCTGTAGTTTTTCGAGGGTTTCCATGCCATCCATTTTCGGCATTTTGATGTCAAGCAAGATCGCATCATATTGCGTCTTTTTCACTTTGGCAAGACAATCCAGACCATCAGTAGCCTCATCAACTTCGTATTTTTCAAATTGCAAAATCTCTTTCAAAGTACGGCGGATACTGCCTTCATCGTCGGTAATAAGCACTTTAGCCATGCAGGGGAATTCTAATTTGTTATATTAATATTACATGGTATTACGATTAAAAAAAAGAAAGGTTTCAAGAATACGAAATAAAAAAGGGCAATGCGATTGCACTGCCCTTTGCTCATCCTAATCCTGTTAACAACGAATTATACTTTTGTTACTTGCTGATAATGAAGTACATCCTCCAGACTGCCAACATTATACGCTTGTGGAACACCACAATTGCGTAAGAATGCTTCTGCTTGCCCACTCCGATTTCCTGAACGGCAATATAATATTACAGGCTGCTGCATTTGGCGAATCCTGTCAATATTGGCAGGAATGCTTCCCAAAGGAATATTAATCGCACCCTCGGCGTGGCCCATCGAAAATTCAAAAGGTTCGCGCACGTCAATCAGGGTCAAGCCTTCTTGTTGAAATAATTCTGCTACATTCATAATTAGTGTTCAATTTTTTGCTACAAAGAAAAGGAGGATTGTAAAGAAAGTAAGTGATGGGAATCACAGTAGGCTGTGAGAATATAAATTTTCACTCATTTTTCCTATTTTAGCCGCCAACTTTAAAACCTGAAACCTAAAACCTTCAACCTTATCATCATGCGACTTTACTTTATTATCATTTTCTGTGCTTTTTCGATGCTTGGCTTCAGCCAAAAGGCAATCAATACGTCTACGCTTACTATTGAGCAAATCATGAAAGGCGATGATTTCATTGGCTATTCGCCAACAGGCATTAGTTGGTCGGAAGACAGCAAAACGATTTATTTTTCCTGGAATCCGGAGATGGACACCCTCCGCAGTTTATATAAAGTAAATATTGCTGACGGAAAGCCAATGAAAGTAGGTATCGAAGAACAAAAAATGTTGCCTTCGGGCGGCGTTTATAATAAAGATGGCAGCCGGAAATTATTTACTAAAAATGGAGATATTTTTATAATGGATACATCAAGCGGCGAAATTACACAAATCACAAATACCGTTGATGCTGAGTTTGGGGCTCAATTTTCTGGCGACGAAACTAAAATTATTTATAATTCCGGTGGCAATTTATTTACTATTTCTGAAAATGGTATCATAACTCAATTAACGAATTTCAGACGCGGCAATAAACGCGACGAACCCCGAAAGACTGCGAATGAGCAATTTCTGGAAGCGCAGCAAATGGAATTGTTTGATATTCTCCGCGAACGCAAGGCAGAACGGGAATTGCAGCAAACTCGCAACAAAGAATTACAGCCCAAGCGCCCTTATGAATATTATTATGGGGATAAAAATATGTCGAGCATACAAGCCAGCCCTGATTTGAAATTTATTACATTCCGTTTAACAAAATCTGCTCCCGATAAACGCACCGATGTACCCAATTATGTAACAGAATCTGGTGCAACCGAGGATTTGCGGGCTCGCCCGAAAGTTGGTTCTCCACAAGACACTTATGAATTTGGTATTTATGATATAGAAAAAGATACGGTATATCTGGTTGATACTAAGCAAATTCCAGGTATTTATAATAAACCCGCGTTTTTGAAAGATTATCATAAAGGCAGCGAACCTTATAAAGATCAATACGAAAAGCCGCGCGAAGTCAGCTTTTTTGGTCCACTTTTTTCAGAAGATAGTAAAGCGGTTGTAAATATTACATCACAAGATAATAAAGATCGCTGGATCATGCTTCTGGATTTGCCGACGGGGAAATTAAAATTATTAGATCATCAGCACGATGATGCTTGGATTGGCGGGCCGGGCGTGGGTTGGTTTGGTGGTAATAATTTAGGTTGGCTGGCAGATAATAAAACTTTATATTTTCAATCAGAAAAGACGGGTTATTCACATCTTTATTTAGTAGATGTAATATCCGGTGAACAAAAAGCGCTAACAAATGGTAAATTTGAAATTCGATCTGCAGATTTATCGCATGATAAGCAATATTTTTACATTACTGCTAATGCGGAAGGGCCGCACGAGCAGCATTTTTATAAATTATCCGTGAATGGCGGCAAGCTTGAGAAAATCACTGATCTTGTTGGGAATAATGAAGTTACACTTTCGCCAAATGAGCAATATTTAGCTGTTCGTTATTCTTATAGTAATAAACCCTGGGAATTATATGTAATGGAAAATCGGGCCGGCGCACAAATGAAACAAATTACGCAATCAACAACCGCCGAATTTAATAAATACAAATGGCGCGACCCGGAAATCGTATGGTTCAAAGCCAGCGATGGGGTAGAGGTGCCTGCCAGAATTTATCGTCCGGCAAAGCCTAAAAAGGGTGGCCCTGCTGTCATTTTTGTGCATGGGGCAGGCTATTTACAAAATGTGCATAAATGGTGGAGCAGTTATTCACGAGAATATATGTTTCATAATTTGCTGGCAGACAATGGTTATACAGTTCTTGATATTGATTATCGTGCAAGCGATGGTTACGGAAGAGACTGGCGCACAGCGATTTATCGATATATGGGCGGTAGGGATTTGCAAGATCAAGTGGATGGCGCTAAATTTTTAGTAAATAATTATAATATTGGTAAAGACAAGATTGGTATTTATGGCGGTTCTTATGGCGGTTTTATTACATTGATGGCGTTATTTACCAGCCCAGGTACGTTCAAAAGTGCCGCTGGCCTGCGTTCTGTGACAGATTGGGCACATTATAATCACGGTTATACCAATAATATTTTGAATTCACCGCAGGAGGATAGCATTGCGTATCACCGCAGTTCGCCGATCAATTTTGCAGAAGGTTTAAAAGATAATTTATTGATATTACATGGTATGGTGGATGTAAATGTGCATTTTCAGGATGTGGTGCGCCTGTCGCAACGCTTAATTGAATTGAAAAAAGATAATTGGGAATTTGCAGTATATCCCCTTGAAGATCATGGCTTTGTGGAGCCGAGCAGCTGGACGGATGAGTACAAACGAATCTTTAAGTTGTTTCAGGAGACGTTGAAATAAAAAAAATGTGCCGCACCTCAAAGGTGTGGCACATTTATATAAAATATTTATTTTTTAAGATATTTTATAATCGCATCCATCGCCGGATCGATATTATTAAAATAATCACTGGAGTGAAGTTCTGCTGCAATATCGGGTGCAATAAAAGGGCGATTGTCTTTCGAGCTATAACCATGCTGAAAATATCTGCTGGAATAGCTTGCCATCAAGCCGCTATATGGTAACATAATAGGATTGTGTTCACCATAATTAATTGGACTAGAACCAGTTGGCTCACCAATAAACATTGCATTTGTCCATAATTCTAACTTGCAGGCAAATTCCATTGCCGCGGAAAACGTGCGTCTTCCGGTGATGATAAACAATTTCCCTCGTTGATTAATTTTATCACTTTTTATAATGGTTTTAATAATTGGTAAAGCAAGAAAGCCATTTCCACCTGTATTATTCCGAATATCAATAACTAAGGCTTCGATGGGCTTATCTGCAATGGTTTGTTCTAGTCTTTTACTAAAAGCTTCAATGGTTTCTCCCACTTTATTTTCAGCGTGATTAAATTGATTGACAACTTGATTAAATTGAAAATATAATAATTGTTGCTCTTCCATGATGTGCATCCAATAATTTTTTTCGGGATGTTGCAAATACAAAGGCAGTGGATTGGTGGCAGTAGCATTGTCATATACCCAATCTTTTTTAGATGGATTGAGCATTTCAGAATGATTATCAAGTTTCCAGGGCATCGTCTCCAATATTACTTGCGTTGTTTTTTCATTATGATCTTGCAGAATGACAGGAATATTTTTACAATCCTTGATATTACCTTGGGTGCAATAAAATTCACCGGTTTGTAATAGGAGTGGACCCATCATTTTATTTTGCCATTCATTATCATTACCAATATATTCATAACTTTTTGCTAATAAGTCGTTTGCGCTAATGCCGCCAATCGAAATAATTTTTTTACCAATTAAATGTTTGTAAGCAGGTGCAGCTGACTTTACAAAAAGTCCATCCTGGAAGAGATAAGGCTCAATGGGCAGGCGGTTCATTTTTCCATTGGAATATGGAAACATATTGGTATGACCGTCATTAATCATTGCTACCAGCTTTGTCATTGCCAGGGTAATTTCATAATCCGTCATGGATGGAATAGATTGATATAGCTTTTCACAAGCTTGCTGCCACGCTGTTGGCGTTATATCATGAAATATATTTACATGATATTTTTCAAAGATATGAATTAAATATTGCAAATCATATCGCCAGCCCTCCTCGCGACTGGCAAAAGTAGTTTGCGTTCGTCCCGTCAAGTTTTTGAAGCGCGGTGTATCATGTAAAGTTTTCAAATCTTCATCATTTATAATATTGTGTAACTCATTAAAATCATTATCATACGCTTTCTCAAGCCAGTCTAAGGCTTTTTCCGTTTGACCATCCAGCGCATACGCACAAGCGAGATTATACATCGCATTGCCAGGAAGAAAGTAGAGCGTGGAAGCTTTTTCTCCGGCGCGAATGGCTATATCATATTGACCCGTTTTGAGAGCAACGAATGCGAGCCTATACCAATACCTGCCATTATAAGGATTGACCTCGGTTATTTTTTGATAAGTAGCAATGGCTGATTTCCAGTCTTGCTTTCGATAAGAATTGTCTGCTTCCTGTAACAAAGCTGCATCTTGTGCAGTTATTGATTTTGCTAATAAAAAGAGCAAAAGGGTGATAATAATACGCATCATTTTTTTTGCGTAAAATTGATATAATTGCGACCAAATGATTTAAAAAAGCGTCTGAAGAAAAAGTCTTATTTTTATTCCTAAAACAGAAAAGCTATGAATACAAAGTTGATACTCAACGATCAAATCCTGGTGGATGCGCAATCGGGCGAAATCAAATTCAAACATCAAAATGATGCGATACGACTGGAACCATTACTCTTAGCCTTGCTATTGATGTTGGCGCGACAGCCTCAGCAACTTATTTTACGCGAACAAATCATAGCATCCTTATGGGATGGGGATGCGAGAGTAGGAAATCCTGCCTTGACGAAAGCCATTTCCAAATTGCGGCAGTTATTTATACAATACTTTAATGCTCCGGATTTGATCGAGACTTTGCCTAAAAAAGGCTACCGGTTCGTGGCGGATGTGAAGCAACAAGATGTTGTTTCAAATTCAATAAAGAAGAATATATTTTTTATTACTAATCAAAGCTTTATTAAGCAGGCGGTGATTAGTGTATTGACCTTATTTCTGTTCTTGCTAACGCTAAAATTTATAGGTGGTGCATTTTTTTATCATGTTTTGCATGGTGCTATGCATTAGTTATATTGAATTTAGGTAAATAAAAATTGTGCCACACTAAACCTCCAGCTCCCGAAGGAAAGAGCAATGCGGCACATCTCAAGTTAAAAATGCGGATAATTTTGTTATTGCAACGCAAAATGTAATTTCCCTGCCGGCTCTACGCGCCGATAGAAGAAATAAGAGGTGGCGACTAAAAATAAGAGCATACTGATTCCACCTAATGCAAGATCACCGATTGCCAAGTGCGACCAAATTGCGCCAATGATGTGAATCGTAAGCCCCGCATACGCCCATTCTTTTAGCCTTGGAAAACGTGGAACAAGCAACACCATTGCGGCGACAATTTTTGCAACACCGAGAATGTCGAGTACATATTCAGGATAACCTAAATGTGTAACGATTACCTCCTTTACTTCCGGTACGCGCATAAAATCGACCATAGCACTCATTATATACAT